>JAZGFE010000272.1:0-49325 GCA_036479215.1 Nannocystaceae bacterium | reverse complement strand
GACGATGACGATGACGATGACGATGACGATGACGATGACGATGACGATGACGATGACGATGACGACGATGACGACGATGACGACGATGACGACGATGACGACGATGACGACGATGACGACGATGACGATGACGATGACGATGACGATGACGATGACGATGACGATGACGTCGCGGAGCCGGATGGCGACTGCCCCGAGGTTGTGCTTCCGGAAGCGACCTCCGTCGCATTCACCGGCTCGACAGCCGGTGAAGACAACACCTTCGAACCGAGTTCTGGCTGTGCGGAGTCCGGTGCCCGCGATGTCGCGCATGTTTTTACGCCCCCAGAGGATGGCACGTACATCATTCATACCCGGGGGTCGGACTTCGACACGGTGCTCTACGTGTACGACGGCGAGTGTGAAGGCGCCTCTCTAGGGTGCAATGACAACCTCGGGGACGATGTGGCTTCGGAGCTGTCGCTCAATCTCAGCGCAGGCCGGCCGGTGACCATTGTGGTCGACGGCTACTGGGTCGGCGAGGGTGGGCAGTATCAGCTGGCGATCGACATGTTGGCGCCCGCGGAGTGCGAAGATCTGGGGAGTACCGCACCTCTGAGTGTCATGGGCGTCACGGTAGACAAGATGAACGCCTGGCAGAGTTCCTGCGGTGGTGGTGGTCCCGACGTGGCGTACACCTGGACGGCGCCGTCGTCTGGCTTCTATGCCTTCGATACGTTTGACTCGGACTTCAACACGGTCTTGGCGATCCTCGACGGGAAATGCGGCGGGGAGATGGTCAGTTGCAACGATGATGGCGGCGGCGTCTGGCAGTCCTCGGCGTCGATCATGGCGGAGGCGGGGCAAGTACTCACCATCGTCGTGGACGGTAAGGACCCGGCGGATGAGGGTACCTTCAACCTCAATATCGGCGCGACGATGTGCCCGGAGGTCGAGTTGGGAAACGCGGTGCCGCTGACACGTCTGGATACGACCGTCGGCGCGGGAGACTTCCTTTCGGGTTCTTGCGGCGAAATGGCAGGCGCGGGGCATCTCTACGGCTGGACCGCACCGGAGGCGGGTTTGTACCAGTTCGACACCTACGGATCGAACATCGAGACGGTTTTGTTCGTATTTGAGGGGGACTGCTTGGGCGAGGAGATCGCCTGTAGCGCGCCCTGGGGCGACGACATTGGAGAAGGAGCAGGCGCGCGCCTCCAACTCGAGCTTGAGGCCGGTGAGACGATTGTGATCGGGGTCGAGAGCGCCTGGGCCGTGTGGATCGGGCCCTACAAGCTGAACATATCCAGACCCTGACTTACGCTTCCGGTGTGGACGGCGCCGTCGGGACCGGGCGGCGCCGTGGCGTCGTCGGGTATCCACAAGGCGACGAACGCCTCCGCGCCGGTGGAGGGTGTGCTTCCGCGGGCCCACGCGATGTAGAACGTGCGTTTCGCGGGGGTGCCTGGCAGGGGAATCGTGACGAGGCGTCCGCTGGCGAGTTCGTCCTCCACTGCGAGCTTGGAGATCAGTGTCATACCGAGACCATGCAGGGCACATTGTTTGGCCGCCTGGGTACTGTTGACCTCCACGTCCAGTCTCTCGTCGGCGTGGCATCGGTACTCGTTGAGGAGCCCCTGCGTGGCGGCGCGCGTACCGGAACCTTCGGCCCGGGAGATCAATGCGACATGGCTCAGGTCGGCGGGAGGGGGGGGTGCCGGGCTTGGCGGGGCGCACACGAGCACGATCTGGTCGGTTGCCACGGCACGAAACTCCAGACGTCGATCCTTGGTCCGTTGACCCACTATGGCAACCTCGGCGGAGCGGGACACCACGGCGGCGAGGGCCGCCCGCGAGCTGCAGGTGTGCAGGGAGATACCGACCCCCGGATGTGTGCGGCGTAGTTGAGCGAGCATCGGCGGTAGGAGGTACTCGGCTGGGATGGTGGAGGCCGTGAGGTGGAGTTGGCCGAGCGTGCCTTGTCGCTCGGACTGCATGCTGGCGAGGGCGTCTCGTTGAAGCGTGAGCATGTTGCGGGCGTACGCCGCAAAAATGGCCCCTTGAGCGGTGAGCTGGACGCGGTTTCGATCGCGATCTGCGAGCTTTGCCCCCACCGCTATTTCGAGCAGTTTCACGTGGGAGCTCACCGTCGATTGACTCAGGCCAAGCGCTGCGGCGGCTTTGGTGAAACTACCGTACTCGACAACGGTGAGCAGTGTGCGTAGCTGATCGAGTTCCACGAGCTTGTCGCGCGGAGGTCCGGGGGAGCGAAGGTTCGCACGGTAACATGGCGGTTCGCATGGTCGGCAACAGGGTCGGGAGGCCCCGGTGCGTGGGCGGGCTCGTCCTCCTCGGACGCACCGCCTCTCCACAAACGCGGGTGATGCGCTTAGTCTCTACCCTCGACGAGGACCGAGCCCGACGTTGTCCACGCCCAGCGTTGCGGCGCTTCCCCTGAGAGGTCGTGCGTGGCATGCTCCGTGTCTGGCGTTGCGGTGCGAGCTCGAGTCATCTTGGCGCCAAACATCCACCATTCACACGTGCCACCCCGTCTTCCCCATCGATAGCGTGATCACGGCAACCCGCCTGTCGGCGGAGCTCGTCTCGTCGCGGTTCGCAGATTCCGCGGCTTGGGCCGGCTGGTACCTGCCGATGGAATTCTGGACGCCGGGCGCGTTGGGGCTCGGGGAGCTCCCACGCTACGCCCAGGAGACCAGCATGTACCTGAAGTCGGTGCGTGACCTCCCGGTGCTCGGCTCGCCTTTCATCTCCGATCTTGGGGTCGATCCCGAGACGACGAGAGCCGTATTCACCACCCTTTTGCAGGCCGCCGACATTGATATCGTCGCGTTGCAGGACGGCGTCGGTGCGCGGCAAATCCCCACGAGTGAACTGGCCACGCGGGTTCGCCCATGGCTGGAAGCGACGCAAGCCGCCTGTGACACGGCTGGCTGCGAAACTTGGCTCAATGCGGAGTCTTTCTTCGGGCCCAACGCAGCGGCGCCGGACGGGGTTGAGGCCCAGCTCGGCATCGCGAGTACGCACGGTCTCCTCGCCGTCACGTTCGAGTTTTCCAACTATTGGATCGATGAAGACGGGAGTTCGAACGAGCTATACGATTGGTATTTCGCGTCCCAGCGGTGACTCGATCGATGGCCGCGGGGGAGGCCGTGAATGAATGGTTGGACAGGACCTCGATCGGAGTATAGCGATCCGAGTTCGTGTGCTCCGATCAGTAGCCCGCCGCGACCCCCCGCTTCACTGTCCCGCGACTCCCCTTCGCCCGTCCCGTCCCCAGCATGCCCCCCCCACACTCTTCGGGCATTGGAGGGTGAGACGGTGGAACGGTTGGACGGTTCACCGTGTGCCGGAGGGAATCTAGACCGGCCGTCGTAGCCCCGTGTGTTCCAACAAGAGCTCCACGACGCGCCGCTGCATCTGGATACGGCGGGCTTCGGGGAAGCCCATCCAGGTCTCGATGCAGAGCCCGACGCATCCGATCGCGTCTACGATCACCTCCGTCGATGATGTGGCAACCGGGTAGTGCAGGGCTGCCCAGGTCTCGTCGTCGCCTTTGCATTCGGCGTTGAGGCGATCGATCGTCGCGCCCACGATCGGCGGTGTGGGCTGCACCCCATAGACGATGGTCTGGCCGAAGGAGGGGACGACAGTGGGATCGTAGCGTTTGTGGCTCTCGTGGAGCGTCGTCACCAGGACTGGGCGCTCATCCTCCACGAGGTCCATGAAACGCCGCGCCAAGCGGTGCTCCGGATCGGGTGCATGGGCGTCACCTGGGAAACAGCGATTGAGATCCAAACCATCGGGCCGAGTCCGGGCTCGAGCCCGGTACGCCGGTGGGTTCATGACGGGGCAGACGAGAAGGCGGCCGCGGTGGGGCAAGATCTGTTCTTCGAGGGTCTCGAACAGCGCGTGCACACCAGCGACCTCGTCCCCGTGGATACCGGCCTGGATCAGAACTGTTGGTCCGGGGTCTGAGGCCTCGAACACGTGTACGGGGAGGGTCGGACGCAGAAAATGGACGCCGGGAGCGAGGGGCATTCCCGCGCAGCATAGCTCCTCGCTCCCCGCGCATGAGGACCCCACGCGGATACGGCCTGTGCCGGCAGAATTAGTTGCGCACGTAGTCGAAGTCGAGCGGTTGGCGGTTGATCCCGCGGCTCGGTGGGGCGATCCAGTTGGCGAACTTGCCGCGCTCCCGCACGCCGACCATGAGCGACGACAGATATGCGTTGTCTTCCGGCTGGAGCAGCCATCGCGCTTCGTTAGCCTTGAAGGCTTCTTGCAAGATGAGGTTGCCCTTCGGGTCGAATGAGTGGTCGGAGTAGATACCCTGGCGGCGGTGGAATCGCTGACTGGGGAGCGTGAGGCGAGCGGTGGCCCCTGCTTTTTCGAGTGTCCGGTTCCATTTCCTGAGGGCACGCTCGCAGTCCTCGGTGTAGTCGTCACGCAGCAATTGATTCATCGCGTTGCGCAGCGGAACTTCGCGAGTAGCGATTTTGCCATTTTCCACCACGGCGAGGTTGTGTGATCCCTCGAGCGCAAGATGGTCCTCGAAGCGATCGCCTTCTCGGAAACGACCTTTGAGGCCCGCGCCGAACCAATCGGCCGCGTTGCTCGAGATTTCGCCGCCGAATAGGTCGAGCGAGTATGTGTACCAGTAGTTGATCGCGCGCTGGATGGTATCGAAATCGATCCCGCCCTGTGCTCGGACGTCGCCGTTGGGATCGATCTGTTCAAGCTGTGCAGAGCGCTTGATGATGCGCTCCAGTCCGGTTTCTCCGACGAAGAGGTGGTGTGACTCTTCGGTGAGCATGAACGAGCAGGTGCGGGCAAGCGGGTCGAACCCGCTCTCCGCCAGGGCGGCAAGCTGGTACTTGCCGTCTCGATCCGTAAACATGGTGAAACAGAAGAACGAGAGCCAGTGGTCACAGGGCTGGTTGAACGCACCGAGGATACGTGGGCGATCGGCGTCGCCGGAACGCCGTTCGAGCAACGTTTCGGCCTCGTCGCGTCCGTCACGACCGAAATATTTGTGCAGCAGGTACACCATCGCCCAGAGGTGGCGCCCCTCTTCCACGTTTACCTGGAAGAGGTTTCGCATGTCGTAGAGGCTTGGCGCTGTGTGCCCGAGGAGGCGTTGTTGCTCGACGCTCGCGGGTTCGGTGTCGCCTTGGGTGACAATGATCCGCCGCAGCGCGTTTCGGAACTCGCCCGGTACTTCGTTCCATGCGGGTCGACCGGTGCTGTCCCCAACGTGGATCCGCGTCTCTCCCTCGCGCGGCGTCAGAAAGATCCCCCAACGGTATTCGGGCATGCGTACGTGGCCGTAATGTGCCCAGCCATCCGAGTCGACCGAGATCGCGGTGCGCAGGTAGATTTCATTGGTCTCGAAATCCGTGGGCCCCATCTCGTGCCACCATTGCTGGAACTTGGGCTGCCAGTCCTCCAGGGCGCGTCGAACCTTGGGGTCATCGGCGAGCCCGATATTGTTGGGAATCTTCGCGTTTAGGTCGACGGAACGTATCTCCATGATGCGCAGAGCATTGCGCGGGGTCCCTCGAAAAACCAGCGGTCGAGCGCTGGATTGCTGCGAACTGCACGTGCGTCTGCTCTCGCGCGGACGGCTATCTTGGGCGTGGCGGTGGGAGCGTGACGGGCGCATTGTCGGGGTCGATCCGTCGCGCCGGCTCGCGTCGTTCCGACCTCGCCCGAGGATCGGTACGGGATGCTGTCGCGGACCATAGAGGCGTGGAGCGGCGGAGCCGGGCGTGCCGGGGAGGGTGCTAGGTTGCCGGTTCGGCGACGTGCTTGCGTGATCGTGATACCCGTGTGTTCGATCACAGGCCGCGCGTGGCTGTGCATCCCGGTCCTCCGCCGGCACCTCTCGCCGTTTCTCGTACGCAAGCAGCCCAACGATGCTCTATCGGCGCGCTCTCCCCCGCCTTTCTGCACGTCTGGCCTGCGTGGCGAAGTATGTGATCCGTGGCCGCGCGATGGCCGATGTGGGCACGGATCACGCACAACTCCCGGTGGCGCTCGTCCTCGGGGACCTGGTTCCGTTTGCGATCGCCAGCGATCGTGCGGCGGCGCCCCTTCTAGCCGCTGCTGAAACGGTGCGGCGGGCCGGTGTGGGGGGGCGGGTGAGGCTCCGTCAAGGTGATGGTCTTGAGGTATTTGCACCAGGCGAAGTTCAAACCGTCGTCATGGCGGGGATGGGAGGGCGGACGATGGTCCGTATCCTAGAGCGCGGCTTCTTGGGGGGCGTGACGCGTCTGGTGCTTCAGCCCCAAGGGGGACTCGTTGGTTTGCGTCGCTGGTGCTCGCAACAAGGCTGGTGGTTCGTGGATGAGGAGTTGGTTGGAGAAGGGGGGCGCCACTACGTCGTGGAAGTGGTCGAGAGGCCCGGAGCGGCGGGCACGGTAGCCGGGAGGTTGTTGCCTTGTGTCGATGCGCTCGATCGCCTGGTCGGCCCGAGGCTCCGCGAGAAGCGCGGAAGGCGGTACGCCGAGTATCTCGCGCAGGAGCGCCAACGCGTCGTCCACGCACTCGCGGCCGCCCGATCGGGGGGCGCCGCATCGCAGCGGGTGACGCAGCTGCTGGCACTCGACGGCCAGTGGCGCGCAGCGCAACGTGAGATCGATCGTCGGCGCGACGCGAGATCGGTAACCCGCGGTAGGTAGCCACGGTCCTGTGTGAAGGCAGGACGACGGGACGCGTGGGGGGGGCCCCCCCCACGCAGCTCGGGACTGGACGGGGCACCACACCCACAGTATGCACCTAGGGTGAATGAAACTGGTCTTCCCCTCGATCTCGACGACATGCATTTCGTGCTCTTCGAGCAGCTCCGCATCGACGAGCGACTCGCTCCGGTACCGCGATACGCTGAGCTGGATCGTGACGTGTACATCGCGACGATTTCCGAGGCCGCGAAGGTAGCCCGAGAGGTGTTGCATCCGATCAATGCCTCGGGTGATCGCGAAGGCTGCACATTCGACGGCAAGGGCGGGGTGACCACGCCCCAGGGGTATAAAGAAGCCTGGAACACCATGGCCGAGGGCGGTTGGATCGCACCTCGGGGCGACCCCGATCTCGGCGGAGCGGGGATGCCGACGGTCATGGGCGTCGCGTTGGCGGAGATGTTCAGCGGGGCGTGTATGGCCTTCATGATGTATCCCGGGTTGTCGACTGGTGCGGCACGGGTGATCCTGGGCCACGGCCCCGAGGCGCTTCGTCGGGCGGTAGCCGAAAAGATCTTCACCGGGCAGTGGGCGGGAACCATGTGCCTGACGGAGTCCGGTGCCGGTAGCTCGGTGGGAGACAATCGTTGTCGGGCTGTGCCCACAGGCGAGAGCGGGGTCTACGAGCTCGAAGGCGAGAAGATCTTCATCAGTGGTGGCGATCAGGACATGGTCGAGAACATCGTTCATCTGGTGTTGGCGCGCACCGACGCAGCGCCCACGGGTACGAAGGGGCTGAGCCTTTTCATGGTTCCGAAGTTTTGGTTCGACCAAGATCTGAACCTAGCGCAGCGAAACGGTGCGTACGTGTTGGGTATCGAACACAAGATGGGGATCAACGGATCCGCAACTTGTACGTTGGGCTTGGGTACCCAAGGGAAGTGTCGCGCGTGGCTCATCGGCGGGGAGCGCGATGGTATGCGCCTCATGTTCGGCATGATGAACGAGGCACGCATCGGCGTGGGGGTCCAAGGGCTCGCCACTGCCGCAGTGGCCCACAATTACGCCGTCGCATACGCCAAGGAACGGGTGCAGGGGGCGTCGCTACGGGAGTACAAAAATCCAGAGGCGGAGCGAGTGGCGATCGTTCACCACGCCGACGTGCGGCGCATGTTGATGACACAAAAGGTGCTCGTCGAGAGCATGCGGGCGCTATGTTACCGGCTGGCGCTCGAAACCGACCTATCCGAGTCCAGTACCGACGAGGTCGAACGCAACCGCTACGCAGGCCGCGTGGATCTATTGGTGCCGATTGTGAAGGCGATCTGTACCGACTTTGGGTTCGATGTCTGCGTGGACGCGGTGCAGATATTTGGTGGCTACGGCTATATCTCCGAATTTCCCGTTGAGCAGCTGGTGCGCGACGCGAAGATCCAGTCGATCTACGAGGGCACCAACGGCATTCAGGCCCTGGACTTACTGGCCCGAAAGCTTCGCATCGACGGCGGGCGCCTGTTGATGGAGTGGATGCAGGACGCTTCGAAACGGGTCGCAGCCGCGAGATCACGCGGTTTCGAGGGCAACGCCGATGCGATTCAAGAGGCGGTACAGGCCGTGGGCGCGAGCGCGATGCACCTGGCCAACGTGGCCCGGGCAGGGAAGGTCGAGTCTGCGATGGTGCAGGCGGTCCCGTTCCTACGCGCCTTCGGGGTGACCGTATTGGCGCTGGAGTGTCTCGACCAGGCCGTGTTGGCGAAAGCGGCCATCGAGGCTGGTCGGGATACAGCGCTACTGCGCGGCAAACTCCTCAACAGCGATTTTTTTGTGGCGAGCTTGTTGCCGCAGGCGATCGCGTTGGCGACGACGATTCAGTCGGGTGACGAGAGCTGCTTGAACCCCGGCCTGTGGGCGGATTAAGCTTGTTGTCGGGGCGGCGTGTGCCTGCCGACGCTGCGACCGTTGGAGTCGTTGCCGGAGCGGAGAAGGGAGGGGTGGTGGCGGCCACGGGTCGGGTCGCGGCGCAGGTCGGCTTGTGGGCATTGGTGGCCTGTACGACAGGACGCGACGATGCTGCCGGCGCGGATGCGGAGCAGGGCGTGGATACCGGCATCGCGCGGCGAACCCTGTCGGGCGCCGAATCGGCGGCGGGAGGGTCGAGATCCGTTGCAGCGCCGGTGAGCGTGGGGGGAGGAGTAACCCCAGCGGCACCCGACGGCGGGTGCATCGGCGAGGTCAGCGGGATGGCATGTATTCCGGCGGGGTTCTTCCGTCGTGGATCCGACGATGGACCCGCACACGCCCGGCCCGCAGCGGTGGTGTGGTTGCATAGTTTCTATATGGACCGACAGGAGGTCCGGACAGACCTCTACCGGGCCTGCGTAAAACAGGGGCGTTGCCCCATAGCGGGCCCGCGCTATCGCGATTTTGATCGACCCGATCAACCGATCAACGGGGTCAGTTGGTATGATGCGGTGGCCTACTGCAAGGCACGTGGGAAGCACTTGCCCACCGAAGCTCAATGGGAGAAGGCTGCCCGGGGGAGCGATGGTCGATTGTATCCATGGGGCAACGCGTCCGCTACCTGCGAACGCGCGATCATTCGCGATGAATGGGGACGCGGGTGCGGGCTGGAGAAGGCCGGTAGGCGACCGTGGGTCGGGCGTCCCTGGCCGGTGGGTTCGCGGCCGCCGGGGATCCACGGCCTGTACGATATGGCAGGAAACGCGTGGGAGTGGGTGGCGGACTGGGCATCACGGAGCTACGCCAGCTGTGGGTCGGCGTGTGAGGGGGTTGAACCCAAAGGTCCATGTGACGGCCGCGCAATATGCCCCGGCCACCGCCGAAAGGTTGTGCGGGGTGGGTCGTGGTATTGGGACGCAACCTATGCGACCGCCGTGTACCGTCGTACCCATCGGCCTGAAAACCGTCCCTTTCACCATTTCGGGTTCCGCTGCGCCGCGAGCCTGGACGAGATGCGGCGGCTGCATCCATCGCGCTGAGGCTGTGCTCTAGCCGCTTGGAGGTGGGGCTTCGTCGAATTTGCGAAGTTGCAAGTGATCGGAGCCCGCATCGCTTGCGCATCGAAACCCGATATTCGGTGCCGGCTTCCATTCATCGAAGGCTTGGCGATAGCTCGGCACGAGGAGCTCGGCGGTGGCGCTGTCGAAGGCTCCGCCGCGCGCGATCCTGCGGGAGCCTTCGATGGGACCTCTCGGGCTGCGCCGTACCGGACCGGCGCCGTAGCGGTATTCGTAGTCCGAGGTCCACTCGAATACATTCCCCGCCATGTCGAACAACCCTTCGGGAGTGGCGCCAGAGGGAAAGCTACCGACGGGACTGGTCCCGGGCCACGCGTCGTTTTGTGGGAACAAGGTCGCTCCGGGTTCCCCGCCCGATGCTCGTCGCCCCACGGCACAGGTCTGGTCGCAGGCGTTCACGCGCGTGGGCTCGGGCGTTGCTTCGCCCCACGGGAAGGGGCGATCGTCTGTGCCTTTCGCGGCATACTCCCACTCCGCCTCCGAGGGCAGGCGCTTGCCGTGCCAGTGGCAATAGGCATCGGCTTGGGTCCATGTGACGCAGTTGATCGGGTGTTGCGCGCGGCCCCGCCCCGCCCGATTGCACAGTTGCTTGTCTGCCGTCGCATGGCGGCCGCTGGTGCTACTGCCCTGGGCACCCGAAGCGAGGGCTCCGCAGGCGCCGGTCGCTACGCAGCTATCGAACTCGGCGAGGGTGGTCTCACGACGATCGAGGCAGAAGTCGGGGAGTTCGACTTCATGGGAGGGTCGGGCCGTGGCGAGTGCCATGTCGTCGGCGTCGCTGCCGAGACGGAAGCGCGCGCCTTCGAGGAAGGCCATCTCGATCGAACAAAGCGGCGGCTGAGATGGCCCCACGTTCGCTTCCCGAGCGCCGTACGCCCCGGTAGCGGCCCGATCCGCGCTCGCGGCGGCCGGCTCACCCGAAGCGGACGCGGCATGGATCGCGGGACCGGTGCTGTTGGAGGACCACAGTTCCGGGCCAGTCCTGGCACGCCATGCGGAGGCGAATGCCGCGCTTCCGACCAATCCGATGGCGAAGGCGGCGAGCACCGTCATGCGGCGGCTCGACGGCCGCCGCATGGTGCCGGTCTGCTCTCCTCCTACGAGTTGTCGGACGACGGAACGCGTGGCCCGGGCGGTGCCCACCCCGGTGGAACGGACACGCGCGGCCTGTTGGCCTGTTTCCACCAGGTAGCCGCGGCGATGTAGCTCCGATATGGCGCTGATGGTCTCGAGATGCCCGAAGTGGCTGTCGCGCAACACATCGTCGATGGAGCGACCGCTGCCGAACTGATCCAAGACTTCCTGCTGCTCGGTGGGGATGGCGTGAGAAGGCGTTTGAAGCTGACCGGCGAGCACCTCATTTCGCAACGGCAACTCGCGCAGCATGCGTTGCGATTCATCCGCCCGGTAGACGCCCTTCATGAGCAAGGCCTGTGTCTGCTCGTCGACCGTTCGATGGATGGGGCCGATGGAGCGAAAGTGGGCGATGAATGTACCGCTTGTCTGGGCGAGGATCTGCAACACGGCGGCTTCGCCCTCGAGGGCCGCACTCTCGGCGTGGATGATGCTGCCGTCGCGCACCCACAGGTAGTGGCGACCCAGCTCGTTGTCCAACACCACGGTCCCTGTTCGCTTGTTGAGGACGAGCAGCTGAATCAGTTCGGGCGGCGCCACGTCGTCGACGCGCCCACGGAACTCCGTACGGGCGTGTTCTGCTCGGAGGAGCCCGCGACTTTTCAGCAGGCGCCGGAGGTCGTCGTCGACGGTGGACCACATCTCTGTGATGAAATCGTCCGCCCACGCTTCGATTTCGCGGGGCTCGAGCTCGTGTTGTTGTGCCGCCTCCGCGACCGTCAGCTGCCCCTTCGCTATTTGGGCCACAAGGACGTGACGTCTCTCGTCGGTCCAAGTGCGGGAAGTGGATTCGACGGATGATACGGGGGGCATCGTGGACACGGTGCATGGGAGCGTGGCGTCGATGCCGAGCCCCCAGGCCTTACCAACCGCTGCAATCGTTTGTCTCCCATTAACATTAAGATGGGTGTTTGAAAAGGCTGGCGGCTCGCCTGCCTATGCGGCTCGCCTCGGCATGGGGGAGGGTCTGGGATATACGATGCGACGCTCCCCCACGGGATGGAGGCGGTGGCGATGTGATGTGGCTGAGCTGAGGGGCGACTTCGCTCCGCGCACGAACGCTACGTGAGCACGGGTAGACGGGCGCGCTGGTGGGCGCGACCACTGTGCTGGCGCGGTCCCCCGCACATCTCCGGCTCAAGTCCCAGCTGGGCGACCATATCGAGATCGTCTTGGACTGTGCGGTTTTCAGTGGTCAGGAAGTCCCCGATCATCAGGCCCGATGCTCCCGCGGAGAACACCAACGATTGTAGGTGCCCGAGGTGTTGGCGCCCGGCCGCGATGAAAATGTTCTGGCGCGGCAGGGCGAGACGGAAGCAGGCGATGATGCGAAGCATCGCCAACGGTGGTAGGGGTTCGATCTGCTGGAGACGGGTGCCGTCGATGCTGACCAGAAAGTTGAGCGGCACTTCGTCCACATCGAGCGCGCGTAGCTCCAAGGCGAGCTCCGCACGGTGGATCGGGGATTCGCCCATCCCCATGATCCCGCCGACGCAGGTACGCAATCCGACGCCCTGCGCCGCGCGGATGGTTGCGAGCCGGTCGTCGTAGGTGTGGGTGGTGACGACCTTGTCGAAGTAGCCGCGGCCGGTTTCGAGGTTGTGATTGAGCTCCGTCAGGCCGGCTTCTTTGAGTTCTCGGAGCGCGGCTTCATCCACAAAGCCGAAAGACGCGTGGGCTTCGGTGTGTCCTGCCGCGCGCACCGCTCGCACGTCCGCGAGCATCTGTTTGAGGGCGTGGCCGTCGCTCGCCAATCCGCGTGTCGCGGTGACGAGTCCCAGCGCCGATGCGCCGTGGCGTGCGGCCTGCTCGCTCGCGCGGATTGCTTCTTCCGGGGTGATGAAGCGTTCGCTGCCGACCTCGGCCTGAGCGTGGCGCGACTGGGAACAAAATCCGCAGTCTTCGGGGCAGCCCCCGAGCTTGGCGTTGACGATGGAGCAGAGGTGTACGCGCTTGCCGAAGCGCGCGCGTCGGACCCGATCGGCCGCAGCCATGAGCTCCCAAACGTCGCCCTCGTCAGCTAGGTAGCGCTCGAGTGCGGGCGCGTCGAGAGCCTGCGTGTCGCCGCTGAGGACTCGATCAGCGATCGCGCCTGGAGCCGGCAGATCCGAATGCGTCATGGCGAGGAGATACCACAACGACCGTGGGCACGCCGTCCAGGCCGTTGCAGCGCGATCCGTTGCTCGCGCGGCCACAGGGGGAGACGATCGCCTCCGATCCGGACAGGTGCGGCGGTCGCTGCTGCTGTCGCCCGCCGTGGTCGTTCGGCGTCGGAGCGTCTGCGCCCTGGCGCAGGAGCCACACTTCTGGGGGAGCCCAGAACCGGTCCCGACAACCCGCGAGCTATGATATCCTGCGCTGCCCGCTGCTATGTCGACCGCGCTCGAAAATCCACCTCCGCTACCCTTGACGCTTGTCCGCGCCACCAGCGAGGACACCGAGTCCGCATACCGCGAGATGCTCCGTATTCGCCGATTCGAAGAGGCGGCGGCGCGGGCGTACACGCAGGGTCGGATCAGCGGATTTCTCCACCTTTATATCGGCCAAGAGGCCATCGCTGTGGGGACCGCTGCTGCCCTCCGCTTCGGGGACCGGGTTGTGACGACCTACCGAGATCATGGTTTCGCGCTGGCGATGGGAAGTGATGCAGGTCAGTGCATGGCGGAGCTCTACGGCAAGGCGACGGGCCTCGTCGGGGGGGTCGGCGGGTCGATGCATTACTTCGATCGAGCGAAGGGCCTTTGGGGGGGGTATGCCATCGTTGGCAACCATCTGCCCATCGCGGCCGGGCATGCATTCGCGGCTCGCTACAAGAACGAGGACATCGTCACGTTGGTCTTCATGGGCGACGGCGCGGTCGGCATCGGCCCTGCCCACGAGGCCATGACCCTTGCCGGCCTGTGGAAACTCCCGATCGTATTTGTTGTTGAAAACAATCGCTACTCTATGGGGACGCCCCTCTCTCGCACGCTACCGGTGGAAGACATCACCGCGCGTGGTCCCGGATACGGCATCGCCACCGATCGCTTTGCGGTCACCGACAACTTTCAAGTGCAGGATCGCCTGGGCGCCGCCATTGATCGTGCGCGTCGGGGTGAGGGAGCCACGCTAGTTGAGCTCCTCACCTACCGCTTTCGCGGCCACAGCATGAGCGACCCGGCAAAATACCGTGGTCCCGGCGAGCTCGACAGCTTTCGGCAGCTCGATCCCTTGGAAGCGGCTAGATGTGCGCTTCTCAACAACCATGGTCTGACGGAGGCCCAGCTGGACACGCTCGATGACGAGGTCAGTGACGAAATGGCCGAAGCGAGTGCGTTCGCGGAGCGCTCGCCCGTGCCGGATCCTTCACACCGATTCCGTAACGTTTACGTCGAGGAATAGCACCGTGCCCACGATTCAGATCCGAGAGGCAATTCGCGATGCGATGCGCGATGAAATGCGCCGTGATCCCAATGTCTATCTAATGGGAGAGGAGGTCGGCCACTACAACGGAGCCTACAAATGCTCGGATGGACTCCTTGAAGAATTCGGTGAGCGGCGGGTGGTCGATACGCCCATCGTCGAAACTGGGTTTGCTGGGGTGGGCATCGGTTCTGCCATGTGTGGTCTGCGGCCGATCATCGAATTCATGACCTTCAACTTCTCCGCTGTCGCCTTTGACCAGATCATCAACAATGCCGCGAAGATCCACCATATGACCGGTGGTCAGTTCAAAGTGCCCATCGTGTTTCGTGGACCCAACGCTGCGGCACATATGCTCGGGTCTACCCACAGTCAGGCGTTCGACGCAATTTACGGCGGTATTCCTGGTTTGAAGGTCGTCTCCGTCGCCACTCCGTATGATGCGAAGGGCTTGCTCAAAAGTGCGATCCGCGACGAAAACCCGGTGGTGTTCTTCGAAAGCGAGCTGATGTACTCGAACAAAGGTGAGGTGCCCGAGGAAGAGTATCTGATCCCCATCGGCCTGGCCGACATCAAACGGAGCGGAAAAGATGTCACGCTCATCACGTGGGGGCAGGGCGTGCAGCTCTCGCTGAACGCCGCGGAGCTTGCTCAGTCCGACGGCATTGATGTGGAGGTCATCGACCTTCGTACATTGCGTCCGATGGACGAAGGAGCGATTCTACGCAGCGTGAGGAAGACACATCGTGCGGTGGTGGCATTCCATGGGTGGCCGTTCGCAAGCGTGGGTTCTCATATCGTGGACCTGATTCAACGCGAGGCATTCGACGATCTTGACGCGCCGGTTCTCAAAGAGTGCTACGACGATATTCCCATGGCGTACGCGGAGAACCTTGAGAACCTAACGATTCCCACCCCCGAACGTGTTTACGCCAGTATTCGCAGTGTCGCGTACGCCGACCACTAGGCATTTTGATCCGCACTGCACCACAACAATGGCGGCTCCGCTGACCTCGTTGGCAGGGGCGAGCGCTACCTCGGTCACCTCGGCGTGGGGCCGGGCCGGATCACCAAGAAGGACCAGCATATGGCAACCGTAGTCGAGCTCCCGCGGCTCAGTGATACGATGGAGGAAGGCGTTGTCGCCAAATGGCTCGTTCGCGTGGGCGACGACGTGAAGCGTGGCCAGGTGATAGCAGAGATCGAGACCGACAAGGCGACGATGGAATTCGAGTCTTTCGATCGCGGTCGCGTCCTCAAGCTCTTGGCGGAGGAAGGGCAGATGTTGCCCATCGGTGCACCCATTGCGGTCCTCGGCAAGGAGGGCGACGATGTGGATGCGGTCCTCCAGGCCGCGGACGGGGGATCCACCCCAGCCACCGCGGCCTCCCCGGCCGCGGCGACGCAGCCGGGTCAGGTGTCCGAACCTGTTTCGGGTACTGTGGGCGCGGCAAGTAGCCCCGTCACGGCGGAGCGGGCCCCGTCCGAGGTTTGGGCCCGAGAGGCCAGCCTCGCGCCCGTCGAGGCGTCGGCCGAACCCGAGCGGGTGGCGGCTTCGCCTGCGGCACGGAAACTGGCTCGTGAACTCGGCGTCGAGTTGGCTTCGATCTCGGGTACGGGCCCGCACGGGCGCGTGGTACGAGGCGATGTCGAGGCTGCGCCCGCACGACCCCACACGGCGCCGGCCGTGGCGTTGACGGCCGCGGATGTGGACGAGTACGGGCGGCCATTCGTGACGCGACCTTCGACCACGTTGGGCCTGACACCGATGCGGCGCACCATCGTCCGACGTATGCTCGAGAGCCAGCAGCAGGCACCACATTTCTACCTGACCATCGAGATCGACATGGAGCGGGCAAGCACGTTGCGCGCGGAGTACAATGTCGCGGTTCGACGAACCAAGGTCTCTTATAATGACCTCTTGTTGCTCGCGGCGGCCAAGAGCTTGCGCGAGAACCCTCGCTGCAACGCGACCTATAGCGAAGAGGGGATCGTCGAGCACGGCGACATCTGCGTCGGCTTCGCGGTGGCACTCGATGATGGGTTGATCGTACCCGTGGTGAAATACACCGACCAAAAGACGCTGAAGCAGATCTCCGTCGAAGTACGTGATCTCGGGAAGCGGGCGAAGCAGAAACAGCTGCGACCAGCGGAGATGACGGGAAGTACGTTCACCGTCTCGAACCTGGGCATGTTCGGCATCTCCGAATTCGCTGCGATGGTCAATCCGGGTGAGGGGGCCATATTGGCCGTAGGGGCAGTCGAGGCCGCGCCTGCCGTGGTGGACGGGAGCCTCGTCGTCCGTCGACGCATGCGCGCGACCTTGTCCTGCGACCACCGGGTGGTGGACGGGGCTGTGGGGGCCCAGTATCTAGCGACGCTAAAGGCCCTGCTCGAAGAGCCCATGCGCCTGTTCGCGTAGGCGACGATGATCCCATGCTCCTCGTCGCCTATGCTGCGGCAAAAGAGGGGGACGGCCTGCGCCTAGACGGCGTTGCGCCCCTCGCCTTGGGCGTCGGCAAGACGGCCAGTGCCAGCACGCTGACCGACGCGTTGGTGCGCAATCCCGAAATTCGCGGCGTGCTGCTCTTCGGTGTGTGCGGGGCCTATCGGCGTCGGGCCGGGGGGAGCGAGAGTGCACTTGCTGTGGGAGATCTGTGCGTCGTGGATAGCGAGTGGCTCGCCGACGAGGGCGTGGACACCCCCGATGGCTTCCTCTCGTTGTCCGATCTCGATCTGGGCAGTGAGGGCGGAGCGGGTGCGGTGGGTCCCTTTGCTGCCGACCAGCTCCGGTCCGCGGCGGCGGCCGATCAGCTCGGTGCTCCCCGCGTTCACGGCGTCACCGTCAGCACGTGCAACGCCGCGGATACGCGCGCAGAGAGGGTCGTGCGGCGGAGCCAAGCGGTGTGGCCCGGCGTGGAGAGGGATTTGGTGGAGACCATGGAAGGAGCTGCGGTGGCCTGGGTGTGCGGCTGGCGCAGGATGCCGTGGCTGCAGGTGCGTTGCGTGAGCAACTGGACGGGAGATCGGTGCTGGGGGCAGTGGCAACTGGAAACGGCCATCGATCGCGTGCAACGAGCCGTGCGGACCCTGGTGACGGGCGCCCCGCCATGACCGGGCTCGTCGGGCCGGCTGTTCGGGTGGGGTTCTCCAGCTGTCCGAACGATACTTTCATGTTTCACGCGCTTGTCCACGGACGCGTTGCGGCGCCAGTGCCCGGACACACCTGTGAGCCGGTGATCGAGGATATCGAAGCGCTCAATAAACGGGCGCTCCGGCCGGAGGACTCCCTACTGCTTACGAAGCTGTCGGTGGGGGCGCTGGGCCACGTGAGCGATCGCTACTCTGTGCTCGATAGCGGCGCCGCGTTGGGCCGCGGCTGTGGCCCCATCGTGGTGTGCCGCGCGGATAGCCCGCGTGTTCGAAGCCTCGAAGCGCTTGCGGGGGCGCGAGTGGCTGTGCCCGGCCTGAATACAACGGCATGCCTTCTGTTGCGGATTTTTGCTCCAGACACCTTGCAGATGGTTCCGATGCGATTCGAACGGGTGATGCCCGCCGTGGCCTCGGGCGCCGTCGACGCCGGACTGATCATCCATGAGGCACGGTTCACGTTCAAAACGCTGGGTCTGGAGGCGGTCGCAGA
The DNA here is from genome assembly GCA_036479215.1 of Nannocystaceae bacterium. Taxonomy (GTDB): domain Bacteria; phylum Myxococcota_A; class Polyangia; order Nannocystales; family Nannocystaceae; genus FL481. The sequence goes on along the minus strand of JAZGFE010000272.1, from coordinate 31,431 downwards.
TCTCGGGCAGCGCTGGGAGGAGGAGACGGCGTTGCCCCTCCCACTCGGTGTGATCTGTGTGGCGCGCAGCGTCGAGGATGCGTCCGCGGCGGGTTGGAGCGCAGCTTTGCGAGCATCGATCCTGTACGCGCGAAGGCATCCCCACGTCAGTGCCGGGTATGTTCGGCGTCTCGCTCAGGAAATGGACCCGGAGGTGATCCGGCGTCATATCGCTCTATACGTGAACGACGATTCGCTGGCGCTCGGCTCCGCGGGGCGAGCGGCGATCGAGGAGCTGTTGCTCAGGGGTCGAACGGCTGGGTGGATCCCGGCGAGCGGAGGATCGCCTTGGCGTCGACCGGCGGGTCCGAGCATGTGAGATCCCACGCGCCGCCGCGCCGTCCTGTCGCGCGACGGCGTAGGGGGCGAGAGAGGCGACAGCCAGCGGCACCCCGCCAGTCCCTTCGTTTTCACACCCCTTCGTTTCCACGCGATCGTGTCTGCGAACGTGCTTCCGTCCGCCGCGATTTCTAGTTACCCTTGTGTCATCGTGGACGAACAGGTGCCGAATGTCGATCGAGGAGGAGTCCGCGCAGGCCCGACGGACTGTGCGGCCGATCGGGGGTGGGAGGCTATCCTGGCGGAAGCGCCCGATCGGAGCGCTCGCGGGGCGAGCGTGGCGCCCCTGGAGTCCGGCAAACACTGTTCATCGGGAGCGCACCGTTCGCTGAGCGATGCGGCGGGGGACCGGACCTCCTACTCGGCCGCGACTGCGGTTTTGGAAGGCGTCGTGGGTACGACGCTGGGGCCAGTCGTCGTGCCCCCTGTGGGTGCCGTCCCGTCCACCGCTGGCGGGCGGCGCTGCGCCACGGCGCGCCTTTCTGCACTAGAGGGCGCTGTCGCCCAGTCGGGCTGCTTCGAGATCGTGCATCCGGACGCGCCGGAGGTTGTGGCACGGGCTGCGGCGAGCGGTCACCGGTCGAGTGCGAAGCCGCCCAGCGACGTCGCTTTGGCGGAGCCTGGGAGTCGGGAGTCGGAAGTCGGCGCTGGGAGCACGCCGGCCGCGACCGAGCCCGTGGGTATCGCTACGACCGGGGAGTTTGACGCCAAGCTCGTGGCATCGATCAGGGGCGATACCGGCGAGGCCACGCAGATGCGGTTGGCGGAGGGTCGCGCGCGAGAAGAGCGTGAGCGGCAGAATCGAATCGCAGAGCTCAAGGCTCATGATGAAAAGGAGTGGGAGCGGAAGATCGCAGAGGTTCGAGCGTGGGGTCGCGCTGCTCGTCGGCCGGATCCGGCCGACAGGGACGACTTGGCGCGCGACGGTGCCCGCGAGGACCGGACGGACGAAGACGACGAATGGAACCGACGACTCGCAGTGGCGCGAGTCGAGACTCGGAGAGAACCGTCGGGGCGCGATGATTGGGATGGTTCGGATGATTTGGATGGTTCGGATGGTTCGGATGGTTCGGATGAAGCGGATGGTTCGGATGGAGCGAGCGGCCGACGGTCGCCCCAACAGATTGCAGCAGGGCTCCGTATCGAGAGAACCGGGAGCGGCGCGGCGGTGCTTGTGCTGCCAGATGGTAGCCGGGTCGAGGGCTTGTCCATGCCTGACGTGCTCCAGTTGGCGCGTCAGCTCGAGAGCCCGAGAGGAAGCTGAACCTGGCCTTCGGGCCTTGTGGAACTGTATTGGGTGGTGTTTGGGCACCGGTATGGCGTGCGCGCGATGAACAGTCGAGAACAAGATGTGGTGCTCGTCACGGGAGCTTCTTCAGGGCTCGGTCTCGCCATGGCGCGTCAGCTGTTGCAGCTCGACTATCGGCTCGTACTCACGGCGCGCGAACGGGCGCTGCCGCGATTTGCGGAGGCGGGAATTGAGGACAGCGAACGGGTACGTTTGCGCGCGTTGGACGTGACGCGCATCGAGCAGCGCCGCGCTGTTGTCGATGAGGCCCAAGCGGATTGGGGCGGGGTCGACGTGCTCATCAACAATGCGGGGGTCGCCTATCGCTCCGTCGTCGAACACGTCACGGAGGACGAGCGTTTCGCCCAGCTCGACGTGAACTTCATGTCGCCCATGGCGCTCGCGCGTATTGTGCTGCCCGCCATGCGCGCAAAACGACGCGGTCGGATCATCAACGTGTCGTCGGTGGGGGGGATGATGGCGATGCCCACCATGTCCGCCTACAGTGCGTCGAAATTCGCGCTTGAGGGGGCGAGTGAAGCGCTCTGGTACGAGGTGCGACCGTGGAATATCCGCGTCACGTTAGTCGAACCGGGATTCATCTCGTCGGATTCGTTTGCGAACACTCGCTATACCCAAGCGAGTCTCGCTTCGTCATCCGATGTTCGTGATCCGTATCACGAACACTATGTCAATATGGCGCCCTTCATCGCCAAAGTGATGCGTCTCACCGTGGCGACTCCGGAGTCGGTGGCTCGGACTGTGATCCGGACGATCCGCAGTCGTCATCCTCCGTTACGCGTCCCGGCTACAATCGACGCGCATTTGTTCGCGCTCCTACGACGTATGTTGCCGCGCGGGTTATACCATCGGGTGCTCTACGCCGCCTTGCCCGGTATCCGGACGTGGGGAGAGCGAAAGACTCTGGCGGAGTCCTCCGACAGCGACGACGGACGCTAATAGCGGCTGCGATCGCCGTGCTGGTCGATCGGCGGAGAAGGGGTGTCGCTTCCGGCCGTGGGCATGGGAAGTGGGGTTGCGGGAACTGAACTTCCCGCAACGAGCGTCGAGAAATCGAGATTGCCGACCGTGGTCCGCTCGATGGTGTCGAGTTGTGTGTACAGTTCCCCCAGTACGTCCCCACGGGCACTTCGGCGCGCTGATTTCACCTCTACCTCGTCGAATAGCCGTAGGGCGTCGAGAACGGTGATTTCATCGAGTGGCCGCGCGGGCACATAGCCCTGCTCGTCCTGCAGCGGCACGATGAACCCGGCCGCTTCCAGTCCCTCGAGGAGGGCTAGGGTGTGCACCAGGCCGAGTTGGAAGCGACTGTCGAGGCCGTCTGCGGTGCTGCCGAGTTCACGCCTCGTATAGTTATCGCAGATGGCCAGCAGCAAGCGCGTGGCGGCTCGCCCGGGTGCGTGTCGTAGCCGTTGTGGGTGGCGATAGAAGGGGTCCACGTAGCCTTGCCGCGCTACGGAGGCAATGTGCTGCAGAACGAAGGATAGTTCCGCACCCAACAGGACGATCAGCCACACCAGGTAAGACCAGACCAAGAACACCGGCACAATCGCGGCCGAGCCGTACACGCCCTCGTAGGTGCTGAGGGAAACGTGGGTGACATAGGCTCCGAACGCCAACTTGCTCATCTCGAAGAGTATCGCTGACATGCAGCCACCGGCAAGCGCCGCCGACCAGTGCACGCGCGTGTTCGGGACCCATCGATTGATCAGCGTGAGTCCGAGTGCCGAGGTGAACCACGGAGTGACGAGAAACGACTCTGTGACCTGGGCGAGCACTGGCTGGGCGAGACTATAAAATGCCACCACGGGCGCAAGGGTGGCCAGAGTGTAGAACATGGCGAACTTGGCGAATACACTTCGCGTTCGTGCGACTCGCCAGATCTGATTGAACGTTCGCTCTAGGGTGACAAAAAGCCAAAATGCCAGCAGCGTCACCACCAAGAAACCCCACAGACCGAGCCGCTCGACGTTGACGTTGGCTCCGAGCTCGACCACGCGCCGCGTGAACTCCTCGGCCCGGGATGCCTCTGGGATGAGTCCGCTGGCGAGTCGCGCGAGGAACTGCCGGCCGAAGTCAGGATCGAGGAAGCGTACGAAAAAAAGCAAAACACCCGCGGTGGGTACAATGGCCAGCAGCGTCTCGAGCGTGAGGCTCGAGGCGAGCAGTGGCGCGCGATCAACTAGGAGCCATCGGCGCGCGGTGTAGACCGTGACCAGCCATGCTCGCCTGGCTGCGTGGGCTTCGTACTCGGGTGCGGTGGGGATCAGCCAAGACAGCAGCCGATGCCCGGTGGCGTCACCGAACTTGTTTGCAGGAGGTGACATGCGGGAGGGGTGGCCCTCAAGCGGACTCGGCAGGTTCTTTGTGGCGCTCCTTTTCGGAACGTTTCTTCGCGCGCGCCACTTTCTCTTTCAAGGGGAGGGCGAGCTCCTCGAGGCGTTGTCGTAGGGAGCCCAGCTCGCCTTCGATCCGTCGAATCTTGCTGTCCGCCAGTCCCTGAATGTCGGGTAGCACTTCCGCGAGCCGTCGAGCCGCTGCGCTCGCCTTTTGAATTGCGCCAAGCTGACCCGCCGCTCTAGGTTGGGGGAAGAACACGTTGTCGAACCGTTTTCGGAGCTCTCGTACGGGCGTCGCGTCGTCGAACACTGCTGCACTGAGCTCAGACACATCGTCGATCGTACCCTTTCCCGATGGACGCGGGGGAGGACGGTCGTCCGTTTGGTCGGCCGCCGATTTTCCCACTGCCTTTGAGAAGTAGTCGATGGCTTCGTATGAGGGGATCGTCTTGGCGACGCCGTCCCACTTGAGCACTTGTGGGGCGTGGCTTTTCAGTGTCGAGAAACTGATTGTGAGTTTGTCGACGGTCGCTCGTTTGAGAGTAAGTTCCTCGCTGCAGTACGCGTGGAAATCGGCAAAGCCCCAGCGTTCGTGGACGCGGCTGCGTCGGACCTCGCAGAGGAATTCCGCCAGCTCGATCCAAGAACGACGGAACTTTTGAACCCGGCGGACAGCCTCGATACGCTCTGGGTCGCCGCCCGTGCGTTCGAGTAGCTGCGCCAATTCGTCCAGTTCTCGGGCGCTCTTGGGCATGATCGGCCTATAGCACCGCCTCAGGGGCGGTGGTACCGTAGACCTGTGGCGAAGACCGCATCTTCGCCCGTCGCCCCCCGCAGCGCGGCGGGTACGCGCTTGTTGCGGTTCGCCTTGAATCGAAGCGCCCACGACCCGCCCCTCGCTGGGGGAGAGAAGTTGGGGCGGTACGAGGTGATCAAATTGGTCGGGGAGGGGGGCATGGGTCGGGTATACGAAGCCCGGCATCAGCTGCTTGGCCGACGCGTGGCGTTGAAACTGTTGCGCGGAGACTTGCGCTACAGGCCGCAGCACGTCCTACGCTTCGCTCGAGAGGCGGTTGCAGCGAGTCGAATCGGGCATGAAAACATTGTGGACGTCCAAGATTGTGTGGAGCTTCCGGGGGGCGAAATCTATACGGTCATGGAGTTTCTCGACGGACAAGGTCTGGACGCGTGGATGGGACAACCGGGGCTGTTGTCGCCGGCGTTGCGGTGGCTGGCGCAGGTCTGTGATGGGCTTGAGGCAGCGCATGGGGCGGGCGTGATTCACCGTGATATCAAGCCCGCGAACCTATTCCTCGCTCGCAACCGGGGGACCGATCACATCGTGCCGAAGCTGCTCGACTTCGGTATCGCAAAAGTGCTCGATCTCGACGGCGAGTCGCTGCAAACGGAAGCGGGAACGGTGCTCGGCACGCCGCACTACATGGCGCCAGAGCGGGCGCTCCAGCGTGATGCGGGTCCGTCGGCGGATATCTACAGTATGGCGGTGATCTTGTACGAGCTGCTCACCGGCGAGGTTCCTTTCGATGGGGAGCGTCACATGGAGGTGATCGCCCACCAGCTACACACGCAGGCCGTCGATCCGCGCCAGAGGGCACCCGATAGCGAAATCCCCGACGCATTGGCGCGCTTGACGATGCGGGGCTTGGAGAAGCTTCCCTCCCGGCGTGTTCCAACGGCCGCCGCCTTCGGTTCTGGGTTGCGGCGTATCTTGGACGACCACAGCGATGGGTTGGCTCGGGTCTCGACCGGCCCGCGTTTCCCTCGTGCACGCCACGACGCCGAAACGAGGGCGGTCGGTACGGGCTGTGGATCGCGTCCGTGCGACGCCACAACCGTGCCGCCTCGCCAGGCTCCCACCGCCGCCGATTCGTTTCGGCGCGGTGCTCCGGCCCGCGGTTCGAAGTGCTGGCGGGAGGGGTCGTCCTCCGCCGTTTCGATGGAAACCTCGCCGCAGTACGGATCGCGGGGCGTGCTGTGGTCGGCGGTGTTGGCTGTCGGGTTCGCGGTGGCGGTGGCCGGCTGGTGTGGGACGCGGGCGTCATCCCCCCGCGCGGCGCCGACTGCCGGAACCGATCTTCATGGTGCAAAGCCCTCGATGGAAACGCGCAGAGCGGATGACGCGTCTGTTGCGCCGGCACCTCTCCCGGCTGCGACCCCGTCGTCACCGCAGCTTCGGAACGACCCGGCAGCCCAGCCTCGGCCCGCTGCCCCGGAGGATCCCGGGACGTCTGCCTACCGCGCTCTGACAACGGATGGTAAGAAAGCCCGTTGCCGGCCGCGAAAGCGCAAGTCCTCCCTCGCCAACGAACGCCCCCCGCCCGACCGCCTTCCGCCCACCAACGCGAGTGTGGAGGCCGGGCCCACCATCAAGAGCGATGTGTACGATGACTAAGATCCCAAGCTCCGTGTTCGCAGCCGCCTTGCTCGTGGCTTCGCTCCCCCTTTCATCGCGGGCCCACGCCCATGAGCCCACTGGGCAGGCGCCCGCGAGCCAACCCGCGAGCCAACCCGCGAGCCCACCGGTGAGCCCGCCCGCGACCCAGCCCGTACCTCGACCGACGGCCTCTGCGGCGTCCGAGATGGTGCGTCCCTCCGGGGCCGGGGCCGGGGCCGGGGTCGGGGCCGGGGCCGGGAGCCCACCGGTGGGCCAGGCAACGACTGCAGGCGTGGTACGTCCGCCGGCGGCGGAACCTCGCCCTGTTGCACAGCCGACCGCGGGCACGGTGAACGACGCCCTCTCTCAAGGTGACAGCACGACTGCGCTCGCTCGGGCGCAGGCTGCACGGCAGGCGAATCCAAGTGCGGACAGTTGGTTTGTCGAAGCGAGCGTGCACGATCGGATGAAGGCGTACGCGGCCGCGATCGCTGCCTACTCGAAGTACCTGGAATTATCCGAGGCCAGCGCGGATCCGCAGCGGCGAGCGGACGCGGGGGCGCGCATCAACGCGTTGCAAGAGGCCTCCCGCGGGGCGGCGACCGGTGAACCGCTTTCTTCCCATCGCGACCGCCTTGATGCAGAACGCGTCGCTCGTACCGCCCCCGCGGTGGTGCCCGCGTCTGTTCCGGCCCCGCCTCCACCCGCGAACACGGCGGATGTTCGTGTGGGCAACAAATGGTACTTTTGGGTGACGATGGCGGCGATCGTAGCTTCCGCAGGCGTGATTTCGTTCGTGGCGATCAAGGCCAGCGCAGAAGACCAAGACGACGCGCTCACTCGCGGCGGCCTCGGCCTCCCCCCGCCCGGCTCGCCGGCAATGTTTCGATTTTAGCGCTCCCGCTGCGTGTTCCGCCCCATCGCAACTCCGGGCTGCATGTTGGCCGTCATCGCGGCGGCGGCGGCCTCCTGTCACGCAGCGGCGCCCGAGTCTCCCTCCCTCGTTCGTTCGCGCGGCGTGCTCGAATCGGGGCGATGGGACGGGGTCTGGCGTTTCCGCAACGGCGTTGAGCTTGGCGAGCTCCGCACAACTCCGCAGCTGCTCCGCCGAGGGGACACGATCCACGTCGGAGCGAGGGCTCGGGGGGTGCCCGGCTCGTGTCGCCTGCAATTCGGTGTGTTGCCGCCGCGGGTGCAGGCGCGGCAACATGTTTACGCGCTTCTGCCCCCGTCTCCCCCTTCCGAGACGGAAGGATCTCGGGTGCGCGACGCTCGATCCAACTGGGCACAGATCCGGATCGAAACCGACGGGCAAATCCGTGCCGAGGTCGTGCTCGGCGAGGCTTGGCACGCTCGCGCGGCCGTGTTGGTGGCCGAGTTACGTTGCGGCACCGACTCGGCCCGGATCCCAGTGGTCGCGGGCGCCCGCGCCGAGTGGGGGTCGGGAACGCTCGGTGCCCACGCCGAGGTGGGACCGGCCCCCGCCGGCCGAGTGGAGGGCGCGCGAGCCTTGTTGGCCCTGCTCCCCGTGTCTCCGGGACCCACGAGAGTGGTCGCGTCGCGTATCGATGCGCCTTCGGCCTCTGGTCCGTTGGCTCCATGGCGGGTGGGTGACGGACACGCGCTGGTGGGTAGCGTGGACGGTGAGCCTGCTGAGGGTCCCGCCACGTCGGTGTGGTTCGCCTGGAGCGATCGGGGGCTCTACTGGGCGGGCCAGGTCCCAGATCCGGATATGTGGTCCGACTACGAAAATCATGACGATCCATTGTACAAGCAAGAGGTCATGGAGCTGTTTCTCGCGGCTGACAATAGCGAAACGAGATACCTTGAGTACGAGCTATCAGCTCGCAACGTCACGTTTGATGCCTCCTTTGCTCGCTATCGCCGCGGTGACGAGGCCTGGGACAGCGCGTGGCGTACACGCGTCGATGTACGCGGCACGATCAACGATGCCTCGGATCAGGATGAAGGTTGGAGCTTCGAGGCGATGATCCCATGGTCCGAGCTCTGTGAGCATACCGATGTGGCCTGCCCCGTGGGCCCGGGGACGCAGCTGTGGGCCAACGTCTTTCGCCTTGAAAATCCCGGACGCAAGCGTCGTGTGGGCCTGGCGCTCACTCCCACGTTTGCGCCCGATTTCCACGATTGGAACCATGCGGCTGTACTGGAGCTCGGGTTATGACGTTGGGGTGTAGGGTCGCGATGGCAGTATACTGGGTCGTCGCCGAGCTCTGCGCGTGCTCGACCGCGACGGAAGGGGGCGGGCCCGGTCACGCGGATGCGGCATCGAGGCGAGTGGGCATCGAGCTCACGCCTCGTACCGTCCGTCCGGACCTGCCGCAAGCGACGAGCTACGGAGGTGGCGTCGCCCTCGATCTCAGCGTAGGGGAGCTGGGCTTGCGGCAGCGGCTAGAAGACCTTTCTTCACTCAAATACGACGCCGGGCTCTCGTGTCTGATGCGCGGCCTGGCTCGCTACAGCCCTCTGCGGCTGAATATCCCCGCCGGATTGGTGGACGCGCTCTCCTCATGGTGCGGCGTCTACGATCCTCCGCCGCGCGTCGAGCTCATCGAGGTGCGGGACGATCGATACGATTGTGTGGCGCATGACGACGGCCCCTGTGTCGATGTGGTCGACACCCTGGTGGAGCGGGCGACGGGATCTGGGACGCTGCCGCCGGGTCGTCGTTTCGGCGTCGGTGCGGCGCGGCTCGAAAACAACGTGACCCGGCTCCTGGTCGGCTTTGCGCACGTGGTAGTCGAGCTCGAAACGATCGATAGGCGCATCGATCTTTCGGCCGTGATCCAGGTCAAAGGTCGGCTCCTGGGAGGGCGCGAGACACCGCATGTGGAGGTGGTCGCGCCCGACGGCGAGTGGCGTCGCTTCGGCGTGGTGATGGGCGACGACGGGAGCTTTTCGGTTGCGCTCAGTTGCGCGTCAGGGCGTGGTGCGTACCGTGTGGAGGTGCTGGCGGAAGGTCCACACGGACCCGAGGTCGCGGCGCTCTTTCCGATTTTCTGCGGCGTGTCGCCTCCCTCCGAGATCGAGTTTGAAACGGAGCATCTCGACCCTTCGGTGTCCGCAGTCGATGTGGCGCGCCTCAGTTTGCTCTACCTCAATCATGCCCGCGCGGCGCGGGCTCTACCTCGACTTGAGTGGGACGACGGCGCTGCGTCGGTGGGGAGCGGCCACAGCGGAGACATGGCGCACAACGGTTTCGTGGGGCACGTGTCGCCGACAGCGGGGGGCGTTGTGGATCGCTTTTCTGCGGCCAAGATCCGAGGCCTCGTGATCCGCGAAAACGTCGCGCGCGGCTACGGACCCAAGGGTATCCATGTTGGGCTGATGGGGAGTCCGGGGCACCGCGTCAACATTTTGGCCGAGGACGTGACGCGTGTGGGCATTGGCGTCGTGTTCGGCGAGCAGGAGACGGACCAGGATGACGGCAGTCGCCCGATCTTCGTCACGCAGGTGTTCTATCGACCGCCCGACAATCGAGGCCCCCGCGATCTCGCCCGCGGGCTTCGGCGCGATGTCGACAAGGCACGCGCAGTCCATGGCGAGCGTCGACTGGCCTGGCATTCGGGTTTGTCGAAGCTCGCCCAGTCTCGCGTCGATGCGCGCGTTCGCGGCGGAGCTCGAGACGAGGAGGCGCATTTCAGCGAGCGTGTCTGGGCGTTGGGTTTTGGTGAGGTGACCCGTCACGATGTTTTCGCAGAGGACTACGGTGCCATGGTCGCGCTCGACGTCTGGCTCGGCATCCGAGCCCACAAAGAAGTCGGTGCCGGGATCGCCCGCGTTCCGGCGCAGGGCGACACCAGCGCCGGATTCGCGCTTTGCATATTGGTGGCGACCCGAGATACCCCGTAGTCATGGCCAGCCGACATGGCTATGCTCCCGACCATGTCTTCTCCGCATCCCGCGTCGGCGGCAGCGCGCAGCCGTTTGGTGCTCGGTGTCATCGGTGGCTCGGGCCTATACGACATGGAGCAACTCGAGGGGCGCGAAAGTGTCGCCGTCGACACTCCCTTCGGCGGGCCCTCGGCTGCGTTTTCCGTCGGCCACATTCAACGTGACGGGGCGGAGCCCATCAAAGTGGTATTTCTCCCACGTCACGGCGCGGGGCACCGACTGCTGCCAGGCGAGATCAACTATCGAGCCAATATCCACGGTCTTAAGCAGTTGGGCGTGACGCACCTTCTCGCCGTGTCCGCAGTTGGCTCCCTGAAGGAGACCATCTGCCCTGGCGATGTGGTCTTGCCTGATCAGTTCATCGACCTCACCCGGCATCGGCGCAGCACGTTCTTCGGCGACGGCCTGGCCGCGCACGTGCAACTCGGGAGCCCCACGTGCCCGGCGTTTCGTCAACTCACGGCAGAGGCTGTGGGGGCCGAAGGCGGTACCTTGCACGACGGAGGGACTTGCGTGGTCATGGAGGGTCCCGCGTTCAGTACTCGTGCGGAATCCGAACTCTATCGTGGTCGCTGGGCGGCGAGTGTGGTCGGTATGACAGCGATGCCCGAGGCCAAGTTGGCGCGCGAAGCGGAGATGGCGTACACCATGGTGGCCATGAGCACAGACTACGACTGTTGGCACGTGGGCCACGAAGAGGTGAGCGTGGCGGCCCTGGTGGCGGTCATGCAAGCCAATGTGCGTCTGGCCCGCTGTATCGTCGGGCGAGTCGCCCGGACCTTGCCGCAGGACACCGACGCGCTTCCGTATCCGCACGCTTGCGCACGCGCTATCATCACTGCGCCCGATGCCATTGACGAGGCGGCCAAGTCCCGGCTCGATCTGATTGTCGGGCACTACCTGTAGTCTCGGGCACCTAGCATGAACAACTCCAAGCAAAGCGTTCTTGTCGTTGGTAGCGTAGCTATCGACTGGATCATCACGCCTCACGCCGAACGCGAGGAGAGCGTCGGCGGGTCGGCGACCTTCTTCTCGATGGCAGCATCCTACTTTTGCCCGGTTCGGTTGGTGGGTGTCGTCGGCCGCGACTTTCCGCCAACCGCTGTAGATGATCTCAAACGCGCCGGCGTCGACACCCGGGGACTCGAAGTCGTGCCCGACGGCCTGACGTTTCGTTGGAAGGGTCGTTATCACGAAAACATGAACGATCGCGAGACGCTCGAGACGCATCTCAACTGTTTCGAGCATTTCTCGCCCAAACTGCCCCCAGATTTTCGCGCGACCGAGTCCCTGTTCTTGGCCAACATTCAGCCTCAGCTCCAACTCCAGGTGCTGGAGCAGATGGTCGGGCCGAAGGTTGTCGGTCTGGACACCATGAATCTGTGGATCGATATCGCTCACGATGAATTGTTGGCGGTGCTCAAGAAGACCGACGTGCTTCTCATCAATCAGGAGGAAGCGCAGCAGTTGAGCGGAAAAACCCATATCGCTGCCGCGGCTCGGGCGATTCGAGGCATGGGCCCGAAATGGTTGGTGATCAAACAAGGAGAGTATGGTGCGCTGTCCTTTTCACCGGACGGAAATGTGTTCGGTGCGCCCGGTATGCCACTGGAGAACGTGGCTGACCCTACTGGCGCGGGAGATTGTTTCGCGGGTGGCTTCATGGGTTCGCTTGCTCGCAGTGGCGACCTGAGCGATGATGCGGTGCGCAATGCCGTATTGTGGGGTTCCACCATGGCGAGTTTCTGTGTCGAGGGTTTCTCGTACGATCGTCTTCGCGGCCTGTCCCGCGAGGCGATCGACGCGCGGTACCGAGGCTTTGTGAACATGATGCGTGTCTCGCCCGACGCCGATTAGGGAGTCGTCGGCCCACGGCAGCTCAGCCCGTGTACCGGGCAGCTCCACCCATATGGCAGCTTCGCCCACAGGCAGCTCGGCCCGCTGCGATGACACCCCCGTTTGCAGCGGACTCGGTGCAGCTCAAGCGTTTGCGAGGGGGGGCGTGTACAGCCGAGAGCGCCCCGGCAGAAGTGGTCGGCCGCGCGGTCCCGGCAAAGCGGCGAGTCTTGGCCACGCGGGCGGATCGAAGCGTTGTTACCTCTTGAAATTACTCAGTTTTTCGACCTACGATTGCCGCGGCGCAAGGCGCCTGCAACGAAACCTACCGTGACCAAGTCGGAACTCATCGAACGGTTGGCCGAACAGAGCGGACTACCACGGACTCGAGCCGAGGAAGTCGTGAACACAATTTTCGAATGCATCACAGACGCGCTGGAGCAGGGCGAGGGGATTGAGATCCGGGGCTTCGGCAGTTTTACCGTGCGTCAGTACAGGGCATACGAGGGGCGAAACCCCAGGACCGGCGAAGAGGTCCGCGTCGCGCCGAAGCGGCTGCCATACTTCAAAGTGGGCAAGGAGCTGCGGGAACGACTCAACGAGCCCGGAGCCGCACGCGAGGAATGGGCACGGGGGGCCGCAGAGCCTCCCACAGCGGCATCGCCGGAGCGCGGCGGCAAGCGCAAGCGTGGTGCCGGCGGCGGCTCCGAGGCTGAGGACGTGATCTAGCCCAAGTCACGTACGCGGCGCACAACCGAGCGTTCACCACACGGCCGGCGGCTCGGTCGTGTGGTCGGCTCACGGGTGCGGGGAGCGATCGGAGCCGGTTTCTCTTTGGGGCGGCCGGATTGCCTTCCGAGGCTCAATCGACGGCGCTGTACTTGGTGCCGCGCGCTTGGCCTTCCCATGTTGCCGCGCCCGATTCGATCAGGCGGGCCAGCGAAGCGCGAATCTGAAAGGGGGTTCCCCCGCAAGCGCCTCGTAGGTCCACCGCACGCGCCTGGGGACCCAGGTTGCGCAGCGCCTCCAAGACGGCGTCATCGTAGCGATCGCGGGTGATTTGTGTACGGGTGTTGACGTCGCCAGAGCCGGTGTCGGTGTCGTCCGAAGAAGACGGTGGCGGCACGACAGTACTACTCGCTGGCGCCGGGGCGGGGCGTCGCCGCCCATTGGCCGGACGGGCGGCGGGCGGCCGGCCAATGGGCGTCGCCCGCCCGGGTGCCGCGGAGCCGAGCAGTTCACCAATGGTCACGTCGTCGAGGAGGACGTCGAACTTTCCGTTAGCGAGCGCAAGCAAGTCGCGGAGGGTCAGCTCCGGGTGCATGCGGATCTGGTCGACGAACAACTCCCGCTGTGCGGCAGCCAGGGCATTTTCCAATTCATTCTCGAGGGTGGACACGGCGCGAACCATACTCTCAATTCGGGAGAGGATGGTTTGGTTTTCACGGTCAATCGGTGCCGTTGAGCGCAATGACCGCGTCGCCGATTGAATCGAGTGTCGTTAGGCGCTCAGTACGCCAATCGCCGCCCTATCGTCCGGCAACCCTATCTAGTTGTTCAGTGTGGTGACCTCGGATGGCACGTCGAGCTGACCGTCCATTTCCTCGGCTTTTACGAGTTTCATGGTGGATGTCTGGAGGATGAATACGTTCGGGATGCCGTTCCACAAAAATTTCGTGGCGTCATCGGGATCGGCGGCGTTGAAGATGTCTTTTCCCTCGTTGTCAATGGTGCGCCAACTGCTCGCCCATTTGTACTTATCGACGCTGGCGCTCGCATCCGCCAACGGCATCGTCTCATTTCCGCCTAGTAAGATCTTCCAGTACACAGCCACGAGCTCCGAGCTTTGCGCCTGGATCTGGGCCTCTTGGGTGCCGAGCTGCTCGAACCGAGCAGGACACGACGGTCAGTCGGTAGAGCCTATCACGAACACCAGAGACTTGGTTCGTTCGCGGTTCTTCCAGACCTCGCACATGTCGAGCACGGTCTCGTCGCCGTCGGGACCGTACTGAGCCGGTAGGACCGTTGTCGCGGGAACAACGTGGTCTTTGTACCAGTGATATGGACCGTCGGGATAACCTGCGCAGTCGCCATCGTCGCCATCATCATCATCGCCATCATCGCCATCATCGCCATCATCATCATCATCGCCATCATCGCCATCATCGCCATCATCGCCATCATCGCCATCATCGTCATCATCGTCATCATCGTCATCATCATCATCAGCATCATCATCATCATCATCGTCATCATCGTCATCATCGTCATCATCATCGCCATCATCATCATCATCATCATCATCATCATCATCATCGCCACTACTTCCACCGTCGTGGTCGTTGTCGGCGCTTCCTCCGAGCGGGGGCGGATCGGAAGTGTCAGGCTTGCCGCAGACGGCGAGCGCCAGCATGGCGACAATCGAGAACGCACGTGATGGACGACAGGCTTGAGTACACATGACGAGAGGCGACCGCGGCAGGCTACTCGGTGTCGTCTCAGCTTGGTGACGGGCCCGTGCGCTGGCTCACGACCGCATGCTGGCGACGCGCAGCTAGAAGACTGCAGCGTAGCCCGCGCCCAACCAGATGAATACACTGGGGCCGGTGATGCCCAACCCCTGTAGGGGACGTTCACCTGGGGCGCAGTCAGCTGCGGTATGTCCTCTACTGCCGCGGCCGTAGACCCCGATCGCGGGCATCAGGTGCAAGGTGACTCCGTGGCGGCGGGAGTCGCCCAGTTGCATGCCCAGAGACGCCCGTCCGGCGGCCAAGCCTCCGCTGCGTCTTCCGACGAGGCGCCCGTTCTCCGCGGCCGTGGTGCATTCCGGCGCCTCCTCGGCCCGTTCTCGTGTGCGAATGGACTGGCGAGCGAATCCAGTATCGAGATCCAGCGCGAGCCACAACCTCTCACCTTGTCCGATGTCGTGCTTGTACCCGATGGAAATGGCGGCGTGCCCACCCGAGAACGACAGTTTGTCCGGCGCTTGGGTGCCGCCAGCGTACCCGGCGAGCGCGGTACCGAGACGTAGTCGCCGGCGGATGCGCGTGGTGAGGCCGATCCCAACGAGCAATGTGGCGTTCCCCTCAACCTGGCGGTTGTCGGCGAGGGTCGGAGTGGGACCAAACAGTGTGAACACTTGTAGAACAATGTGCGGTCGGGGGGTGGCGGCTTTCAGGGTCTCCCGTGGGTGGGTCGTCGTGGTGCCGTGGGTGGGTCGCTTCTCGTCGTCGCCCGCGGGGCGTGGGACGGCGGTCGTGTCTTCGAGATCCCCTTGCTGTGGTGCCCCGGGGCGTGCAGATCTGGTCGCGTGGAATCGAGCGTGCTTGAGACCCCCCCGAGACGCGGTGCCGCCGAGGTTTTCGATCAACCGGGTGACCTCTGCGCGGTCCGGCGCGTCGGGTCGAGCGGCGAGGTAGCGGTTGTAGGCTTCGATCGCTCGATCGGCGTGGAGGTTCTGTGCCTCCTGTTGGGTCGCGGAGCGCATCAGTCGGTGGTGGCAGACGGCGATATTGTAGTGCAGCGTCGCGGCTGGGCGAAGTGTGGCGGCAGAACGAAATCGAGCTGCCGCGGTTTCGTAGTCGCCCTGCGCAAAGGCGTTTGCACCAGCTTCTACGAGGGTCGAAGCCCGTCTTTTCCCCCCCTCTGCGTCGTCCGCATGGCCACGCTTCGTCCCATGCTTCGCGTTGGACTCGGTCGCGGTGTGAGATTTGGGGGGCGGTCCGTCGCGCGCCGAGGTGCTGTCCGGGTGCGAGGCGATCGCCACGCCGAGCGGGACGAGCATCCAAAACGGCACTACGGGAACAAGCCTGCCGCCGCCTGGAGCTCATCGTAACGGTGTCTCGGTCGGTGTGGGTGTCGACGAGTCTGACGGTGGCCGCGGGTTAGGGAGGGGGCCGGGCACGGGAGGCAAGGTGTGGGCGGGGTCGGGGAGGGCGTCGAGGTGATCGGCAGCGGGATCACTCTGTGCCGGGGGCGGGCCCGATGGGGACGCGGGGGTGTGGGCGGCCCCGCGGTCGCCCGCAACTGGGTTGGCCTTGGAGACGATGGCACCTGTCTCCGGGTCGCGGCGCGGCAGCATCACGCCGTCGTCGGTCAAGCGTGCGCTGCGATGCTCGGTGATCGCGTCGCGCCGCGCCATATAGAGCTGCACGATGCGGCGACCCACGTAGTGAGCCTTGATGCGCCACTTGGGTTCGTTCGCCAGTACCACAGCGAACGCGATCTCAGGTTGCTGCGCCGGCGCGAAGCCCAGAAACCAGTTGTAGTTGAGCGCGGGGGGCCGTTTGCCACTGAGGCTGCCCGTCTTGCCCGCGACTTTCGCGGCGACGACGTAGGGCCGACCTTTGCGGTCGAAAAAACTAGACCTCGCTGTGCCCTCGACCGTGGTGGCCACCATCATCGAGCCGACAGAATCGGCGGTATCACGGGAGAGCACCCGTCGGGTCGACACCGGACCTGGTGTCAGGTCCGAGCCATCCGGGCCGAGGATGTGCGCCAACAGATGCGGCGGCTGGTAGATCCCGCCCCGGGCGAAAATGCTGGCGATCAGCGCCCCATGGACGGGGCTCAGATCCACGTGCCAAAAACCCGCCGCTACCTTGGCGCGCGCTCTTGCGTCAGCTGGGATATGAGCTGGGCTGGTCTCGACCCGAAATTCGAAGGGTATTTCGGTCTCGTATTGGAAGGCTTTGGCAGTATCGGTGAGATGGCGCTCGTCGAGGTGTTTGAGCGCCAGTTTGGCGAGGACCAGATTGAGGCTGCGGGAGATCGCGGTCCGCAGCGTGTTGCAGCGGCTGTCGCGTCGCGGATCGTCGCGGAGGAGGTCGTCGGTGATGCCTCGGAGACCGTCGTGATAGCAAATCTTGCTTTTTGGGGTAGCGAATCCGTTCTCAAGCAGCGATGCCGCGGTCACGAGCTTGAACGTCGATGCTGCCGGTGCCCAGGCCGTGGTGACGACCTCCAAGGGGTCCACCTCGGCGTCGAGGCTTGAGTGTCCAGCGAGAGCGAGTACGGCGTTGTCCCGCAGGTCGACGACGACCGCTCCGGCGTAGGGCACTTCGCGGTTCCGGAAGATCTGTAGCAGCGACTGTTGCAGCACTGGATCGAGCGTGTACAGCAAGCGGTGGCCGTCGTTGAGCTCTTGCACATACAGCGCCGATTCGGGAGCGACTTCCCGTTTGTTCACATTCGATGCGTGGCCGGTCGCCACACCGGGCAACTCCGCGGGCAGAGGCGCGGTTTCGACGGTTGCCAACGTGATCGCGGCCAGGTCGAGTCGGTCTTTCCAGGGCAGCGGGGGCGGCTTTTCTACTTCGTCGGGTGTGGGGAGCGCAGTCGCTGGTTTTCTCAGGCCTTCGTGTGCGTCGGAGTGCGACTGTCGCTGCACATAGAACGAGATGACGCCCAGCGTGGCCAAGAAGAATAGCGCGCCAACGCCACCGAACCGTTTTCGCGCCGCGGACATGACCTCTGCGTATAGCAATGCGGCCGCTTGGCGGTCAAAAACGCCACAGATTCGCCGCGCGTCCCGTCGCCTCTGTCTGTACATCGAGCGCCTGCGCGCGGTGCCGAGGGCGTGCCGAAGACACCGTGCCAGGGGGGGGCGGTGGAGGAGGTGTGGGCGCGTGGGCGCCCGCAGGGCACCTCCACCCGCGGAACGTCGAGGTGGAGGTGGCGTGCACAAGGGGTCGGCAAGCGTGGGACCCTTCCGCGTCAGTGGCGCAGCGTCGCGTGGCGGTGAACGTCCCCAAACGACGTACCCACATAAGAGTCGTTCACCTCAAATCCGCGTCTGCTAACCTGAGTGGGGAGAAACGTACCGGCCCGGCAGTCCGACTTCTTTCATGCGCGACGAAACCATCGTTACAGTCATTCGTCCCAAGCTTGACGAGACGCAATCGGGTCGGAAACGAAAGGACGCGTGTTTCGTTGTGATCTACGGCACGTCGGACTTGGGCAGGAAATACAATATCGATGGGAGCGAGCTTACCTTCGGCCGCGGCACGACCAACGACATTATCGTCGCGCAAGACGCCGTATCAAGGCAGCACGCCACGGCGACGGTCGACGAGGGTGGGGTGAAGATCCGCGATCACGACTCGACCAACGGCACATACGTCAACGACAATCGGGTACCCGAAGAATCCTATCTCAAAGATGGCGACCTCATCAAGATCGGTCGTTCGATCTTCAAGTTCCTCACGGGGGACAATATCGAGAGCTCGTATCACGAGGAGATCTTTCGATTGTCGACGATGGACGGGTTGACGGCTATTTGGAATCGCCGCTATTTCATGGAAACGCTCGAACGAGAGCTGAACCGTGCCCGACGGTACACGCGGCCGTTGGCGCTTATGATGTTCGATCTCGACTACTTCAAGAACTGCAACGATAAGTACGGCCATCGCGCCGGAGACTACGTGTTGCGGCGCATCGCGGAGCTCGTGCAGTCGCGAGCGCGCAAGGTAGACGTGGTCGCGCGTTATGGTGGCGAGGAGTTCGCGGTGATCCTACCGGAAATCGGGATCGACGGTGCGGGCCGCTTCGCGTCGGGGATCCGGGCCTTGGTGGAAGGCGAGACGTTCACTTTCGAGGGCGAAGTGATCACTGTGACCGTCTCGATCGGCGTCGCCGAGCTTGACACCGGTTGCGCCAACGCCGACGATCTGATCGCGCTGGCGGATCGACGCTTGTACGTCGCCAAGCAGGCCGGTCGCAATCGGGTCGTTGTCCGAGACTAACCTACCGACGCGAATCGCCGTCCTCGCGCGCGGACTTGCCGATCAAATCGCTGCCGGGGAGGTGGTGGAGCGTCCGGCATCTGTCGTCAAAGAGCTCGTCGAGAACTCGCTCGATGCGGGTGCGACCAGAATCGAGGTACAGATCGACGCGGGGGGGAAGCAACTCATCCGCGTGGTGGACAACGGCCGCGGCATCCACCCTGAGGATCTGCTGTTGGCGCTGACGCGGCACGCCACCTCCAAGATCCGGCATGCGAGCGAGCTCCTCGACATCGGCAGTTTGGGGTTCCGCGGCGAGGCGCTCGCCAGTATCGCGGCGGTGGCTCGTGTGGTGTTGCGAAGCCGTACTTCGGGCGCCGAGATCGGCTACCAGGCCGATTCGACTCCCGGGGACCCTGTGGTGGCGGCGCCCACAGGGATGCCGGTGGGTACGCAGGTAGAGGTGCAGCAGCTTTTCGCTTCGGTGCCGGCTCGTCGCAAGTTCATGCGGGCAGAAGCGACCGAAGTCGGACACTGCAGCGAAGCGGTGCTTCGCTGTGCCCTTGTCCACCCGGGGGTGCATTTCACGTTGCGGCATGGCGCGCGCACGCTCTTCCAACTCCCCGCCACGACCCTCGATGCTCGGGTGGGTCAGGTCTTGGCCCGACGCGGCGCGGGCGAGTTGTTTTGTGTAAGCGATGCCAGCGACGGGGTGGCTGTGCGCGCGTGGTTTGCTGGTGCGGATGCGCCGGTGCGTGGCCGAAATGGGATCCTGATCGTGATCCGCGGTCGCGTCGTGAGCGAGCGATCCCTAGCGCGGATCGTCGCGCATGCCTATGGGGGGGCATTACCCGAGGGGCAACAGCCGGTGGCTTGTCTGATGGTCGACCTACCTCCAGGTACGGTGGACGTGAACGTGCATCCGCAGAAGAACGAAGTCCGCTTTTCGGAGCCACAGCGAGTCTACGCGACTGCGCGGGAGGTACTCGCCCGCGGCCTGGCTGACGCGCCCTGGCGTCAGGCGAAGGTCGACGAAGGGCGTGCTTGTTCTTCCAGCGCGCAAGATGCCGTGCGTCGCTGGGACGAAAGGGTCGGGGCGGCGGAGCCAGCGTCGCTGCAGGCACGGGACCGGGAGCGGGGGGAACGGAGCGCAGCAGCGGCCGGCACCCCGCGGTACCGGCTGCACACGAAGGCCCTGTCGAGCGGGTACGAGGCGCACAAGCTCGTTGTCCGCGATCAGGTGGCGTCACTGCGCAGCGATGTCACCGAGTTTACCGGCGCCAGCGGGGTCGTCTGCGCGACCTCGGAGGTTAGGTCGCTCCCGTCCGATGCAACCGATGCAACCGATGCAACCGATGCAACCGATGCATCCGATGCATCCGAGTTGGGTTCGGCGGCACTGGAGGCGCGTTATCTCGTCTGCCTGCCCGGTCCGGTGGCGTTGTTCGAGGAGGCGGGTGCCTTGCTTGTGGTCGACTTACGCGCACTGCGGGCGCATCTGATCTACCGGCGGATGCGGACCCAGCTCGGAGGTGAGCGCGACGGCGTTGCGGCGCAGACGCTGTTGTCGCCCGTCGTCGTGAAATTGGGTGCCGTCGACATGGCATGCTGCGTGGATGCGGCGTCGGCCTTGCGGCGACTGGGTGTCGAGTTGGAGGGCTTTGGGGACGATGCTGTCGTGGTCAGGGCCGTACCGGCCCAATTGCGTCACTGTGCGACACAAGGGGAGGTGGCGAGCCTCTTGGAGCGCGTGTTGCCATGGGCGAGACTGCGGGCGCCTCGTCGTGCCGCGGGGAGCGAGGAAGCGCTACGTGCCATGGCGGCGGCGGGTCCCGATCCCGCGCCGCGTTTGGCGAAAGCCTGGTTGCGAGAGCTGAGGGACGAGGGGGTCGCGCTAACCGAACTACCGGGGATCGTTCGGTGGAGCCCCGACGCGCTGTTGCGCAGCGACGGTGGCGCGTGAGTGTGGGTTGTTCCGAGGTGACCCATGCAGGGCCCACAGCCTTGGCCTTGGTGGGTCCTACGGCGGCGGGGAAGACAGATCTCGGCGTGGCGGTGGCCCAACAGTTCGGGCTCCCGATCTTGTGTTGTGATTCGGTGCAGGTCTATCGTGGTCTCAACATTGGGTCGGCCAAACCCAGTGCCGCACAGCGTGGACTCGTTTCGCATGCGCTGCTGGATCTGGTGGAGCCTTCCGCTTGTTTCAGTGCCGGTGAGTACGGGCGGCGTGCTTGTGCACGGATCGACCGGACGCCGGGGCTGTTCGTCGGCGGCACCGGATTTTATCTGCGGTCGGCGGCCTGGTCCCAAAGCGGTGATCTTGCTGCGCTCGATCTGCCGCGCGCGGACCCGCGTCGCATGTCATTCGAGCGGCAGTGGCTCGTTCGCGAGGGGCAGACCGCTGGGGCCGTTCACGCCGAGCTCGCGCGGCGCGACGTCGCGACCGCGGAACATATCCACCCAAGGAATGTGGTGCGGGCGTTGCGTAGCCTGTGGCTGTGCGAGCGCCATGGCGAGCCCGTGAGTGCGGTGCGTGGCCGCGATCCTCCCCGGCGCAGGATGCGACTGTTCGCGGTGGTGTTGGATCCGGGGCGTGAAACAGTGGACCGCGCGATCGCGCGTCGAACCGAACAGATGATCGCCGCCGGCTGGGTGGCGGAGGTGGAGGGCTTGCGTGAAGCCGGCTACGATGGCCGGTGCGAGGCCATGCGGAGTCTGGGCTACCGCCAGCTGCTCGAGCATCTCGAGGTCCACACTCCGCTGGCGTACGCAGTAGAGGCGATCAAACGGGCGACCCAGCGCTATTCGCGCAAACAACGCACGTTCTTCCGCAATCAGTTCCTCACCGACCAGATCGTGTATATCTCGCGCCCTGAAGAGTTCCCCTACGCGCGCGCCGAAGCGTTCCTCCGTGGAAGGCCCTCTTGACCACCAAGATTCTAGAATTTGAGCGTCCTCTCGCCGAGCTTGAGGGAAAGATCCGTGAGCTGAAGTCCCTCGCGTTGGGCAGTTCGGTCATGGTCACCGAGATCGAGCGACTCGAGGCGAAGGCCTCGGAACTCAAGCGTGAGCGGCTCGCTTCGCTCACTCCCTGGGAACAGGTCCAGCTGGCGAAGCATCCCGACCGTCCCTACACGCTCGATTACCTCAAACATATGATGACCGGGTTGGTGGAGTTGCGGGGAGACAGGGCCTTTCGGGACGATCCCGCGATGATAGGTGGCATGGCGCGGCTCAACGGGCGTGCGGTCGTTGTGCTTGGCCACCAAAAAGGCCGCAACACCAAAGAAAATGTGCATCGAAATTTCGGAATGGCTCGGCCCGAGGGCTACCGCAAGGCCCAGCGCCTGATGAGGCTCGCGGCTCAGTTCCGACTTCCGGTGCTCACATTCATCGATACCGCGGGCGCGTATCCGGGCATCGGCGCCGAGGAGCGGGGGCAAGCCGAGGCCATCGCCGCTAGCTTGGAGTTGATGTCGAGCTTGCGTGTGCCCACGATATCGCTCGTGATCGGCGAAGGGGGGTCGGGGGGCGCGTTGGCGATAGGGGTTACCGATCGTATCCTGATGCTCGAGCACAGCGTCTATTCGGTGATCTCACCGCGTGGGTGTGCCTCGATCCTGTGGCGCGATAGTAACGCCGAGCAAGAGGCGGCGGCGCAACTACGGTTGACGGCCCAGGATCTGCTCAATCTCGGGATTTGCGATGAAGTGGTTCCCGAGGCGGAGGGTGGGGCCCATCGGGGGCCGGAGCAGACGGCCGTCTCCGCCGGGGAGGCGCTGACGCGGCACTTGGCGGAGCTGGAACAGCTCGGGGAAAAGGAGCGCGCCGACCGACGCTACGAGAAGTATCGTCGTATGGGTCATCTCGAGCGAACCTAGGCCGTGTTCGATCAGCTTCTCTTCCTCGTTCTCGTCGTCCAGGCCACGACGCTGTTGCGTCTGTTTCGGCGGGGCCTCGCGGGGCAGCGCGGCTACGCAGCGCTGGTACTCGGGGTGTTGTTGGCGGGACTGTACGGGCTGAGTCGGGAGGATCGCTTCCTCGGTTCCGTGGCGATCAGTATGTGCGTGATCACGACAGTGGCACCCCTGGTACTCGATGCGGCGTCGCGGTGGGCGTACGCCCGCAGCCGGATCCCTTGGGCGGTGCGATTGTCGGGGCTGCGTTCGTTCTTGATGCCGGGGGCGGGCCTCTCACGTCACCAGCGGGTGCTCCGTGCCCTACTTATTCTGCATCAGGGGGGGGTGGATCCTGCACTCGCCTACCTGCGCGGCTTGGCGGAAGACTCCGAAGATGATGGCGAACTTGCATTGATCCACGAACACACCGTATCGCTGCTGTTTTATGGCATGCGGTGGGACGACGCGATAGCGAACTACGAACGTCGATTTCAGCCCGGATACGCAGCGCTTCGGCCCATGTTGGCCCTGGGCCTGCTGCGAGCCTACGGTGAGTCGGGACGGCTGCGCCAAGCCGCCGCACTTTTGCGTGCCCTGGAGGAGGGGCCGTTCGGCGCGGACCCACGCTCGGCCGAGATGTTGGGCCAGGCTCGCTTCACGTTTCTCGCCTACGCTGGCGCGTCGGCTGTGGTCGACCAAGTGGTCGCGCAGGATCGGTGCCGCGACTTGGGTCTCTCCCCGGCCGCTGGGGCCCTCTTCCACGGCATCGCACTGGCAAGATCGGGGGATGTTGGCGGCGCTGAAACGGCCCTTCGTAGCGTGGCGACGGTCGCGGGCCCGCGGGATGCACGTGCGGTGGAGGCCAGCCGTTTTAGCTTGAAGCAGCTCCCCGGCGAGTCGCTTGAGCTCGCCCCGGAGGTGTTGCCCTACGTCCAGTCGGTTGCCGACCGTCTGCTCGGTTTCCTGCGGGTCAACTCGACGTTGCGTCCTCGCGGCCGTGTCGTGCTGACCTACGCCATCGTGCTAGCCATAGCGAGCGTCTTCGGTGTCATGACCACGGTCTATGGCACGGGCGCGATCGATCTACTGCGCATGGGCGCATGGGCGCCGGGGCTGTGGGCATCTGGGTCGTGGGCCCGCGTGCTCACGTCGGTCTGGGTCCACAGCGACCTCGTGGGACTCCTGTTCAATATGTACGCGATTTGGCTCGCGGGGCACGTGGTGGAGCGTTTTTACGGGGCCGCACGCATGGGTCTTGCGGTGATAGGTAGCGCGGTTTTGGGGATGGGCGTAGGCGTGATGGCGGAGCCTGGGGGGGCGCTCATCTCGGGAGGCGGCTCGCTCCTGGCATGTGCGGCGTTGGTGTCCGCACTGTGGGCCCTGCTGCCCTTGCGAACTCCGGAGATCGTCCCGCGTGTGCGGCGGAGCCTGTCCATCACGCTTGGGTTGCTGCTGGGCGCAAACCTGCTGACCGTTGTGCCCGGGGTTTGGGGCTTCGATACGCTCACAACGAGCTACGTGGCCACCGTCCTTTGCGCGAGCTTGATCGCCGCGGTACCCCGCCTGCGTGTGAAGTCAGCGTTCGATCGCTTCTGTGCCGTCTTACTATTCGCTCTCGGGCTATCGCTGGCTTGGGCGGCTTATCGGGTGGTGCACGAGGACGTGCCGGCCTACCTTCTCGCGCATCGCGACCAGATCTGCGCCTCACAGGGCGTACGCTTTCACGTGCCTCCGTACTTCGGACCCACGCCGGCGGTAGCGAACGGGCCCCCTGGATCCGTGGCCTTCGACGGTATCGCGGATCGTCTCGAGCTTCGGACCGGCGCCTTGGTCGAGTACGTGGCCGTGGATCCAACGGACGGTGATGGGGCCCAGGAGCTGCCGGCTCTGTTTGGCGTCGTACCCAACTTGCGGCATGCGTTTGGGGTTCGGCCGACAGACGTGCCCGCGAGTCTCCGCTCGGCCGTGGGCGCGGAGGCCGAAGGGTGGCGCGCGTGGATCCTGCGTGAAAGCGGTGCACCGCGGACGCTGGTCATCGAGCGCGCATTGCAGCGGGGCGAAGTTCAGCGACGTGTCTTGCTGCTGAGTTCGCCCCCCGAGGCGGTGGAGCGCAGTGGGGAGTTGTACGCGGCCATTTTGGCGGGCGCGCATGTCTCACGGGATCCGGACGAGAATGGCTGCGGACGCGTGGCGCCGGAGACCTCAGAATAGCGCGCTGCGCCAGCTCCAGCTCGCGTGACATATTCGGTGTGGGCCGGCGGCTGCGCCCACCGTTGCAACGGCCTATACTCGGGAGCGAGGCGTACGGTGCGGCCGAATAAGGACAAAGTTCCGCTTAGCGGCGCGCTGGCGATCCTCTTGTTGGCGCTGCTGCTCCATGTGCTGATGGCGCTCGCCGTCGAAGGGGTGTGGGTGCTTGGGCGGAGGGATGTGCCACCACCGTCTACCGACCGGATGATGGAGGTGGCCTTGGTACCCGAGGAAGAGGCCGCTGCGCTCAAGAAAGATCGAGAGGATCCGGGGCAGGTCGTCAAGAACGACCGCATCGTCCGCGAGCGGCCGCCGAAGGACAGCGAAAAGAGTAGCGAGTTTGACAACGAGGTCGACCGTGAAACGGTTGCGCCCGTTCGGCGCGAGCAGGCGGCCGGTTCGGGCCGGTCGGGTCGTTCAAGCGATGACGCACAACGGCATGCGGACCCCTCGACCGATCCTTCCTCGGCCGGCGCGACAGAGGGAGTGTCGCCGCGTCCCCAACAGGGGCAAGCGTCGGACGATACGCCGCTGTTCCGCGACGAAAGCGGAGAACTGCCGCTCTCCCCGGGGGCGAAACCACATGGGAGTCGACCCGGTCTGGCCGGCTCTCGTACGGATCTACGCAATACGTTCGGGCAACGTCGCAGGCTGGAGTCCATCGAGGAGGTGGACGAAGGTGCCGAGACCATCCTCAACACCCGTCGCAATCGCTTCGCTTCGTTTTTCAACCGAGTGCGCGATGCCGTGGCGCAAAACTGGCATCCGGCGGCGATTCACACGGCGCGTGATCCCCATGGCAACGTGTACGGTAACAAGACCCGTGTTACCCGTCTCCGCATCGTACTGGCCCCCGACGGTACGGTGCGCGGCATCACAATCGATCGACCGGCGGGTGTCGGTTATCTGGACGAGGAGGCGATTCGCGCGGTGCGGGCGGCGCAACCGTTCACCCATCCCCCCGCCCAACTCGTCGATCCAGAAACGGGCCTGATCGACTTCAGCTTCAGTTTCATTCTCCTCGTGGACGGGTCGCGACGGATCTTCCGGTATCGTCACTAGCGCACGGCATGGCGCGCAATCTTGCGCTCCGACGGTCGGTGGTGGGTGAAACGCCGGTGGCTCGGGGCTCGCTACCCCGAGGGCGACGGGCGCGGGCGAGATCTAGTTTTGCTGGTCTTTGGGAGGTGGAAGGTTGTCGAGGATCGCTTTGAATTCGGCGTTGTCGGGCACCATCTTGAGGGCCGTTTGACACACTGCCCGGGCTTCCTCGAACAGGTTGGCGTCACGCATACACTTCGCCAGGTTGTGCACCGGATCGATCTCGCGCGGTGTGAGAGAAACCACTACGCGGAGGTGATCGACCGCTTCGGCGGGCCGTCCCTGCTTGCGCAGGATGGCGGCGAGTAGATTTCGAACCTCGCTGTCGTTAGGTCGCAGCTTGACGGCGCTGAAGAGGTGGCCGAGGGCGGCTGTATCCCCTTCGGAGCCCCGTATAGCGAGCGCGAGCATCAGGTGCGGCTGCCAGAACCGGGCATCCCGCGCGATGACTTCGCGCATGAACACCGCAGCTTTGGCCTGTCCGTCGGTGTCGTCGCTTTGGATGTTGGCGACCGCCGCATCGTAACGTTCTTCGAACTCCTCCATGCCGAGGGCCAGAAGGTTGCGGCGGGCGAAGGCCTCATCATCGAGGCTCCGGCTGCGCAGGTCGAGGATTTTCTCCAGGTACGGCTTGGCTTTGCTGGGATCATCG
Source organism: Nannocystaceae bacterium (assembly GCA_036479215.1). Lineage (GTDB taxonomy): Bacteria > Myxococcota_A > Polyangia > Nannocystales > Nannocystaceae > FL481. The sequence continues at coordinate 4,638 of JAZGFE010000272.1, read as the reverse complement.
CCGTCGATGTACATGTTGCTGACCGCCGTGAGCACCAACGGATTGTGATCGTGGCGCGTGGCCGCCTCGAGCAGGAGCTTTCTAGCGTCTTCGAGGGCCTCTTCTTCGTGAAGGTCGAGGAGCATGTCGAGCGTGGTCTTCGCTACCTGGGGTTGTTCGATCGCCGTCTTGAGTACGGACAGCGCCTCGCTGCGGTCCTCGCTGGCGGCGTCGCCGTCGCCCCGGTCCCACAGCACGTTGGCGAGGTCGCCGTAGGCTCCGGGCACCTGCCCTTCGTCGATGGCGCGGCGCAGGAAGGGCTCGGCTTCGTCGAATTTATCGTGCTCGATCAGCAAGCTCCCGTATAGGCCGAGGACCGGCGGCCCTTCATTGCCGCGTTCGAGGGCAAACTCGGCGACCTTGAGTGCGTTGGCAGCGTCGCCGAGGCTGCGAAGGGTTTCGATGAAGCTCGCTGCGATGGGGACGTTGTCCGGTTGGAGATTGAAGGCCCGATTGAAGGCGTTGACGGCCGAGGGTAGGTCACCGAGGCGTCGCAGGATAAGGGCAAGGTGGTGGCTTGCCGTGGGGTCTTTTTCTCGGCGTTGGGCCGCGATGCTCAGGGCTTGCACTGACAGCGGCACCGCGGCTTTGTCAGGCTGACTTCCCACCAAGATGTCGACCATCGCGTGGAGCGTCTCCATGGCCGCGTCCATTCCCGGGTCCCGGTTGATCGCGTCCATCAAGGGGTTGAGCAATTGGTCCGACCCGGTGGGTACACAGCGCCCTTGCAGGGCCGACAGATTGCCCAGGCCGATCAGGAACGACAACATGGCTTGTTTGTCCTTCGTGCCAAAGCTCTCTTCCCAGGACTTCTCCTTGATCACCCGGCCGTCGTGGGCCGCGACCTCACGCATGAGCTCGAAGAGTTTGGGAGGCAGCTCTTCGGGGGTGCCTGCCAGTTCCCAGGTGGCGACATCGCTGAGCGAGTCGGCGGCGATGCCCACCAGGCGCACCTTGAGCAGGAGCTTGTCGTCGGCCACATGGAAGTCCGTCACGAGCGCGCGCTTGGCGTTGGGGAAGCGGGCCACACCCTCGCGGATCTGCGCCTCCTTCCAGGGGTCGCGGTACACCATCAGCGCGGGCACCTTTCGGCCGCCCCGTTCGCCCATGGCCGTGAATACCGGTGCCGCTGCCTGGCCGCCTTGGCGCGTGAGTTCCTGGGCCCACCAGCGTTGCAGGCCCATGGCGAGTGGGGCGCCTTTGCCTTCGTTCGTGCACGCGAGAGGCAACACGACGAACTCGATCCCTTTGGCGGCTTCGCTGAGCTGGCGCTGCGCCTGATCCGCTGGATCGGCTTGCGCGGGGGCCTCGGTGGCGTCGACGTTCGACGGCTGGTCCGGCTCGCTCGCGGTGGTTTCTACGGACTCGCCTCCGGTGGGCTCGCTTCCAGGTTGATCGGGGTTGTTACCGTCGTTTTCACCGGCCATGGCGCGCAACCTTGCCGCAAGCGAGGTGGTGGTGCAACAGCGACGAGCGCCGCACGAGAGGCCTGTGCGCGTTGGGAGACTTTGGCGTGGCTCGGTCACCATGCGGGCGGTGGACGCTCCACACTGTTACTGTGGCATCGTGGCTCGCGGTGCGGAAAAAGCGCAAGTCGGCCGCGAGCTTTGCTTCGCGGCCATCTTCTGCGCCGGCTTGGGCGGCTGCGAGCCGAGGCCCGTGGGCGCGCGCGCCGTGTGGCTGGACGCGGTTCGTCACGCGGACGCTTCCCGGACCGTGCACGTATACGATCGCGGGGCTCAGCGCGAGCTCGAGATCACGGGCATTCCCGAAGGGCAGCCCTACATTCCGATGTTGCTCTCGCCCACCGGCGGCAGCTTGTTCGTGAGGGGTCGCGCCGACGTGGCGATGCACGTTGATCTCGAGAACTCGCGCGTGATCGGAATGCGCGTCCCGGACACGGCCCCGGCCGAGCCCGATCCGGTGGAGTTTTCGCGCGGGGGGGATGCGTTGCTCTGGTCGGGCGGGGACGCTCTGAGTGTGGTCCCGCTGGCGCTGGAAGTGGCGTTACCACGTGATGGCGACGATCTTGTGCAGGGTCTGCGCATGGACGGTATCCGGCCCGTATGGGTGGGGTCGGCCGCATCGGCGCCCATCTTGTACGTCTACGACGATCGGAGCCGGCCGGGCGTCGCGTCCATGGTTGCCAGTCGCTATCCGGACTCCGCCGACCCCGGAGGTGCAGCGCCGGTGATCCGCGAGCTGGGTCGAATCGAGTTCTCCACAGATGACCCGGCAACTCCCTCGCCGTGGCGAAAGGCCGACCGATGCATCGACGACCCGGGCGCCTGCGGGGGGACCTGGGCGATCACGCCGTCGGGTGACGAGTTGGTCTACCAAGGCGACGATCGGCGGGCCGATCCACAAGCCTGCGGGTGGTGGCGCTGGAGTTGGCGAGAAACAGTGCGGCCCGAATGTCTCCACCTCCCGCAGGCGTGGGGTGACGTGTCTCTACTGGCCGCACTGCATCGCAACGCGTACGTGTTTTCAGCGGGCGAGCGACTCTACCTTTGGCACCGGGAGCAGCGTGCCCAAGCGGCGATCGTGGTCAAGAGGAGCAAGGCGTACTCCGTGCGAACGGCGAACCAGGGGGCGCGCGTACTGCTTGTGGGGAGCGAGGGCCCTACAGTATCGGTATCAGTCGCCCGCATCGAGCATATGAGCACCACTGTCACACGCTGCGCCGGCACCCCCGACCCGGTGGTATCGCCTCAAGGAGATTGGGTGGTCTGGTCATGTGTGGCCGAACCCAACGAAGATATCACCCTCGCACAATCGGCGATTATCCGCGTTTCGGGCGCCGGGCTCGAGCGTTTTGGCGGCATACCCATGGAGCCGCTGGCGGTGGACGACGACGGGGATGCGCTGCTGTATAGCTATAGCCAAGCCGACGGTTTTGGCGATTTTCAGGACCAAGGTTTCTTTCAGCAACGGGATCCCAAGACCTTATATGTGCTTGGAACGGACAGTGTGCTCGATCGGGTGCACGATCTGGAGCCGTCGCCCGAATCGGTGTTGTTGCCCAGCACCCTTGAGTCCCGGTTCATCCAGGCCGCGAGCCTGCGCTCGTCGCTCTGATCGCGGCGTGGACCGCTATTGCGGTGGCGTGCCCGGCATCCGCGGTCGTCGATGCGAGCCCTACGGCCTTTCGCGTTCGGTGCGTCGTTGTCGTTCCGCGCGGCAACTTGTCTCGAGACGAGGCCGCATATCGCTTCCGATGGTGCACACGGCCCATTGCAGTTGTGCCGGGGGCGAGCATCGCACGTGACCTTCTGTACTTACTGTTCGCAGAAGATGGCGGGCTGTGGTCCCGCGGCGTGAGTTTGCAGTCCGACTGGCGGAGCACGCTTCCGCCACCGATCGCCGGTCTCCGGTCAGAAGTCGGAGGCTCGTCGCGGGACAGAAACGAGCGAGCGGTGGCTCTGCTTGTGGCTCAGGGCGGGCAGACGCTCGCTTCTCGTCGACCGAGGCCTGTTCAAGCACTCCTTTGGAGGGAGAGAAAATCGTAAGATTCGATACGAATCACTCCGCACAAGTGTCCGTGTATGCAGTGGCGCGTGAGCTACGGTCATCTGGTGCGCGTGGATGGTTTGGTTCCAGCATGCGAACGTGAGTGTCATGGGACTTCTGAGTTCTCCGTCTGCCGGCCTCGCGTTGGCGTGCGCACTCTCTTCCAACCGCGGGGCGAATGCCGCTCCGCGCCCTTCGGGTCGTGCTTCACAGGATGAGAACCGGGTTTCCCAGTTCACGTTTGTCGGCATCGACGATGCAACGATGCAAACCATCGCCTTGCGCTATTCCATCGAGGCGCGGCGAGGAGACACCTTCACGGTTTACGTGCCAGCCGTTGAGGCGGCGGCGTTCCTCACCTTGGCACCGCAGGCTCGGCTGGTCACCGCAGATGTGGACGCGGAGAGTTACCCCCGGGGTCCGAACGACCGGGCGGGGTACCCGAGCTACGATGAGATTCGGGCTACGTTCGCCGACTATCAGATCGAGAACCCCGATCTCGCGCTCGTACCGGACCTTCCATGGATGGTGTCGCAGGATGGGTTGCCCATCGTGGTGCTGAAACTGTCGGGGGATGTGGCGGAGGACAATTTTGCCAAGCCGGCCATCGTGATCACCGCTTCGACACACGGCGATGAGTGGATCACCACGCCAGTCGTCATGGGGCTCATCGAGAGGCTCGTGATGGGATACGGTAGTGAGGCCCGGATCACAAAGATGCTCGATTGGTCGAGCGTGTATTTTGTGCCTGCGGTGAGTCCCGACTCGTTCCAGAGTTCGCGTAACGTGCATGGCGTCGACCCGAATCGGGTGTACCCCTACCCAGGAAACGACGCAGAGCCGTCCATAGCGAGCGCGCGCAACATGATACGGTTCTACGACATGCTCAAGCCAGCGGGATCGCTCGACTACCACGCTAATATTGGCATGGTGCTCTACCCGTGGGGGTGGAGTTGCAACCCTCTAGACTGAAGTTCCAGGCCCAGACTTAGAAAACACCCATGATTGTGGGCACTTCGACCGATTTTGCCGATGCGGCTCTGCCTACAAAGTGATCGTCGAAAGCAGCTCAAGCGCCCGACTCTGGGA
>JAZGFE010000271.1:0-18587 GCA_036479215.1 Nannocystaceae bacterium | reverse complement strand
ATCGTCATCGTCGTCATCGTCATCGTCATCGTCATCGTCATCGTCATCGTCATCGTCATCGTCATCGTCATCGTCATCGTCATCGTCATCGTCATCGTCATCGTCGTCCTGGTCGCCATCGCCATCGCCCTGGTCGCCATCGCCATCGCCATCGCCATCGCCATCGCCATCGCCATCGCCATCGCCATCGCCCTGGTCGCCATCGCCATCGCCATCGCCCGGAACCCCGGCTCCGGTTTGTGGGTCTTCGCCCGCGTTGTCTTCTTTGCCGCATCCCGTACTCGGGGCGGCACACAGGGCGGTCAATAGGCCAAGCGAGCGGAGGGTTCGTGGTTGCATCTTGGGGTCCTTGTGGTGTGCCCAGACAGGCCCACGGGGAGGGTGCCGGTCGCCCGCCGTGGTGTGACGCCTGAGGGTCGAGTAAGTGTAGGTGCCTGGACGACTAGCAAACGGATGCAGCGTTTGTCTGCCCGGAAGAGACGCGGCGTGGGATCTCCTCCGGCGTCCACAGCGTCCACAGCGGCGGGGCCGGGCTCTGTTGTCCACGGGAGGTGGACTCTCTTGCTGGGCTGAGAGGAGCTTGTAGGTCTCTGCCCGCCCTCCGGCTGGGTTGGCCAGCGGGGAGGGGGGCGGACGCAGCGGGCTGCGTGTCATCCGCATTCGCGCGTTGTGCGGATCTGCGCCGAGCCGGCAGCGACGCGGCCAGGGCACGGCAATCGCGGCCCACTGGGACCGAACGCGCGCAGCTAAGGTCGTCCAATCATGCCCCTCTCCATTCCTCGGCGTTGTGCCGCGTCTTACGCGTTTCTTGTCCGTCTACTGTCGCGTGCGGGGCTGCCCGTCCTGACGTGCCTCGCGTGCTGCCAGGTCTTGGGGGCGTGCGGAGGGAACGCCGCGCAAGAAGATGGTGCAACGCCGGCGCAACTGGGGAGCGTGAGTGGGGCTGCGAGTGGAGGCGAACAGGGCGGCGGCGATGACAGTGGAGCAATTGGGAGTGGCGAAGCCGATGATGACAACGATGATGATGACAACGATGATGATGACAACGATGATGATGACAATGATGACAACGATGACAACGATGACGATGACGATGAAGATGACGACAGTGCCGGACCCAAGTTCGATGTTGGAGCCCCTGAGGAAGGGAGCGACGACGGCGATACCGACTGTGAGGAGTCCGACAAGCCCACGCCGACTGCCTTCCTCGAGGGGGTCGTCTACGCCCCCAACGGCGAGCTTCCGATCAGTGGCGCGCTAGTTTACGCGGTCGACGGTACCTTCGAAGTCGAGACCATCCCCGATCACGTATATTGTCCCGAGTGCGTTGAGCTGCCTTGTGAAATCCACTTCGTTCTGACAGAGCCAGACGGATCTTTTCGCCTACCCACCCTTGCTGGTGACAATCAGCAGCTGGTCGTGGGCAAGGGACAGTTTCTCCAAATCTCCTCGGTGGACATCCCCGAAGGGGACAGCAATGTGGGTGGTGATGTGACGAGCTTGCCCGATCGCCGCGACCCGAGCCAGGGGATGTACATCCCGAATATGGCGGTGGGGCTAGGGGCCTATGACCGCCTGGAAGACGCGCTGGCGAAGCTCGGGGTCGCCGACGTCGCCCAGAGCGTGATGGGCGAGACGCTCGACCCTGGGACCCAGCAGTTCGACATTTGGGACAACGCTGGTGGGGGCGTGATTGGGGGGGGACCGGCCCTGGACACCCTCGGTCCGATGCAAGACCTGCTCACGGATCGAGAAAAAATGGACAAGTACCACATCATCTTTTTTCCTTGCACGTCGGCCGACCAACTGTTCGAAAATGCGACCGTTGTCGACAATGTGAGGGGCTGGGTGGCCGATGGCGGCAAGTTATACGCGGCGGACTGGGCCAATGAGGCCGTAGCGAAGCCTTTCCCCCAGTACCAGACCTTCGCTACGGAAGCGGGCTCGGCCGACCTTTTCAGTGCATACAACACCGTGGGCCAGGTATTGGACGAGGATATGCTGGCGTGGCTCAATGCGCTACCCGATGCGTTCAAGGACATCAATCCACAAAATGCGGGCGGCGAGGTGCATCCCAAGATGGATGATCTGCCCAACGTTGATCTGTGGCACAATTGGTCGGTTGTGCTGGACACGCCATCGGTGGAAGCTGAAGACGAAGATGGAGAGATGGTCGAAGTGGGTCACTATATCTGGGCGGAAGGCACCGCGCCTGGGATGGCCGGTGTGGACGCAAACCAGGTCAATCCGATGACGATGACCGGCCAATACGGCTGCGGCAAGCTGATGTTTACGACCTATCATACCGCGGAGAACATCGTTTATAATGGTCTCGCTCCCCAAGAGCTGGTGCTGATGTATCTGATTCTAGAGATCACGGTCTGCACCGAGGGTCCGAGCATTATCCCACCCGAATAGCGCTATTGGGTCACGAGGTCGCCTTTGAACATGAAGCCCGCCATGACGGTGGGGATCGCTGCCGGGACTTCCTCGCCGGTACGATAGGGGTGGCGGAGGTGCCACTGTGCGATGGCGAACAGAGATGGCTCATCGAAGGCGGCCCCGGGGCGCTGGAACAGCCGGTACAGGACTGCCGGGCCGAGCCTGAAGATAGCGACGCCCCGTGGGGGACGCACCTCCCCGAGGTTGTAGTGTTTCGCTTGAAATAGCGGCGCGACCAGACTGTAACGTGCTCCGAGAAGCCATCCCCCTTCCAGCTCCCAGAGCCCGTCTGCGTCCATGACGGCGGTGAAACCATGGTCAGGAATGATGGTGTCGACATATTGGTCGAAGTGGACACGATCTCCGGGGCGGAGGCCGAGCGCGACCCAACGCATGTTGAGTTCGGCGCGGACAATCGCAGGCCCGTACCTGCCTTGAAGCATGGACGCCAAGTTGATCTGATGCCCGGTGGTGGCGTAGCTCAGCCCTGCTTTCTGTGCCGCGGTTCGTGCCGCCGATGAGTGGCCTGCGAGCGGGGTTGTATACGACTGGAGGTTGCCGAAATTCCCGAAGTAGTTCACCCACTGATAGCTCGCGGACACGCGCACGACCGTCAGCGGTTGCACTGCGATGGTGGGACCCAATGTGACGTAGGCCGGCGTCAGCGTGGTGTCGAGTTTGAGGGACGCTTGACTCTCCCGCCATAGAGGCGATGCGCGTGGAACGAGCTGCCTGCGATAGCCCAATTGGACCCGGTCGACGAGCCCGGCGGGTGCGACCCGGGCAGCGCTCAGGTTCTCGTAGACCCATCTGTTCCGCACGGGCGTCGGGTGCGGCTTGGCACGGACGGTTGCGGAGAGCAACGACGTGCTGAGGCACAACAGGATCCGCGCGCGGGACCGAAGGGACCCCCGCGAACCGGGGGGCGGTGGAAGCTTGCGGCCCCCGGGCCTGTTGGCGCGAGGCGTCGGCGTCTGCGGGGGCATCGGCGGAGGTTGGGGAGGTTGCCGGGGGTTGGGTTTAGGCTGGGGCGCCGCAGCCCAAACGGAGCCTGTCTCCCCAGGTTACACGGTCTTCCGAGGAGCTGATTGTGTCTCGTCCACGGCTTCCCGGTACGGTGGGTCCATAAGATGGGCGCGGCGAATGGTTCGTATTCTCATGCACAGCGCCTTGCGCGGGTGTCCACCCCCTCCTTGCCCGCTTCCGGCCATCGTCGCGGTCGTGGCGGCGCATACGAGCCAGATCACAACTTCTGCACAGACGATTCCTGGCGCGAGGGTATGCAGGAGATGTGCGAGCGTGCGACTCACAACCTAACCTCTTCATTCCCTTGACTCGCTTGTGTTCCCATACCGCCATCTGCTTCGTGTTCGCGCTGGCCTTCACGGCGGGTTGTGGAGGTGACGACGAGGGGGACGATACGGCAGACAGCGAGAGCGATGACGACGACGATACCGGTGCGGGGGCTGGCGGAGGTGACGGCGACGGCGACGGCGACGGGGACGATGGTGACGACGGGGCCGACGACGACGACGATGACGGGGCCGACGATGACGACGGGGCCGACGATGACGATGACGCCTCCCAGGCCCCTTCGGGCACGTACGACTGTGACAACCTACCTCCAGCACCCACAACCTACGCGGTGCTGCCCGGCCCAAAGGCGAGCGAGGATTTTGTCTTCGACAAGAAAGGCAGGCTGTTTTGAGTATAGGTCGAGATGGGGGCCTCTACGGCACCCCCCACGGAGGTTCAGCCGAGCTCCTCGTACCGGGACTCGGGGGCTTCGATTCTTCGGGCCTGCAGGCCCTGGCAAACGGGCATCTGGTGCTCGCCGACAGCGAGAGCAATCGCCTGCTTGAGGTCACGCTCGACGGCGCGAAAGATACCTTGCTCGGAGGGCTCGCGTATCCAAACGGCGTCACCGTGGATATGCGGGAAAATGTCTGCGTGGCGGAGCACGATGCGGGCAGGGTGCATCGGGTTGTGCCGGAGACCGGGGCGTCGTCCGTGGTGGCGGAGGGTCTGGATAATCCGAATGGCTTGAACTTCGATCCCGAATATAAGGTGTTGTATATCGGGAGTTTCGGTGGTGGCTCCATACATCAGGTGGAGATCGACGCCGAGGGAGAGGCGTCAAATCTACGACTTTTCGTCGAGGGTCTGGAGAGTGACGACCCCGGGGGGGGGTCCGGGGGTGGACCCGGCGGCGGTTGGGGAGAAGAAGGCGGCGGTATCGATGGGCTGGGCGTCGACGCGTGCGGCAACGTTTACGCGACAGAATATGTCGCGGCAGTGATCTGGCGCATCACTCCCGACGGAACCAAGGAAGAGCTGCTTCGACTCAGCGACGATAGTTTTTGGATCCCGAACCTGCACTGGGGGTCCGGCTACGGTGGCTGGGATCGCCAACATCTCTATGTGATGGACCGGGAAAAGAACCAGGTGTACGATATCGACCTGGGAATTCCCGGAAAAGAGGAGCCGCACCTTTAAGATGTCAGAATTTTCTCAAACATTCGTGTCTAGCACGATGTCGCGGAGGTCGTTCCCGTGGATCGATGCGACCCGGGTTCTGATCGCGGCGGCGGGCTTGCTTGGCGGTGCCTGCGAGAAGCCGAACGCGGATGGGGAGGCGCCTTCCGACGCGACGGAAGCGCCTCCCGGCGCAGGGGCTCCGCGCGGCGCGTGTGACTTGGGGCAACGTGTGGGGGCTTTCCGGCTGACGCTTGGAACTGCGGAAACTGCCGTGAGTGACGAGGTGGCCGATGATGTGATTCCGGCCAGCGTGCCCAAATTGGCGAGCGCTGTGGGTGACTGCCGTCTGCTCAAGTCGGAGAATCCGTTTTGCGACCCACCGTGCACGCTCGGATCAACTTGTGACTACAGCGGTGAGTGTATCCCCGAGCCGGCTCGGCAAAACGTGGGCGTGGTGGAGCTCACGGGGTTGGTCCAGCCGGTGGCGATGGAGCTGGCGGAGGGCAGTTTTCTGTATTTCGACACTTTGCTGCCGCACCCCGGATTCGAGCCCGGGGTCCCGATCACGCTCCGTGCGTCCGGTGGAGATCTGCCCGGTTTCGAGTTGTACGGGGAGGGGGTGCGGGCGTTGGCGGTCACGAGTGCCGTCCCGACCATCCGGGCGGGCGAGGAAGTCATGGTCACGTGGGAAACGGGTGCCGGGTCCTCTACAGTTCAGCTCCTCCTCAACATTGATCAGCACGGGAACTCGCCTGTGACGTTGGAGTGTGAGGGGCCGGACGTGGGAAGCTTCGCGTTGCCGGGCGAACTACTCGGCGAGCTTGTGGATGCGGGGGTTTCCGGATTTCCCAGCTTGCGCGTGATTCGACGTACCGTGGACCACACGACCTTCGCGGCGCTCGACCCGGGGTGCGTCCAGTTCGAAGTCAGCTCGACCGTTTTCTCCAGGTCCAGGCCCCAGCGATCGAAGGGCATGTACCCTGCACGCAAGACGACGACTGCCCCGACGGGCAAGTTTGCGATCAGGCGACGCAGACGTGCGTGGGTGGGTAGCTGGATGCACGGATGCACGGATGTGATGAACGAAAAAAGCGAGGCAGGGAGCGAACTCCTTCCGAGTGCCGTATGAACATGCAAGGACCAACAAGCGCGAGGTCACGTCTTTCAGTGCTCGATGGAGGATCCTCGGGTTCGTCGTCGAGACGGTACGGAACGGACACAACATCCGCCTTACTGGATCGAGCGATGGACGGCGATTCCGCAGCGTGGCGCGAGATCTACGAGACGCACTTTGAGTCCCTGCTGCGTTACGTCGCGTATGCGACGGGGGACGTGGCCTTGGCCGAGGACCTCGCCCAAGAGGCGTTCGCTATCGCGTTGGTGCGCCTGGGAAGTTTCGACGGCAAGGCGCCTCTGATGACATGGCTGCGGGGCATCGCCCACAACCTTGTTCGCAAGCATTGGCGGAAACGGAGTCGTCGATCGCGTGCCTACGCCCATCTCGAACAAATGGTGGAGCGATCGGCCCGGCCGCGCGGCGACGATCTCGAGCGCGCTCTCGAGCAGGAGAGCCGCGCCGACGCTCTCGCCGCCGCTCTCGATGTGCTTCCGGACACGTTGCGGGAGGCTTTCGTGCTCAGCGACGTGCAGGGCATGTCGGCCGCAGAGGCAGCGGCCATCGCGGGTACCACTGCTGGGAACTTGAGGGTACGGGCGGCCCGTGCTCGGGCTCGTCTCCGTGCACAGTTCAAGAGACTCGGACTTTTCGAGGAAGGCAACTGGTCGGCGTGAAGCGGCGAGACACCTATACGGACCTTGTGGCGCTAAGAGATAGTTTGCGCCAACGTGTCGATGCGGATCTGGTGAACGAAGCGCCAGTTTCCGATTTCGACGCGATGATGTCCCGAGTGCGCGCGCTTGATTCGACCGTTGCCGCGCGGTACGAGACGCTGCAGGCGGACACGGGGCAGATCGAGGCGACGGGGGAGCCTCGGGGCGGCGGGAAAGACGGACCAGGGGTGGATGGACCAGGGGTGGATGGACCAGGGGTGGATGGACCAGGGGTGGATGGACCAGGAGTGGATGGACCAGGGGATGGCGCCAACCGTGAAGCCTTGGCTCCGTGGGCGATGAATTTACGTAACGTCCTCGATCGGCGTATCGAAGCGCGGAAGAATGAAGGCCCATGGCGGGGCGCGACGGTGCCGGTGCGCACACACCTGGTTTGGGGCGCAGCGGCGGCAGTTGTTGCGGCCGCGGTGGTGCTCGCGGTGTTCAACCTCGATCTCTTCCGAAGCGGTGAAACCTTCGATCGTGGCTACGCGGCGATGCAGGCTTCGGACGCAGCGCAGCTCGCGAAGTGGGGTGGTGGTGCAACGGTGCCCGTGCCTCCGATGGGCTCACCGGCACCTTCCTCCGCGGCGGGGATGTCGGACGGGTCGGACGGGCGCACGCTTGTCGTGTTGGAGCCCGATCTTGCAGTCCTTTCGGTTGGCGTCGACCCGGTGGCGGCGGGCACGGGATCGCCTGCTCCAGGACAGCAGGTCACGCCGTGGCAACCAGGCAGAGAAACCTCGGTGGAGAAGGGCCGGGGCCCTTCGGATGGCACTCTGGAGGCGCGACCGCAAGACCTCGATCGGCGACTTCGGCAGCTGGACCTGCGCGCGCAGGCGCAGTGGCGTGACGGTCGTCATCGTGCGGCAGAACGTACATTGTGGAAAGTGGTTCGCATCGGTGGTCGGCACGATCGCGTGGAGATGGCATTCGCGGAGTTGTTCGCGTTGGTGCGGCAGCGCGATGGTGATCTCGCCAGGGTGTGGCGTCGCTACCTCCAGCGCTTCCCCAGGGGGCAGTACGCCGGGGATGCGAAGGCAGGTCTGTGTCGGCGTGCCAGCGGTGAGCGACGCCAAGGTTGCTGGCAGGACTATCGGCGGAGCTTTCCCCGGGGGATTCATGCTCCGCCGGTGCTCCCTTGATGCCGGGGCCTGTCGTGCACCCGACGATCCTGACCGCTACCCTCGCCGCCTTCGTCGCCGCGGTGAATCCCCCTTCGTTGCCGCGGGAAACCGTGCCTTCGCTGGGCCCAGCGGATGAGCCGCTTCCGGTGATTCCGACCTCCTCCGCGTCCGCGTCGGTGTCACCGTTCGATACGGTCTTGCTCGCCGCACCCGGCTTTCCGTTGGACGAGGCGGCCGCAGCATTTCGGCTACGGGCGCCCGATCTCACCGTACTCACGCAGTGGCAGAATGAGGGTCCCGCCGCGTCGGAGACCCGTGTGTTCGTGGGGCTCCGTCTCGACCCGACGGGCCGCTCCGTTCGCCTCGAGGTGGTGAGGGCCGACGGTTCGGGGTACGTGCGGCGGGTGCCGACAAGGGATGCGAGTTTGCGGCGGGCTGTGAACGCCGCGGTGAGCCTCCTTATCTCTATCGAGCGAGACGGCACGAAGGCGGATGTGGATGTCCGAGCACCGCCGATGACGAGTGCCAGTCATGAGGTGGACGCTCTCTTGGCTGAAGTCGATGCCCAGTTGCAGCAACAGGCGGTACCACCCCCCCCCGTGGTCCCCCTCGCGGCCGCCCTGAGGGACGAAACGTCGTCGTCGTCGCCGGCCGAGATCGTTCCTGCGGAGGCGTCGGAGGCGTCGGAAGCGCCGCTCCCAGACGATACCGGGGGTACAACGCGGCGCATTTCGGCCTCATCGCCGACGCTATCTGCTACGTCAGCCACCGCGCCGCGATATTCGGTGTGGCGGTGGGGGGCGTCGTTGCGTGCGGGTATACAGGCCCATGCGGCGCAACCCGTGTACGCACGCCCTTTCGAGGGGGCAAGTTTGGGGCTCGCGGTGGCGCTGCGGTCTCTGCTGGGGTCGGCACTCCAGATGAGCGCGAGATGGCTCCGTCACGATCGCTTTGACTACCGGATGCAGCGCATCCGAATCGGTGCCGCAGGTGGCTACGAGTGGGGACGTGGGCGGTTGCGGATGCCGACGATGGCCGAGGTCGGTGTCGAGCCGTGGTGGCTCGTCGGGCCAGGGGGCGAGCAGATATCCGCTGCCGACTTGTCTATGCCCGCTGGCGCGAGCCTGCTCGTGGACGTGGGGGTGCGCATCGAGCCGGCCTACGAGTTTACGTTGCGGGGAGCTGCGATCGGATCTGTGAGGGTCGGTGCCAGCTTGTTTGTGCGTCACGGTTTCGGGTTCGACGGCGGTCTGCGAACCGTCGGGATCAAAGGCGATGTGGCAGGCCGACCGGGCGAAGAACTGTATCGGTTAGGGGGCTTGGTGGTGGGCGGAGGGCTCGCAACGACGTTTTGGTTCGGGCGTGCTGGGGGGGGATAGCGCGACTCCTCGGAGATGTCCGAGCGTCAGCGGACGCCATCTTTGTAGGCGTTTCGATGGGGTCGGTATACGTGGATGGCGATGGCACACGTGAGCGCGAGCAAACTTAGCTCCATGGCGATGAACGAGCCGATCTTGGCGTAGGCGAACGAGGGACTCACAAAGCGCACGAGCCAGTTGCACAACTCGCTGGAGAGGGTGCTTAGAAAGCTCAGTATCACCAGCCACGCTTTGGATCGCGGGGACATGGGGGCGAAGAGCAACAGGTGGGTGAGCACCATCACCAGCATGCCCATCGCAAAAAGATGGGTATGGCTGGTCTCGATCATGGAAGCATAGGATCGTGGCGGTCTCCCGAAATCCAGGTCTGGATCGCCCAGGAAGTAGATCTGGACCGAAGCGGGGTCGAGCCCCATCCTATCGAAGTAAAGGAGCGCCGAACTTACGATGAAGAGGAGTACATAGACGAGGAACAGCACCAGAACAAGGCGAAGCATGGTGTTCCGATCCCATTCACCGGTGACGACGAATCTCATGGCAGCGAGCTCCCCCCCACGGCTCCTACCACAGAAACCGCGGCGGTGGCCCTAGGGTTGGCCTAGCTTGATACGCTGCACAGCCAATACGCGCCGAGCCGCGCTGGTGAGCACGTTGGATGTGATGGTCGCTCCGCTCATCACGTCGATACCGCGGTGCAAAGCGAGTTGCGACGATAGGGAATGTCCTTTGAACTGGGTGAGCCAGCGTGGCGTCGCCATGTAGTCTGCGGGCTCGTGGAAGGCCAACACCACGCTTTTCTGGATGCGCCCAGCCGGGGACGATACGAACATGACGGTTTCCTGCAGCGACCGGACGGGGTGGGTGTCGATGAAGGCATAGCCGATGAGCGCATCTTCCGCATCGTAGCCGGCGTAGGCTCGGATCGTGCGCTCCGAGCAGTGCGAGCCTGCGAGGCGGGAGCAGTGGGCGAGTTCGAATTCGCTGAGGAACAACGTGATGGGTCGCACCTCATCCGCGCGGGAGAACGCGAGTTCGAGCGCGCTTTCTCGCGAGTGAAAAACGTGGGCCCAAGAGCGACCGTGGCAGACGCCCAGCAACGTTAGGGGGAGCGCTGCGATGGCAGCGAGGCGAACGAGTGCGGCACGGCGGCGCGCGGTGAATGAATCGGTGGCCGTCATGGTGGCGTTTCCTCAGAAAACGAAGCCTGTTCCCACTCGCAGTTCCTCGATCGCGTCACTGCCGTTCGCGGCGTCGCTGCGGCGGCCATACTCCGCTTTGATGACCACTTGTGGGTGCGGCTTGTATTCGAGTCCCGCAGTGACTTCGAGGGTGTTGAGCTCGGCTTTGGCAACTTGCCCCTCGATCATACCCAGGTTCAAGTTGAGTGCCTCGGCGCGGATGAAGGGGGTGAGCTGCTGACGAATGGATCCGACCGCAGAAAAGACGTTGTAACTCGCCTCGCCGTATCCACCGAACTGGTCGGTCGGCACCACGCGCGAGGGGTCCGCGATAAATTCGGAGGCTCCTTCCACTTGTTGCGCTGGCGTGCGGTCGTCGAGCCGAGCCGCGCCTTCGATGTGGCTCGTGGCGACGAGGCCTCGAAGTTCGGCGCCGCGAAAGCGCAGGATCGCGTGCGCCTCGGAGATCCACAGCGTCACTTGTGGCGCTTCGCGTGCGGGGTCATGGTCCGCACCTCCGTAGTAGAAGCTCGTCCCCAAAGCGATGTGGTCACGCCACGCCCAGCCGAGAGCGGCGACCGCGGCCTTGTCCTCGAAGGCGACGTGATTCCCTTTTTGTCGTCCCCCGCGGATGCCCTTCTCGCCGAAGCCATCGACCGCGAGGCCCGACACTCCGTACAAATTGTACGAGACTCCCCCGGGCAGCTGGCCGAAAGCACCGAGGCCCAGCTCGCGCCACGTGCTTGGGATGATGCGTCGCTCGGTTTCGGGGCGCATGTTGCCGCGGTACACCGTGGGTTCGTGCATTTCGTTCGTGATGCCCATGGGCATCAGCATCAGTCCGCTTCGAATATTGATCGCATCGTGGAGTAGGAAGTCGAGGTACGCGAACTCCACGGACACCGAGCCGGTCTCGCCATTGACCGGGTTGGATCCGGTCGTACCGTGCTCGAACTCGATCTCCGTGTTCACGAGGATCTTGTCGCTGAACCTGTGTCCCACATACAAGATGGCGCGATACAGGTCCGCGCGGTGCGGCTTGCGGTCGCTCTTGCCGCCCAGGCGATGACCGAGGAACATCTCGCCGTATCCACCGAGGGACAGCCCTTCGTCACGACGGTAGACCTTCGACGCTGCGGGTCCGAACCCGTGCGCGCCACGGAGTTCCTCGGTCTCGGGGATCGCGGTGGACTCCCGTAGTGTGGTCAGGCTGTCGGCGACGGCTTCGACCATTGCACGCGTCTCCGCGTGTGCTCCCTCAAGGCGCCGGAGGCCAGACCCATCGCCCTCTGTGGCGACCACAGGTGGGGCCTGCGCGGAGGGGCTGCCTGTGGTCAGGGGCTGAGCCGCTGGGGCTGACTGGGCCGGCTGGGCCGGCTGGGCTGGCTGGGCTGGCTGGGCTGGCTGTGTGGGTCTGGTGGCGGTTGGGCTTGGGGGAGGGGCGGCAGCCGGAGGCGTCGGCTGGGCCGCGATGGCGCGATTCGGAAGCGCAAACAGCGCTGCGGCGGCCAAGCCGAGGGCCGCGATCGGCAAAGGGCCCGTGAGGAAGGTCGGGGGGCGGGGGACCGAACGTGTCGACGTCATCTGCCCGGGAATATACAATATTGAAAATGACTTTCAATATAAAATTCAGATCACGGATCGCGCGTGCCCTCCGGATCGCGCGTGTCACCAGAGCGTCGCCGACGACGTTGGCGACGAACCGTCTGAAGCGCGAGCGGAGCGATCTGCGGTCCTGACTCTAGCGATCTGCGGCGCTGGCCGCCGCACGCGTCTTCGATTCAGGCTCGCGCGGCGCACCGGCTCTATCCGCCGGTGTCGCCGGTTCCGGTTCCCCCATCGGTTCCGGTATTGCCGTCGTCGTCGTCGTCGTCGTCTCCTGCGGCATCGACGCACGCCGAGCCCGCCAGATCCATCGGTCCACCCATGCCCCCGAGGGACGGTGGCTGGCAGGTTTGGCCGTCGGGGCAGTCGGCCTGGTCCGGTCGGCAGTCACCGCACACCGCGAGCGAGAACGGCATGTCAGGAATCTCCACGCAAAAGCCGGCGCACGCCTCGTCGCCGCCTTCGAGCTCGCAGATCGTGTCGTTGGGTACCGTCCCCGCCTCCGCGCACTCTTTGTAGGGTGGGTCTTGCGGGCTCGCGGGGTTGTTGGCCGTGCAGATCTGCCCGTCGGCGCAATGCGCTGGCTCGGAGCATTCGCTGCAAACTAGGAAGCCCGTACCCTCGATGAACTCAGCACAGTAGAGCCCGTCCGCACACGACTTGTCGTCCTCGCAGGTATCGCCTAGCGCGCCGGTCGAGCACACATAGTATTCGAGCGCGAAATCGAGTGCGCAGGCGATCCCTGTCCCGGCGTCGACACAATCTTGGGCCGTCTTACAGTCCGAACAGAGGTTGCCTTGACCGCCGGGAAGGGGGGTGCAAAAGCCGCTGGTGCAGTCCGCGTCGGTTGTGCAATTGGTACCACCTGGTTGGGCATCCGGCGGTGCGTCGTCGTCTGCCGCATCGCCGTCGCCTGCCGCATCGCCGTCGCCTGCCGCATCGCCGTCGCCTGCCGCGTCGCCGTCGCCTGCGGAACCGTCCCCCGTGGTGGTGCCGAGGTTCTCGTTCGCACTGGTGTCGATCGTTTTTCCGCTACACGCGGCGGAGGCGACCCAGATGATGGATGCTGGTGCAAAAAGAAGAGAAGAAAATGAAACAAGTCGAGGGTTGTACATCAGGTTCCTGGGGTTGTTCGAGTCGCTCTTGGGGGCCACCGGCGAGGGCGGCGGGACGAGCGTGGCCATGATGGCCATGATGGCCATCATGGACCACCATCATAGCCGCGCGGCTCCATTTTTTGAAGCCCGTCGCGTTGTGTGCTTCGCTACATGGGCATCGGGGAATGAGCGCAATGGAGGACAGAACAACAGCCGAGGTCGACAAAGACGGCCCCTGGCTGGGTCGGAGCGGATACGCGACCAGGCTCAGCGATCAGGGAGCGCTGCAGGTAGCGCCACGGGCGCGCGCTACGAGCCCCAACCTGAGCTGCTGCCGCGTGCCGAACACTGGTTCGGGTCCGGGTGCGCCTCACATGATCATTGGACTCGCTGTCGGGCGCCGCGTCTGTGCGGGTCAAACACGGACGCAACGGGTGGGTTCTAAGATACCACCTGAGCGGTCGCATGCTCCTACGGCATCAGACACTCTCTGGAAGAGCACATGATGCGCGACTGTCGCGTTGGTGGCGCATTCTAAGCTGACATAGGGGGAGAGTTCGCTCCCGTTGCATGACGAGGAGAGTCCCGCTATTCCTGCCGGGCACACGGTGCCGCGGAAGCGCGGTCACGGCCGTTGTGCGGAGAAATCAAACAATGACCGATCCGATGTCCGAACAGATCTCGAACCTCATCCGTGAACACTCGGTCGTGCTGTTCATGAAGGGCAACAAGTCCTTCCCGCAGTGCGGTTTTTCGGCGACCGTCGTGGACGTGCTCAAGCGCCATGGTGCAAAATATGAAACCGTCAACGTACTCGCGGACCCGGGGATACGCGAGGGTATCAAAGTGTTTTCGAACTGGCCCACGGTCCCCCAACTGTACATTCAAGGCGAGTTCATCGGTGGTTGTGACATCGTCCGCGAACTGGATGCGTCGGGGGAGCTGGCCACGAAGCTCGCCGCGGTGCCCTAGGCGCTGTGGAACGGGGCCTCGCCCGCGATCCAACTGATTTCGGGGTGCACAACTTGCTGCAAAACGTCCTGGGACCGGATCGCGGTACGGAGGTGGAGATGAGGTCCGCGAGGCATGCGACGAAGATGCGCAACATGCCTGCGGGCGGCTATGCTCACTCGCCGCTGGCCAGGTCCGGAAGGAACTGGCTGATGTCCTCGTCCGCGTAGTTGGCGTTGGAGGCTTCGATGGGCGGCGGCGTGGCGGCAGTCGCCTCAGAGCGGGTCGCTCCCATGCGGCACTGGCCTTGCAGCGTGCCACCGTCTTCGATGAGGAGAGAGCGTACTTCGATATCTCCCACGACAAGGCCCGTCGTGGAGATGGTCAGCTTGGCGCTGGCGATGACCTGGCCTTCGACCTTCCCGCGGACGACCACGTCGGTGCCATGCACGTCGCCTTTGATGGTGGCCGACTCCTGCACGGTGATCACCCCATCAGCTTCGATATTGCCCCTCACTTCCCCAGCGACGCTCAAACCCGAATCGGCTTTGATGTCCCCCAGGATCCGGGTGTCCGCGGCGATCTCCGTGCCGCGCGGTGCTGCCAGCGGTGTGGGTTGGATGCTGCGGGTTGGTGGCGTCGGGGCAGGCATGGCTTGCAAAGGTGGTGTCATGGGCGGCGGGACGGCGAGCTCCCGCTGGGGGATCGCGTCGTCAAGGTCGTCGAGGGGTTTTTTGAATCCGAACATAGGTCCCGTATGGGCGCGGAGGCGTGTCCCCACCGCGCACCAGTGACCGACCGCCCCCCGCGAACGCTCTTCCCTTCGTTCGGACTGCCGAGCACTTGAGCACCCGCGAGCGTTCGCGTTGGGCCACCGAGCCCCAGGTATCTCGGCGATCGGCGATCGCCGCGGAGGACGCGGCGTGCGTTCCCACTCGCTGGGGTACCGACTTCTAGCTTGAGCTTCGGCACGGAGTCAGATCGTTCGGCCCGCCGATCCGATGATCTACGAGGACAACGAAGTCGAACCGATGGGTGCGGCGGACAGCTTCATCACACTTGGCAGTTTGTGGGCGGGCGGTCGACTGTCCACAGCGGATGAGCGAAACCTGGATGCTGCAGTTTCGCGTCACGTGACGCTGCGTTAGTCTTGCTGCATGCTGGCCCAGTTCATAGCGAGGCAACTGCGCAACCCGAGCGGCGTTTTCGGACGCCACGTGATGACGCGAATGCTCAACACGGGCAACCGCGAACTCATCGATTCCACACTCGAGGCGCTGCGACTTGAGCCCAACGACACCTTGCTCGATATAGGCTTCGGCGGAGGGTACGCGTTGATGCGTGCTTTCGAGCTCGCCGCAGACCTGCAAGCGTTCGGCATTGACCGATCGCCGGAGACGGTGCTCTACGCCCACGGCTATTGTCGAACTAGGGTGCTGGAAGGACGGTTGCGGCTCCTGGTTTCGGACGTGGAACGGCTACCTTTCAGAAGCGGCCTGTTCACCAAGATTGTGACAACCAACACGCTCTACTTCTGGGCAGCTCCCGAGATCGCGCTAGCCGCGATTCGGGGCGTGCTCGCTGTTGGCGGTCGAATCGCTCTAGGTTATTCCGGCGCTCAGAAGATGCAGGAGTACCCGGCGCTGACCCAGCACGGCTTCCAAGCCTACGATCCAGAGCGAGTCGCCGAGCTCTTGGAGGCCGCTGAGTTCGCTGAGGTTCACACCGATATGCTTCACGGTAAGCGCACAACCGGCGACTACGTCACCACGGCCGTGCGAACGGGTTGAGTTTGCGAGATCCGCCAGGGGCACGTTGTCCCGCAAGCTGTTGATCTCCAGGTGGCGGTCGAGTCCGGTGACGGAAAACGGCATCGAGGCGCGCGAGGGACATGCGTTCAAGCGCGCGGGATACCGCGTCGTTGCCAGCGACCACAACGCCTACGCGCACTGCCCGGCGGATTGCTACGTTGCTGCAGATCTTGAGGCGGTGCGGAAGGATGCGGCGCGACTTCTCGCCGAGTTCAACGGGCTGACTGTCCGACAATTAGTCGGGCCACCGCTTCGGCCAGTGCGGCCTCGTCGACGACCAGCCACCGGGCGTCTCGGAACTCGGTTGGATCATCGGCCGAGACGAGTTCGATGGATTGGCGCATGTCAGCTAGGACCCGATTCGTCGTCAATCACCGGTGAGCCACCATCTCAGCTAACCCCCAGCGCCTTGAACACCGCGTCCGTTGGATCCGAATAGAACCCGGTCTGAAACTTCGCGAACAGTTCACCAGGAATCGAAGGAATGTCCCCAACACTGGCCATCGGCAACAACAGCCGCTTCGCCCCGGCGTCCGCAGCAACCTGCAACGACTCCGCCAGACTCTCCACCGGCACAATGTTCCCCCCCAGGCTCATCGTCCCGAGCACCACGAGCTGCGGATCCAACGGCTTTCCGAGAAGCCCCGAGCACATCGCAATGAATCCCGCCAACGTCAGTGTCGAGCTCGGTCCGGTGTTGTGCGCTTCGACGACATGCAGATGAAAGTCATGCCCGCTCGGTTTCACCGACGCCTGGATCTGCGCCGCATTCGCCTTGAAGTAATCGAACCCGACCTTCACCGACTCCTTGGCCGCAGAGTTCGAGCCGAACCCCGAGAGCTTCAACTGGCCGTTCCCTCCGCTGACCTGGGTCTCCAGGCGGTACAGGCCGAGGTGGCCGCCGCTGCCTCTCGTGACGGTGTGCAGGCTCCCTGGATTAAGGGGGCCCTCGGGGATGAGCGACCCACCCCCTTGCTCCCGGACCATGACGAACTTCTCTTCGTTCGTCTCGAGGTCAACGTAGCTGAAATGGACATCGAAGAACTCCATGCCGCCGATGCGCTTGAGCTGCTCCTTGATCCGGCGTCGGCCCTCGAGCGCGTACTCGAGGCACTCCCGGACCCCCTCCTTGTCGTAGCCGGCGTCGGGGTAGAGCAACTTGAGGAGGCCGGAGACGGTTCGCTTCACGGCGATGGTGTCGCGCTGGTTGAGATCACGACCGAGCTTGAAGTAGCGGCTGATGGCATCGCCGTAGTTCTCCTTGCGCATCTCGCGGAAGAACTCGGAGAGGTAATCGACGATGAAGCCGTACTGGTTGGTGAAGAACTCCGGGCGCATCTTGGGGATCTCCCAGCCCGGGATGTAGGAGTGGAAGCGATCGAAGAAGGCCGAGTCGATCATCGCGTCGGGGAAGGGCGAGAGCAGGTGGCTCGTCTTGAGCAACACCTTGACGTTGTCGATGTTGCCCACGAACACCATCGAGGCCGAAGCGTTCAGGGAATCCCGGCCGCGCACGAAGGACCCGGACGCCATGTAGTCCTTCATGATCTGGACGCCGTCGTGGTCTTTGAAACTGATGCCCGCGACCTCGTCGAAGGCGACCACATCCCATACGCCTACCAATCCGATCTGCCGGCGCGCGAGGTTGTAGAACAGGTTGGCAACGGTCGTTTGACCACCGGAGACCAGGATGCTGTTGGGGCTGATCTCCTTGTAGATGTGGCTCTTGCCGGTGCCGCGGGGGCCGAGCTCGCAGACGTTGTAGTTGTTCTCGACGAACGGGATCATGCGGGCGAGCAGATGCCACTTGGCCCGCTCGTCCAACGTTGTCGGCTCCATGCCGGATGACCGCAGTAGTACGTCGAGCCACTGCGCCGAGCTGAACTTCTTCCGTCCCTCCCGAAGTTCATCCATGTCCATGTTGGGCATTTGGATGGGCTTGAGGAAGCGAACGGTGAAAGGGGAACCCTTCTGTCCTTCCTCGTAGAAGTATTCGAGGGTCACGAGTGCCCACATGCCACCGACCAGGAGCTTGTCGAACTGCTTGACCGTGGAGGTCGGCACCTCGACTCCCTTGATGCCGAGGCTGAGCAGTTGGGCCTCGTATACGTCGCGTTTCTCGTTGAGCGTCACGCTGACCTTGTCGCTGACCTTGTAGGAGCCCTTCTCCCGGATCAGCGATTTGATCTTCTCGGCCTCGTCGGCGCGCACGAAGTTTTCGGAGAGCACACGCTTGACGGTCTCGAGCCCTTCGGCCACGACCTCCGGATCCTGCGACGAACAGTAGTTCCCGAGCAGGTACTCGAGCACGAACACGGGCACGTTCGCGCCCTCTTTCACCAGCTTGGTGAGGTCCTTGCGAACGATCTTGCCCGCGAAGTGTTCGTTCAGGAGCGTGTCGAGGTCGCCGTCTTGGGCTTCATTGTCGTTAGAAGTCATCATCAAAGCTCCTGTCGATCACCACTGGCATGGATTGCACTTCGGCGTCGGTCTGCGCGTCACGCAGCACCAAGCGGTACGGCTTCTTCTTGTCGAACGTCCCCTGGCGGAGTTCCAGCCGGATGGACTTCTTGCGGTCCTCGATGCTCTCGGAGGCGCTGTCGAAGGTGACCGTCTCGATGGAGGTCACGGCCTGATCTCCGTCGTAGACCGAGGCCGTCGGGGGGGGGGGGGGGGCCGGCCCCCCCCG
>JAZGFE010000270.1:0-18849 GCA_036479215.1 Nannocystaceae bacterium | reverse complement strand
CACCAATACCGATCAAGGTAGACTCGGGTACCGTCCATCACCAAGGGTGTGCCGGGGTGGTCGGGGTGGTCGGGGTGGTCGGGGTGGTCGGGGTGGTCGGGGTGGTCGGGGTGGTCGGGGTGGTCGGGGTGGTCGGGGTGGTCGAGAGAGGCGGCGGGTCGAAGCTCGACGGCGCCGTTCCGCACGAGCGGGCTTCGGCGCAACGCGCCGAGCCAGGTGTGGACCTGGGGCCATGGGAGGTCCGAACCGGTATCGCTGGTATCGCTGGTATTGCTGGTATCGCTGGTATCGCTGGTATCGCGGCGATCGGGGTGGAGCAGGTTTTGTACCTTGTCGAGCTCGACGCAGACGTGCCCATGCCGCGGCGCGCGGACGCATAGGGCCAGCGCCAGCCCCACCGAGGCATCGTTTTCGCCGCCGAGGCGCAAGAGTGCCCGGGCGACCTGAACGTCAATGGCCTCGAGTACGCCCGCAGCGGCGAACCGGTGCAAGATATCCTGCGCATTCATGCGTTGCCTCCGGGGGCCCGCAGCAGTTCGTCCAGTTCGCTGACCAGCGCAAGCGCGGGTCGGTCTTGGAAGACGCCGTAGGGGAGTTCATCGTGCTTCGGCCCGTCCTCACCGACCATGCCGCGCAGGAACAAGTAACGCACGCCGCCGAAGTCTCGCTGGTAGTCGTAGGAAGAACCGAGTCGCCAACGCAGGTATCGATGCAACGCGACCGTGTAGAGGTGGTACTGCAGGTAGTAGTGGTGCTCGGACATGACGCGGCGCAACGCGTCGGGTGTGTAGTGATAAACCGTGCTGCGCGGGGGATCTCCTGCGCCTATCCAGTTGGATTTGTAGTCGACGAGAAAGTACCGCGCTCGACCGGCCACCTCATGGCGAAAGATCAGGTCGATGGAACCGGTGAGAAAACCATGAACCGGCGATTGCGGCGGCAGGTCGGCCAGACGATCCGCGTACACCCGGTCGTATGCTCGCGAGCCATCCGCGTGGCGCCGGAACACGTCGGCGAGGTGCTGGGTGGTGAGCCCCGATCGGAAGCTGCGCAACCCGCCGGCCACTGGCAGATCGAAGCTCAGCTCATCGAGGCGATCCCCCAAGGCGATGTCGACCAAACGAGCGTTGCTGGTCGCCGTTCCCATGGGGGTGTGCAGGGCCGCCGACAGTCCGGCGATGAGGGTATCGCGGTGGCGTGCAGGTATGCGGTGCCGCTGCAACCGAGCTTCGATCGTGGCGTGCATGGCGTGCATGGCGTGCATGGCGTGCATGGCGTGCATGGCGTGCACGCCGCCATGCGCGGCCGGTTGACCCGCCGTCTTGTCGAAGGTTCGAAAATCGATCTGTTCGAGGAGCTCGTGCAAAAAAATGCCCGGCTCGGCACCTCGCGGAAATTCCCATAGGGGCACGTTTGTGGCTTGGGCGGGGATGAGGGGGGGGGGCGGCATGGCAGCGACATGCTGGTCGACGCCTTCGGCTTCGGGACCGCCCTCGCTCGCTCGGCTGTGATCCGCCCCGCGCGTGAGGGCCGAAAAGCTGGACCGTCGCCAGCTTCGATCCAGCCCCGGGCGCCGGAATATTCGGGCGCGCGGCGTGGCCCATAATATGGGGGGCGCCTCGAGACGTCGCTTCACCGCGAGCTCGGCGGTGACGATTTCGATGAGGGAATCGGCGGTGTTGCCGCGAGGGTCCGGGTCTTGGAGCTGCTTGAGGTCGGCGAGAATCGCCTCATCTGTCAGAAGCGGAAATCGCTGGGCAGTCGCTTGTACCCGGTCGAGGCCCAAGTTGTTGGTTGGGTCTGTGCGTGGAAAACCAGAGTGCAGCACACTGGCCAGCGGGGCATGTTCGGCGTCTTTGCTGGGTGCCCAGTACACGACACAGCGATGCTTTGCGCGGGTAAGCGCCACGTACAAGAGCCGTATGTTCTCCGCTTGGCGCTCGCGCTGGGCCAACTTCACGTGGCGTGACTTCGACGGCGTCTTTTCGCGTACCCGGAGGTCCAAGATGCGCTGGGTCTTGTCCCCCTCGGGGTGGAACTTGAGATTGCGAATCTCGCCGAACCTTGGATTGAGGCCGTCACCGCTCCACAGATACGGGCACCATACGATGGGGTACTCGAGGCCCTTGCAGCGGTGGATCGTGACGATTCTTACCGCATCGGCGTCGGTTTCGAGCCGGAGTTCTTCGTCGTTCTGCGTGCCACCGGTGTCAGCCCGCCGTGTCTGGAGCCACGCGGCCAATGTGCTCGGTGCCATATTGTCGCGTGTCTCGGCGGCGTGCAGCAGCTCGACGAGGTGGAGCACATTGGTCATGACACGGTCGCTATCGGGCAGGGACAACAGGCGGGCCGGTATCTCCCCTTCATCGAAGATTCGTCCCCATGCGGCGACAAAGCCCTTCTCGCGCCAGAGGCGAGACCAGCCGCTCAGCTGTTCGAGCCAGGCCGACCACGCCGGGCCGTCCGTATCGAGGAGCTGGGACGCGTCGGTCCCGAAGAGCGCTCCAGACCACAGTGCCCGGGCGGGGGACTCGGCGCTGGGGCGGAGCAGCGCGTCGAGCAGGCGCTGCATGAGGCCGGCTTGCTCCGTATCGAAGATCCGCCCCGCTCCACTGATCACCGAGGGGACGTTGGCAACAGTGAGGGCCTGCTGGATTCGGCGTGCTTCGCTGTGCTTGCGAACCAGTACCGCGAGGTCGCCCGGCTGCACGCGGCGTGAGTTGTCGCTGGTGTCGTCGCGCAAGCTGGCACCCGACTCGAGGGTTTCGACCACATCGGTGGCCACCTGTGTGGGAATCTGTGTATCGAGCCAGGTCTTGGGGAGTGGGCCTTCGCCGGGCTGTAGGGATCGCGGGAAGAATCGCAGCTGCAAGGGGGCGCGGCGCCCCGACGGGAAGACGAGGCGGTCCCGGTCGTGCTTGTCGGGGGTGTCGATGTGCACATAGTCAATGCCCCGTTCCGCGAACACGCCTTCTTGGGAGAACAGGCGATTGAGCGCTTGGACATATCGTCGGTCCGAACGCCAGTTGGTGTCCATTGTGTACGCCCCAGCCCGCGCGTGGGCGCGGGCTGCCACGTAGGTATAGACATCTGCGCCACGGAAGGCATAGATCGCCTGTTTGGGGTCGCCGATAAGGTAGAGGAAAGATCCGTCGCCGAAAATCTTGTGGAAAATCTCCCATTGGGTGG
Organism: Nannocystaceae bacterium; assembly: GCA_036479215.1. Taxonomy (GTDB): domain Bacteria; phylum Myxococcota_A; class Polyangia; order Nannocystales; family Nannocystaceae; genus FL481. Next base: position 15,660 of record JAZGFE010000270.1, on the reverse strand, counting down.
GATCCGTATCCTGGAATTCGTCGATGAGTGCGGCTTTGAAACGATCCCGCACGCTCTTGCGCAGACCCGGACTCAACTGTGGGTCCCGCAACCCTCGGGCCAGGGCGCGCAGGAGGTCGTTGTAGGAGAGTACATGTTGTGCGCGCTTACGCCGGGGAAGTTCGTTGCGCACGTATTCGGCAAAGCGAAACCGGAAGAGGTCTGCGCCGCGCGTCACCACCGTTTGGCCCCACGCGAAGAGTCGATCCAAGTCCTCACCGAACTCGGGCGCCCGGCCGGTGACGGACTTGGAGGCGAGTGATGCACTCGAGAAGTACTCGGCCCATCCCATGCATTCTGGCGACGTCTCGGACGCGAGAGGATGCTTCGCCAGCCAGGCGCTTAGGGCCTTGGCGCGGGTGCTGGGGCGTTTGGGGCTGTAGACCTTGTCATCGACGAAGGCGCCCGCTTTGTAGGCCTCGACAAGAGAAGCGGCTGCCATGTCGCCCGCGGAGCCGCGCCACGCGTCGGTGAACCCGGCCCACGCTTCGCGCCAAATCTGCTCGGGCGTCTGGTCTGTAGCGGCGTCCCGAGGGGGGTCGGCCCACAGTAAGCGCGCGTCGGGGTCGGCTTCGACCGTGCGAGCGAGACCGAGGAGATCGGCCCGATCGATTGCCGCGAATTCCGTGAGATAGCGGTACCAGTCGAGGGGGGCGCGGCGCAGGGTGTGGGCGAGGAAGTCGTCGACCACGTCTTCGAGCATGGGCCCCACGTCGTCTATCAATTCGCACTCGAAATCCAGGTCGCTCTCGAATGCGCTTTGGGCCAACGTTTGCTGGCAGAAGCCGTGCATGGTGGAAATGGCGGCTTCGTCGAAATGGGTGAGGGCGGCGATCAAGTCCGCGAGGCGGTGGGCGAGTTGCTCCGGGTCCACGTTGTCGGGATCGCTGAGGTAGAAGAAGACCGCTTCGTTGTCGGGGTCGGGATAGACCTGGTCACGCAGCGCGGCAGTGAGCGCGTCGACGGCTTCTCCCACGCGTCGGCGCACCCGCTCGCGCAGCTCCGAGGTCGCCGCACGCGTGAAGCTGACGACGAGAATCTCGGAGATGGACAGGCCCTGTTCGGCGATCAGTCGCACAACCAAGTCGGCGATGCTGTAGGTTTTCCCCGTGCCGGCGCTCGCCTCGAGCAGCGTGATCCCGCGTCGGAGGGGGTGGCACGCGTCGTAGGTGGTGTGTCGCGTGGCCATCAACGACTCCGGCTCCGTTTTTTCGCCGTCCCTTTGCCCGCCGGCATCGCGGCGAGGAGCGGTGCCCACACGAGGCGTGCGATCCGGGAGAATTCGCCACTCGAGTCGATGGTGGCCAGCTTGGAAGAGGGGCCGTAGGCGTGCACGATGTAGGGGTCCTGGGCCGGCGAGCGAAGCGTAGAGGGAGTGCCTCTGGCGGAGGGGCTCCACTGTTTTTCCGCCTCGTGGAATGCCACGTCGTGATCCGGCAGCTTGGCAAATGTTTTTGCGTAGGCTCTGGATGTGGAAGGCTCGAAGGGTATCGCCGACCGGCGCCCAGCGACGTACAAAGACACCAATTCGCCGAGTAGCAGCTCCGCCCGGGCTGCGCGGGCTTCGGCGGTCGCGGCCACGAGGTCGATACGTTTTGGGGTCTTGGCGCCGCGGCTGCCCAGGAGTTCGCTGCGGAATGCTCGCTGGGGGTGCGCCAGGGTGGCCGCCAGCTGCCGGATCCATTGGCCGAGTTCGTGGCGGTCTTGGATTTTTCCAGATCGCATGAGCAGGATCGTGTCACAGCGGATATTGCCGACGGCGCCAGATATGCGCCACGACGCCACCTGCACGTCGATGGATAGGGTTTCGCCGTCTCGTTCGAGGTGACCTTTCGCGCGTTGGAGCAAGCCATCAATTTCCTCGTTTGAAGAACTGACGATCACCTGACCGGGAGTGCCCGCCGGGATCAGGCCGCGCGCGTGGATAGATTGTTTCCTCACGGCAATGTTCTCGTGGGCCAGCGCGGCGCGTAGGAGCGTGTCTCCCAGCTGCCAGCCCTCGAGCGCGGTGAGCTGCGCCGGGTCGCGGTCTTCGATGATGCGGAGATCTTCCCCGAGATAGATGCCGAGCTGTCGCGTGATCAGATACTTCACCGGATGATCAAAAAAGCGGACCAGATCGTCCAATTCGAGAAGACGGTCGTTGTCGTTGTGCTCACTGGGTGGGAGAGGGGAGCGGAGGAGCGGCGGTGCCTCGTGGCGTTCGCCGAGTAGGCAGCGTGCTCCCGCTGCCAAGCGGTGGTCGAAGCCGCGTGCCTCGGTTTCCACGCCGCGGCGGCAGACGCCGAAGTTTTCGGGGCTGAAAGCCTGTAGAGGATGTTCGACGATGATCTGATGGGCCAAGGTCGCGTGAGGGCCGGTGGGGTCGGGCGCGAATGCGGTCTCCATGGCGTCGAGGAGTTCACCCACGACGACAGCGGGGGGGGAAGCTTCGTTGGTTCGCGGGTCTCGACCGGTGTAGGTGAAAATCAGGTGGTCGCGGGCGGCGAGAATTGCCTCGAGTAAAAGATAGCGGTCCTCTTCCCGCGGGTTCCGGTCTCCTAACTGGGAGCTGCGGGTCAGCAGGTCAAAATCGTGGCCCTTGGGTTGGCGCGGGAAGGCCTGGTCATCGAGGCCCAGGAGGCAGATGACGCGCTTGGGGATGGATCGCATCGGGATCATCGCGCACAGGGTGAGTGCCCCGGTCTGGTAGCCCATCGCGCCGCTGCCCACTTCGAGCGCGTCGTCGAACAGGTCGCGGATCACGTCGAGGCCCACCGAAGCGGCCAACGGATCCTGAGTCCCGGTGACGGCGTGGGTCTCGATGCCGAGCAAGACGTCACCCACCTGCCCCGTGAGCCAAGCCTGGCTCGGTTCGGGATCCGTGAGGGTAGTTAGGGTCGTGCGCAGCAGCTCGCTCCAGCTGGCCATGTCACGCGCACCGCCCAGACCTCGGATTGCGGTGAAGAGTTGTTCACAGAACGCTACGAAGCGGCCGAGGAGGGCGACGGTCTGACCCTCCATGTCGTCGTAAGGAACGACGCCGGCGAACGAACGTTCATTTTCGTCGCGCATGGCCACGCCGAGCAGCAGGCGATCCATGCCAAATCGCCAGGTGTGGGCGCCGTCTTCGGGTTGATCGTGCTGCCCTCGATGGGCGGCGTCCATCCCCCAGCGGATCCCGCTGTCGCGTACCCAACTCTCGATTTGAGGCAGGTCGTCGGCCGAGAGACCGAAGCGACGGCGCACGGGTTCCAACGCCAGGAGTTGGAGTACGCTCGAGGCTTCCACACGGCTTTGGGCCATGGTGAGTACGCAGCTCAAGGCCAGTGCGAGGGGGTTGGTGTTGCGGAGGCAGCGGTCGGCGATGTGGAACGGGATCTGTGGCACGCCCGCCGGTCCCCATCCGTCCGCGGCGTGCTGTTGTGGGCGCCCTCTCGAGAATACGGAGGAGAAAAGGGGAGCGTAGATTTCGATGTCGGGCGTCATGACCAAGATGTCACGGGGCTCGAGCGTGGGGTCTTCGTCCAGTAGACGTAGGAGCGCGTCACGAAGTACCTCGACTTGGCGTGTGGGGCCGTGGCAAGCGTGGAGTTGGATCGATGTGTCGCTCGTATCGACGCCGACCGGATTGGGGTGGGGGCCGGGGGTGCCGCGGCTGACCAAGTCGGCGATATCGGCCTGCAGCGTGTGGAGCATCGTTGGCCTGGTGTGCGTCCTGTGGGTGGTTGTGGCCGGTCCGGGGGCCTCGAACAGGTCCGTGCCGCTATCGCTGTAGTCGAAGCCTTCTATGCCTTCGAGCTGGAGTTGAAAGTCACGGCCCAATCGGCCGAAGCTGGCGAGGATGGGGTTGCCCGCGTTGCGTGCGAGCTGCTCGGGAAACAGGGCGAGGGATGGTGCGCGGGATTGGGAGCGGACCTGCTCGCGTAGTGCCCGGATATCGCCCCAGTAGAGGTGCGATGGACACAGCAAATAGAGCTCCACGTCGATGCTCCGACTGGCCCCCAAAAGCACGTGCAGAAAAGGCGGAGGCAAGGAGCTGAGGCCGAAGGCGTGGATACGCGGTGGGAGGCAGCTCGGTTCGAAACGACCGCTTTCCAGCATCGCCAATGCGAGCCGCAAGCGCGTGGCCAGCGAGGGCGTGGCGATGGCGGCCTCCAGCGCGGTCCACAGGATCGGTTGCCAGCGCAGGTCCTCCGGTAGGGGGCGGTCCTGGCTTGGCCCGCGTTCCATGTTTCCCTTGCTCCAGGCGAGCACCATGTCGGATCGGTAGACGGCGTAGCGATCGAATATGTCGGCGATGCGCGTGGCGAGCTGCGCGGCGCGGCGATCGATATGGCCGTTGAGGAGTGCGGGCCGCTTCTCACCGCGCGCCAGGTAGGTTGCGAGCGCCGCGAATTCGGGCCTACCAAGAAGCGCAGGCAGACGGTCCAGCACGCTCCACATGAGGGATGGGGGCGCCCATGGGTCGGGCATATCCTCCCGCGATTTGGGGATCTCGCGGCCCGGCAGGTCGGTCACCAGGCGGCCCACGATGTCCCGGGCGAGCGCTCCGGGGAAGGGGCAGTCAATGTTGGCGTAGATGCCCGCTGCTTCACGGTCGCCGCTGCCCACCCGTTGTGCCAGCTGTTGTCCTAGCCACCTAGCGATGCCCTGGCTGTGAACCGTGACGATCTCCGTGGCCATGGGGTTACGGAGCGGCGCAGCGTCGATCCGCCGGGACAGACAAGCCGCGAGGCGTTCGATGCGGTTGCTGCGGTGGATGTGGAGCATGCGCAGACCCGACGACGCTCGATGGTAGCCGAGTTCGGCTGTCCATGTGCTACACGTCACACGGCATCCATTGCCGCACTCCGCGTGGGCCGTTGGGGTTGCGGAGCGATAGAGCGAGACGCGCGACCATGACCGAACCCGGCGTAAGTGGCATTTCTATCTATGTTCCCCGCCTGTGTGTGCAGCTGGAGCAGTGGTGCGCGTGGACGGGAAATTCTTGGGACAAGATCCGGGCTGTGGTGGGGCGCAGCTTCAGGGTCCCTGCACCGCGCGAGAGTGTGTATACGATGTCCGCCAACGCGGTCCTGCGTTTGATCGACGCCTACTCGATCGATCCACAGTCCGTTGGCTACCTCGCCTTGGGTACCGAGTCGAGCACCGACAACTGCACCGGCGCGGTGATTGTCAAAGGTATGGTCAACGACGCCCTGATCGCGCAGGGCGCAGCTCCGCTCTCGCGCGCGTGCGAGGTGCCCGAATTCAAGCAGGCATGTCTGGCGGGAATTAGCGCACTGAAAGGGGCGGTGCGTTATCTCGCCTACGATGGCCAAGGGCGCACCGCGATCGTGGTGAGCGCCGACATCGCTGAATATGAGCGAGGCAGCAGCGGCGAGCAAACGCAAGGCGCGGGCGCGGTTGCGTTCTTGGTGGAGCCCGAGCCCAAACTCTTCAGTGTGGACCTGAAGCGCTCGGGGACCGCCTCCGACTATCGGATCCTCGACTTTCGAAAACCCACGGCCAGGCACTTCCTACGAGGCTACGAGCCCGGTACCTCTCGGGTTCACGACTTTCCGGTGTTTAACGGCAAGTATTCCACGGCTTGCTACCTCGACGAGACGGTCATGGCCGCGGACACCATGTTTCGACGCCGCGGGGTCACGAGCCACTGCGCGGCGTATGATGGGATGGCGGCGATCCTCTTTCACCGCCCGTACCATCGCATGCCTGTGCAGGCCATGGCCGCGATGTACATCTGGGGCCTCGTGCATGATCCAGCGCAGCACCCCAAACTGCGAGAGCTCTGTCTTGCGGCGGAGGTGGAGTTTCACCAAGTCCTCGCCGAGAGCGAGACAGCGCCGCGGTTGGGGGCGCTCGTGCTCCGCCGGGGGGTCGATCACGACGCGGCGCCCTACACCCATCGGCTCGTGACATCGTTCCGAAAATCGTCGCAGTTTCGGCAATTCCAAGCGGAGAAGATGTGTCTCGGGGCGGATAAAACGATGGACTTGGGGAATCTGTACGCCGCATCGATCCCGGCTTGCACGGCTGCGGCGTTGGAGCAGGCCTTGGAGACCGGCGTGGATCTGGCCGGGCGGGAGATGCTCGCCATGGGATATGGCAGCGGTGACGCGGCCGACGCCATCCCGTTTCGCGTGGTGGAGGGCTGGGAAGTTGCCGCCAAGAACATTCGCTTCTCCGCTGCGCTGGCCGGCGCCATCGACCTAAGCCGCGAGGAATACGAACAGCTCCACGATAGGGGTGTCCTGGTCGGTACGGACGGCGCTTGTGGCACGGTGGCGTCCGGTGGCACCGGCGGTTCCGGTGGCACCGGCGGTTCCGGTGGCACGGCACAGCGGGGGCGGGCCGACCTCGTGTCGTCTGGCGAATTTGTCGTGGATCGGGTCGGCGACCAGGATACGCCACGATTTCAAGACATCGGGATCGAGTACTATCGCTACGTACCCTAGCGCAGCCTGCAGGCCTGGGGTCGGCACCTGCGGCTTGGGATGCACGCGGTTGCCGATTCGCGGCCGCCTTATTGGCGACGGGGGTAACGTGGCGTGCAGGGACTGACGCATCGTGCTGTGCGAGCTCGCTTGGGTCCTTCGCATGTGGAGGACGACGCCCGCCGCCTCGCTTTCCATCGCAACCGATGTTTGGTAAGCAGGGGTGCGCGCACTTCGCAACTTCGCGACTTCGTGCTCCGGTAAGGACCCCGACATGAGTCGTACGCCTCTATCCATCCCCGCTCAACTCATTGCCGCTGCGGCGTGGCTTCCTATGGCCGGTCTCGGACTCGGCCTCGGATGTGGGGCGTCCAATACGCCAATCGGTGACGAGTCCGCGCCTTCAGATTGCAACGAGTCGTCCGCGGGAGACGACAGTGACGTGGGTGACGGGAACGACGCTGGCGACGGCCAAGAGGCGGGCGATGGGAATCCAGGAGATGGAGATGGAGATGGGGACGGCGATGACGACGACGACGACGACGACGATGACGACGACGACGACGACGACGACGACGACGACGACGACGACGACGACGATGGCGACGATGGCGATGATGATGATGATGATGATGCTGACGACGACGGCGACGACGATGACGACGATGACGACGATGACGATGATGACGATGACGATGACGATGACGATGACGATGACGGATCCGATTCTGAGACCCCGCTGGCCGTCAACGGTCGTCTTCAGGTGATCGATTCGGACCTGGCTAACGAAGACGGAAATGCGATCCAGCTGCGAGGGATGGGGACCCACGGCCTTCAGTGGTTCGAGACCTGTCTGCCCAAGTCGGCTTTCAAGGTGATGGCGAACGACTTCGGTGCCGACGTGGTCCGCCTGTCCATGTATATCCAGGAAGATGGCTACGAAAATGATCCGAAGCGCTACCGGGAGTTGATCGACAAGCTTGTGGATTGGGTGCAGGGACAGGGGATGTACGTCATCATCGATTGGCACGTGCACTACCCAGGAGACCCCAATTTCACCATCGACCTGGCCAAAGAGTTCTTCGAATACATGTCCGCGAAACACGGAGACAAGGGACATGTCTTGTACGAGATAGCGAACGAGCCCAACGATAACGATGGTGAAGACGGGCTCGTCGACTGGGAGGTCATCCAAGACTACGCGAACGTGATCATACCGATCATCAGGGACAACGATCCTGAATCCGTGATCATCGTCGGCACGCCCTTTTGGTCGTCTCAACCAGCTGTAGCGGCGGAAGACCCGCTCCCCTATGACAATCTCATGTACACGATGCACTTCTACGCGGCAGTGCACGGCGAGGACTACCAGCAGCAGGTCATCGACGCTATCGAGGGAGGGGTGGCGGTGTTTGTTACCGAGTTCGGCCCGCAGGGGTATAGCGGCGACGGCGAAAACGACCTAGATGCCGGGGACGAATGGCTCGATCTTCTGGCGGACTACAACGTGAGCTGGACCAATTGGAATTTCTCAGACGACATCCGAAGCGGTGCCGTGTGGAAGTTCATCAACGAGAACCCCGACGACGAGGACAAGGAGCCCCTGCAGGACAAGTCGTCCGACGTGTGCAAGAAGGCGGATTGGGATCGGGACAATCTGAAGGAGGCGGGGAAATGGGTGATCGATCGGCTCACCGATCCGGCCGACGATTTCCCAGTGGACTGACGCTAGGGGGCGTGGGCATCCCCCTCACCCGTGAGAGCCCCCAAGGAGAGCCCCAAGTTCGAGTGTGTGCTTGCCACCCACGCGTACGGAGTCCGGGAGTGGCCATGCGGAGGCCGGGAGTGGCTCGGCTGCGAACCGCGGATGGGGAAGGGCGCTGCGCCCGGAGTTTGTGCCTAGGTCGGGTTCGCACCGGGACTGGAAAGAATGAGGGGACTGGACGACTAACGAGATAGCGGAAAATCGTCCTACGCCTACACTTGGGGTCGATGTCCGACCTGGCGCCTGTTGTGGCCGCCATGTCGGCCTTGTGGATCTTGTCGTCGGCGTCGCGCCGGAACGATACCGCGTGGAGTCGCCGATGCACTGCCAACCTACGAGTCGTTCACATCATTCTCGTTCACATCATTCTCGTTCTCCGTTATGGGCCATCATCCTGTCCGGACTGATGTTCTGTGTTGCGGCGTGTACAGACGACGGGCGAGATTCGGCCGGGGATGGCGACGGCGATGTCGGAAACGATGACGACGATGACGACGGTATCATTGTCAGTGCGGATGACGACGATGGCGCGGATGATGACGACGATGATGGGGTCGACGATGACGATGATGTCGGCAAGCCCTTCTTCCTCGTGATCGATCCCCCCGAGCTTGTGCGGGAGCTCGACTTGGGGGCGCCGCTGGCGGTCCGCTTTAGCATTGTCGCAATGTACGCGGATGACGTCCAGCGCGATGTGACCGGAGAGGCGACCTGGACCACTTCCAACGCCAGTCTGGGTGCCATGGAGGACGAAACCGCGACGTTTAGCACGCCTGGGTTCGCGCAGAATACCGTGGGGAGCACGGTACTCACCGCCAGCCTCGACGGAGCCAAGGGGGAGGCCCAGCTCACGGTCGCGGCGTACAAGCAATCGGGCGTCAACCCCGACTTCTTTTTCATCCTGCCCTTCGAGGGGACACCACACGCCAAAGAACTCACGTTCGGTACCGACGTCAAGAGCATGGACGTGTTTGTGAACATGGATACAACAGGATCGATGGGTCCGCCCATCGCCAACCTGCAGGCGGCCTTGACCACGGACATTATTCCCCATGCCCAAAGCAAGATACCGGACACCCAGTTCGGTGTGGGGCACTTCGAAGACTACCCCTTGGGGTCCTACGGAGCGGTCGACGCGAGCGAGACGGGCACCGACCAGCCGTTTTTTCTGAGTCAGGCGATCAGTGCCTCCTCTGATGCGGTGGCCGATGCGGTGGGAGCCTACACGGAAGATGGCGATCCGGTCGGTAGCGGCTTTGACTTCCCCGAGTCCATGATCGAGTCCCTGTATCAGATCGCTACGGGATCTGGCCTTGATGGCCCCGACGATACCTTCGTACCCGCCAACCACGACGGCATTGGCGGCGTGGGATTTCGTCCGGGCACGATGCCGGTGGTGGTGACGATCTCGGACGCTGTGTCCCATGCACCCGGTGAAGCGGACTGCGAGTTCAATGGCACCAGCGTAGATATATCCTACGACGACCCCACGATCAGCGAGGCGGCAACGCGGGACGAGGCAAAGGATGCGCTTGCCGATATCTGCGCCCGCGTCGTGGGGATCGCGGTGAATTCCGAGCCGAGCTGCTCCGCCCTGTCCGATATTACCGATTTCGCGGTGGCGACGGGGGCTCGTGTCCCCCCACAAATTTGGGACGAGGAAGGTAGCCGGCCCGCAGGTTGTAACGTTGAGGCATGCTGCACCGGTGTGAATGGGCAAGGCGTGGCTGCCGATGCGGACGGACTTTGTCCGTTGGTGTATCGCGTGGATGAGGACGGCGAGGGGGTCGACGCGGGCGTGGTGGAGGGGCTTGCCATGCTCACGCGTTACGCTCCTTTCGATGTGATGCGTACCGTGACGGGGGATGCCACGGGGACCATGGGGGAATCACTCCCAGTGGGAAAGACGACCCTGGACTTTATTCGTGCGGTGCTGCCCCATTCGTACGGCGTACCGCCGCTTGAATCGGCACCCGAGCCCTCGATGAGCGACAATGCATTCCTCAATGTCACGCCGGGGACCGCGGTCACCTTCGAGATCAGCGCGCAAAACGACTTCCTGTTCGTCCCGGCAGGCGCGGCCGCCCAAGTCTTCGTGGCGCATATTCAGGTATCCGCGGGGCAGTGTGCCGACCTCGACGATAGGGACGTGTATATCCTGGTGCCTCCAGCGACGTTGCCGCCGCCAGGGTAGGTCGGGCGCAGGTCACCCATGCCTCGCGCTCGGCCTGTGTCCGCCTCAGCCGAGGCGTCCTTTTGATCTCGTCCATGCTCCACGCCTACACTATTCGGTGTTCGGCGTGGTGTGGGTGGCCGGGAAGGAGTTTACGATTGATCGCCTGAACGGAGCAGGCTGGCGAATAGACGCAGTGCCATCGACATCGCTGAGAGTCTGCATCAAGTCGGTCGTGAAGCGATGGAGGCTCCCGGTAGACAGCTCACCCTCGGGCGACGGGGAGAAAGTCCTACACGCGGCCCCAAGCGCTACCTTGGAGCCGTAATGCCCGCCGTTCTTGGCGTGCTTGAGTCCCCAGTTTCCAGACATGCGCGTCCTCGCACAAGGCCCACCTCCCGGTTCGCGCACTTTACACCTCTGCGTGTTCTCCGACGTCGTTCATGCCAGTTAAAAGTCCCGACATCGGCACACAGGGGAGGCGTGCGCGCGTTCACTGCCTAGTTTGATCTCAGGATCGCATGCACCCATTGGAAACAGCTCATCACCTTGTGTCAGGCGATGCTGTACTCCGCGCCGCCACCCGGATTCGCGGGATGTCGAAGCGACCTAGACTCATCACCTTGTACCAGGCCGCCACGAAATCGTTGATGAACTTCTCTTTGGCGTCATCGGCGGCATACACCTCCGCGATGGCTCGGAGCTGTGAGTTTGAGCCGAAGACGAGATCAACGGAAGTTGCAGTGTGTTCAACCTTTCCCGTCTTGCGGTTCACACCCTGGTAGATCTGTGCATCGTCTAGCGACTTCTTCCACTCAATGTTCATGTCGAGCAGTTTGACGAAGAAATCGTTGGACAGCGTGCCCGGGCGGGTCGTGAAAACACCCTGCTGTCGACCGGCATAGTTTGCGTTCAAGGCGCGTAATCCGCCGACAATCACCACCATCTCTGGGGCGGTCAACATCAAGAGGTCTGCCCGAGCGATGAGTAGCTCCGGTGCGGGGCGTTTGGTTTTCTCCCCGACGTAGTTGCGGAAACCATCAGCCTTCGGCTCGAGGTGCGCGAAAGAATCCGCATCCGTCATTCCAGGGGACGCGTCGGTGCGCCCCGGTCTGAATGGCACCTCGACGCGGTGCCCAGCTCGTTGGGCGGCTTCTTCAATGGCGACCTTGCCACCCAGCACGATGAGATCGGCCAGTGAGATGCGCTTGTCGTCCGCCTGTGTACCATTGAACTTCTTTTGGACTTCCTCCAGTCTCGTGAGAACCATTTCAAGCTCGGCTGGATGATTGACAACCCAGTCTTTCTGGGGCGATAGACGAATTCTCGCGCCGTTCGCACCGCCCCGCTTGTCCGTGTCGCGGTAGGTGGAGGCCGATGCCCAGGCCGTCCTCACGAGTTGTGGAATCGACAATTCTGACCCGAGGATCTGACGTTTCAATTCCGCAATACCCTGAGCCGCGACCAGGCTGTGATCGACTGCTGGCACTGGATCTTGCCAGATCTGAGGTGGGGCGACCTCCGGGCCGAGCAAGCGGATCTGCGGCCCCATGTCACGGTGCGTCAGCTTGTACCACGCCTTTGCGAATGCCTTGTCGAACTCCAGTGGGTGGTCGTAGAATCGTCTTGAAATGGGTCCGTATATCGGGTCGACCTTCAGTGAGAGGTCCGTGGTGAGCATGATGGGCTTGTGGGACACCGATGGGTCGTGCGCGTCGGGCACCAAGGCAGGGGCGTCCGTGGGGGTCCACTGATGCGCACCACCCGGGCTCTTGGTCAGCTCCCACTCGAAGTCGTACAAATTGCGGAAGAAGTCGTGCGACCACTTTGTCGGCGTGCGGGTCCAAGCACCTTCCAGGCCACTTGTGATGGTGTCGCCTCCCTTTCCCGAGCGATACGAATTTTTCCAGCCGAAGCCCTGCTCTTCAATTGGTGCCTTCTCCGGCTCGGCACCGACATGCTGGCTTGCTTTAGCTGCCCCGTGGGACTTCCCCAAAGTGTGTCCGCCGGCAATCAAAGCGACGGTTTCCTCGTCGTTCATCCCCATCCGGCTGAAAGTCAATCGAATGTGTGCAGCAGCGGCCAGCGGGTCAGGGTTCCCGCCCGGCCCTTCCGGATTGACGTAGATCAACCCCATCTGACTGGCGCCCACGGGACCGTCAAGCGTCTTTCCGTCCTGCGAGAATCGATCATCGGCAAGCCACTGTGTCTCTGGACCCCAATTGATATCCGTGGGTTCGTAGACATCCTCGCGACCGCCGCCGAATCCAAAGGTCTCGAAACCCATGGATTCGAAGGACACGTTTCCGGCGAGCACCATGAGGTCGGCCCATGAAATACTGCGCCCGTACTTTTTCTTCACCGGCCAAAGTAAACGTCGCGCTTTGTCGAGGTTGGCGTTGTCCGGCCAGCTGTTGAGCGGGGCGAATCGAATCGTTCCGGAGGCCGCGCCGCCGCGCCCGTCGGTTGTGCGGTAGGTCCCCGCGCTATGCCAGGCCAAGCGTATCATTAGACCGCCGTAGTGGCCCCAGTCTGCAGGCCACCAATCCTGTGATGTGGTCAGCTCATTCTTGATGTCATTCGTCAGAGCACTGAAATCGAGCCTAGAGAACTCCTCTGCATAGTTGAAGCTTGCATCCATGGGATCGCCCTTGGGGCCGTTCTCCTTGAGAACCCGCAGATCGAGGCGGTTCGGCCACCAGTCGTCGTTTGCATATGGAGTCGGATTGGCGTCGGTAGCCGGGACAACCGCTGGGGCCGAGCTCGGGGCGGGAACTTGGTTCGTCGCCACCGTTGCGCAACCTGTGGCAACGAGCATCAGGCCGACAAGTGAGGTAAACGGCGATCGATAGCGAGCACGATTAATGCGAGATCTAGGTGCTCTGATCATGTGGGGTCTTGTTTTCATGTTTGCTTTCGTGTTCATGACGTCTTCTTCTGCGCTGTCCCGACATAGATGTGCCTCGCTGATCGTTGTGGGTAAATTCCGATGGCATGTCCATGTTTGGGTCTCCTGCTGCTCAGTTTGTGAGACGCTCTCGACATGTTGCGGTGCTTGCGGTCGGGAGATTGCCCATGCTGCGGCGCTCCACAGGTTGATCGGGTCGCCGACTGCTCCGCTGGCAGCGTCGAATCACGGCTTGATCTGCTCGTTGTTCAGTCGGAAAAATAGTGCGCGTGGCTGAGAGGCATAGGACTCATCTTTTCCGGAGTTCGGGTGGTTGCCTCCCTGAGCGCAAGTCACGAAATACAGCCTTTCTGCTGGAGCGCCCTATCGTACGACTTGAGGGCGGAGTCCCAGCGTTCCGAAAGCTGCAGAGGCCCCGCGCAGTCATGGCGTCTCGTAGCCCTTGTGGGCTCCAGTGAGAGCCGGGGGTGCTTGACCCGCAGTTGGAACAGAGCGCAAGTCGACTCCGTCGCGCCGCTACCGATAGGCATCTCTTCCTCACGAGCGGCTGCGTAGTGGATTTGCGACGACCGATTCTCCAGATATTCAACGCGGACTCCAATGCACGATGGAGCTTGGGGGATTCGGTCGCATTCGACTCGGCAAGACGGTGGCGGAGGTCTTCTATCACGCGTCCTCCGCCTTGGTCGTTCGTCAGGAGTTGCAATCGATACCAGCTGGCAAGGTCCTCGTGCTCGCCATGGCATGCAGTTGCCACCGCATCAAGGTAGCAGTTGATGGCGTGATAAAAATCGACGAGCTCCCGACGAGGTACACCTTCGGGTAGCCGCTCTCGCAGCTCACGCCTCAATGGCTCCATGTCACGTGCCCCGTCCTGAATACATGCAACCGGGATGTCGCGGCGTGAATCTGTGAGGTGCAAGCACGTCATCGACCATGCGTGCTGCAAGTACACCAGGGTCGTGCTCCGCATCCAGTTCGTATCGGTACGTGCATCGCGGATGCCCCTCCGTATCGTACAAGATCACATTCCCGACCCAGGACATGCGCCAGTTTGGCGTATACGGCTCGGCGGGGGCGTGCGCTTGTACGCTTCCTTGGCTCGGCGCTTCGACAGCTTCTTATCCCGCTCCGGGCCCTCTGGCAACACTTCGTTCATACGGATAGTGATTCGGTCAGGATCCGCGCGCCAGAGGTGGCTCTGTGCGTTGTCGTAGGAGAGCGAACGCTCTACGGGTAGTTTTTTCAAGAACCACGTATACTGCAGAAAGCCTGGGCTAGGTCGTGTCGTAGCTCCCCTCCTCACCCTCATTCGGTTGTCTGGATCGACTATAATGAGCATGGTGGTCATGCTTCTTGCTCGTTGTCGGTCATGCCTGATCTTCCGCTTGCCTTGCGTCCGTTGATGGCCCTTCATAGCCTTCGGGAGGAGGTTCCCTTCTCGGGCTCTTCTGTGCAGTGCACGCAGACACCCCTGACCTCGACGCGTGCGCTCACTACCTGGCCGAAACGACTCACTGAGTCCGGGATTCTCAACGCTTCGAGCTCGTCGCCCTCGAAATCGCGCACGAGGCCGCAGCGCTCGCAGATATAATGGTGGTGGTTCTCCACGTTCGCATCGAATCGAATGCTGTCTTGTCGCATTCCAAGCGTGGTCAAGAGGCCAAGGTTTGTTAGCATCCATAGCGTGCGGTAAACGGTATCGAGAGACAGAGTCGATGTCGTCTCCCGCACCGCTCGATGGATGGCCTCGGCGTTCGGATGCTCAAGACTAGAGGCGACTGTTCGGAAAATCTCGAGGCGTTGGTGCGTGAGCTTGACGCCCGCCTTCTTGGCGAGCGCTCTGAAGTTCTGAAGACGCCTCTCGACTTCGAGTGTTTCGATGTGCATGTAGGAGTCTTAGCTGCGACCCAGTCTCAAGTAGGAATGTAGTAGCAAGATGGCGGAAGGTCAACCCACACTCGCAGAAATAGGGACTTGCGTTTTCCGGTCGGGCTTGGGCACGGATTCCGGCGCACTTGGGAAGCCTGGGGCGCGACATCCGCGGGCGTGTTGACGCCTGAGGAGTAACCGTTCAGGGGGGTGCTTGAAGGGGCGATCTAGTCGTGGGATATGGAGGGCGGAATGTGCCAACATGTTTGAAACAGTTTTTGAATAAATGGCTGTAGGAACTCGCCAGTGGAAAGTTCTCGGGCGTGCTCACGCCGCTATTTTGACCGGATGAGCGGGGGAGGCGGATCTACGTTTTCCCCGCAGTATTTTCGCGACTAGCGTCCTATCGCCGTTTGTGAGGAAATCCTGGTGGAGTTCGTGTTGGAGCGTGATTCGCACCACCCCTTCGGATGGGCAGCCGTGT
>JAZGFE010000269.1:0-14000 GCA_036479215.1 Nannocystaceae bacterium | reverse complement strand
GTTCACCTGAAAGTGCCTTTTGCGCTCGGTTGCGCGTGTTCGCTGTTGCTCATAACTACACGAACAAGGGGACTTTCAGGTAAATTCACAGTATTCAGATTTTTTTTGCGCTTGTTCTAGGCCTAGTTGGCGAAGATGCCGACTCGGACGAAACACGATTCAGGTTCCTGCACTACCGGGTTCAATTACAATGATGCGAACGCTGTATTCATCGCTGTTGTGGTTTCTTTTTCTGCCTGCTTGTGAGCGGGACGAGGTGCCGGAGACAGCCTCGGGCACCACGGCAGCAGGTACCACTCCGAGCTCGGAGACGAGTGCAACGGCAGGAACGAAGACCGCGGGCAGCGCTGGAGATCTGGACTGCGACGCCGTACCCTCGCCGACGGAGTGTGACGCAACATTCGGATGCCAGAGGTTGGAGGGCGACCGGGCCCGCGAGGACATGGCCTGCTACCTCCGGATGGAGATGGCGGTATGTGGCGAGGTGGGCGTTCTCCTTGATGCCACGGCCAACGCCGTTGCGCCGGACGGCACATGCTGGTTTTTGTACAATTTTCCGAATGTCCTCGGCATCGCTCCAGCCTGGGAGGTGGTGGACTCGGGGCATCGATGCTACGACGATTTTCCTGCGAACCCTTGTTGACTCCCCTGATCCTCACCATGGCATCACGGCCAGCGAAATGGTGGCGACCCCATCGCGCCTGCCCTGGGTGCCACCCCGGGCAGGCGCGGGCGGGGTGCTCGTCCTCCGCCTACGGCGTGCGTCCGAGCGCGATCTTCGGCAAAAGGACCAGGTGTCGCCAGTTCTCCCGCCCGCTGCACCAGACGAGCATGACAGCGGGGACATGCGTGCAAAGGCGCCGTGTCAAGCGACGCCACGGTGGCGTCGGTCCGCATCACACAGTCGTCGTCGTGATGGTGTCCCAGTCCAAAGGTATGCCCCGCTTCATGGAGTACGAGTTTGGCGAGCCGCCGTGCCGTGCGTGATGTGCCGTCTTCGATCCGCGCGGTGGAGATGATCGCTACCCGGTCGATCAGACTCGCCAACCCAAAGACGTAGGGCTTGCCCGCCTCGTACATGTCGCGGCTCGTGACCAACAGTTCGACATGCGCGTCTCCTGCCCGTTGCAGAAACAGTGCCTGGAGCAACACGCGCCCGTCGTACTGATGCCGCATCTCATTCCATGCGGCGAGGTAGGTTCCGGCCGGACGCGGAGGCCGAATCTCGCAACGCACCGGTGCAGACGAGAGGAGCGCGCGGCAAGCATGTTCCAACGAGGCGGGAGCTACACCGCCCAAGCCGCGCACCACCACCAACGGCATACCCTGGGAACGCTCCCCGACCTGCCCTGCGCGCGCCAAGGGCCCGACCCAGACGGCGCCCGAACACACCGCCATCACCGCGAGCCACACGACGAGGCGCGAGACCCTCGCGTGCACAACGCTCTCCTGGTGCGGTCGTTGGGTTCGGCGAGTGGACATTGTCTGTGATCGACGCGGCCTCCAACGGGCCACCTCCGTCCATCACCATAGCGATACGGGCTAGGCACACCAAGCGGGAATTGTGGGTGAGGGTGGGTATCTCCCACATGAGGCCGGCTTCCTCTTCATCACGCTTCCCGCTCACCCGCCCTCCCGCGCCGTCCCGCGACGCGCTGGGCCTGGCGAAGCACGCGCCGCGACGCGGGTCGTGCTTTCTTCGCGCGCCAGAGTGTGCTCCTAGTGCGACATCGTGACACGGACCCAGGCACCGCTACCCCGCAATATGTGGACCCGCCGTGAACTGCTCGATTGGACGACGCAACGCTTCGCTGACGTCGGCGTGGAGCAAGCTAGAGGCGACGCGCAGCATCTTCTCGCGCACGCGCTCGGGTGTTCGCGCATCCAGCTCCTCGTGGAGAGCGATCTCGTGGTGGGCGAAACGGATCGCGGCGTATTCCGAGAGCTCATACGACGACGCCTGAAGCGCGAACCGGTCGCGTATATAGAAGGAACACGCGGTTTTCATGCCCTCGACCTCGAACTGGGCGTCGACCCACGCGTGCTGATCCCACGCCCGGAGACCGAGCATCTCGTAGACTGGGCCCTCGAATACCTAGCCGAAAACTCGCTGGAGGACTCGGCAGCATGCCACGTGCTCGATGTTGGCACGGGATCGGGGGCCATCGCATTGGCGATCAAGCACGCGCGTCCCAATACATGCGTTCATGCGACCGATATCTCGGTCGACGCCCTACGGGTCGCCCGGAAGAATGCGGACCGAGCCGGACTCGACATCCATTTCACCGTCTCCAACCTCCTCGACACGGTTCGTGCCCCTCCATGCGGATGGTCGGCCATCGTGGCCAACCTACCGTATATCCCCCACGCAGATCTCGCTACGTTGCAACCCGAAGTGCGGGACTTTGAACCGCGATCCGCTCTCGACGGGGGGCCCGATGGGCTCGACTTGATCCGCAGCTTGACTCGAGAAATCGCCCAGCAACGTCCGCTGCGGCCCGGAGGCGCGCTCTTTCTGGAGATCGGCGTAGATCAAGCCGCCACGGTGGGGGAGCTGCTGCGCACAGACGGCCTGCGTGACGTCGAGACCCGACGCGATCTCTCGGGTATCGAGCGGGTGGTCACGGGCCGGCAGTGATCCCTGGTCCCTAGCGGCGGGTCGGGCCGAATTCGCTAGAAATTTCCCCACCGCCGAGGAGCGGCCTAGCGTCCTCCCATGGATCCGCGATCCGTTTCTGTCGCCCTCCTCCTCGCTTTCACCTTCGTCGGTCCGAGCTGCGCAACCGCCGATGGCATGCAAGAAAAGCTCTACGACGTGTCCCGGGCCTACAACCGGGCGCTGCGCTGGTCGGACTACGATCTGGCGGCTCGGTACGTGCCTGCCCCTTGGGTCGAGTCCTTTCTCGATGAACACGAGCGCCTAGACCACGACATCGTGATTGTCGACTACGAGCTCAAACGGCTCCGACTCGACCGTCAACGCGGTACCGCCGAGTCGAGAGTGGAGTTCAGCTGGCACACCGAAGACCGTCTCGTCGTGGAGACCTCCGTCATCGCGCAGGCCTGGCAATGGTACGAAGGCGCGTGGTTCCTCGTGGACGAACGCTTGATCGCGGGAGAACCCGTCGTCTTCGCCCCCGCCGTCCTCGACAAGGAACATCCCTACCTGCCGGGCCTGGAGCGCTTTCGTTCCACCTACAGCATCGGGCCGGAGGATGACAACGACACCCGAAAAGCAGGCTCGCCCAGTCGCAGCATGGATCCACGAAACCGACACTTGCCGGGCTCACGCGCCCCGAAAACCTAACGAGGATAGGAGAGACTCGCAGAGGATGCGACCCCCATCCGCACCGCGTCTACAGCGCGCGGCGCCGCTTTCGAGGATGACGTAGCCAGGAACAACACCCATCCCACTTGGGTACCGACACGACGCAAACCTGGCCGGCGTGTAGCATGCCCCCGAAACTTGGTGAGGACCGTCCAACCCCCTCCACGTACAACCGTCCCGCCCGGCAGAGCCAGCGCATGCGCGTGCCCGACCTGATCGAAGACCTCCACCGCAGACATCGTCGCCGCACCGCTCGCAAATTCGTGCTCGTCGGGTTGGCACTGCTGCTAGTGGCGGGTCTGGCGATGGCAGGCAAATTCTTCGTAGAGCGGCAGGCGCGGGAGGAATTGCTCAACGACGCGAAGCGACACTTCTCTCACGGAGCCATGCGGGAGCTCAGTAGCGCCGCCAGACTGCTCACGCCCACATCTCCAACGAACGACCAGCCCAGCACGGCGCAGGCGCACGCGATGATCCGCGCTCAGCTGTGGGCGGAGTACGGTGTCGAGGAGAACACAGCCCGAAACGGGGCCGCCAACATCGAGCTTGCGAGCTCCAGCTACGAGGGAGCAATCGCCATCGGGCTACTCGCACTCACCGCTGGCGAGCTGGAGCGGGCCAGGACGGCCCTTGCCCGCGCGATGTCTCTGGAGAGCGAACGAGTCCTCGCCCCCGCCCACCACCTGTGGCTCGCAGCCGCGATTATCCTCACCGAGCCCACACGCGACACCATCGAAGAGATCCGACACACACTCCAAAACGCCCAGAGCCTGCATCCGGGGGCGGTGGCGCTTCGGCGTATGAATGTCGCCCTCTCGGTCTGGGACGGCGAACGCACCCAAGGCCTCGCGGATCTCGACGCCGCGCGCGAACAACAGCGACAACATATGGGTCTTGCAGCGGACGAGGCCCTGTACAACGCCCGCTTCCGCCAGCATATCGGTGGTGTCGCATCGGTCGCGGAGCAGCTCCTCGAGCTTGCTAGCGAGCTCAGCCCTCGGGATCGGGCCCACGCCCACCTCGCCCTCGCAGCGGTGCAGATCTACAGTGGCGAACGCGAAGGGGGTCTGGCACGCCTGGAGGAGGTCTGGCCCCAACTACCCAAGCACGACCGGGTCGCCAAGGACTTGGCACTTGAGCTCGTGATCATCAGTGGCGATACGGACACAGCGTACGCGTGGATCGACCAAGCAAGACGGCCCGACACCGAGGCCGATATCCTGCGAGCTTGGGTTCAGCTCTCATCGGGCGACATCATGGCCAGCCTCAGCTCACTCGCCGAGCTCCCCCAAGCGCGCCCGCGCGTCGCCTATCTGCAGGGCTTGGCCCTCGTAGAGCAGGGGCGATGGAAAGAAGGGAGGCCGTGGCTGGACCGGGCCGATGAACTCATGCCGGGGCAGCTCGATATCGAGGTCGCCCAAGCCCGAGTGGAGCTGCGGCTGGGCGACCCGGAGGCGGCGTTGCGAAAGCTCGAAGGTCTCAGCGAGGAGGAAGCATTCGCACCGCGGGTGTGGACCGGACTCGGGGAGGCCTATTTCGCGCTGGCGAGGAAACGGGGGAACAAGAAGGATCTGCTGCGTGCCGCTCGGCGAGCCCTCGGCACCGCGATCGAACGGGAGCACATTCCCGCTGAAGCCATGCATGTACTTGCCCAAGTACATGACCGCACACGTCGGCACGCACCGAAAGCGCCGCAGGAAGCCCTCCGTTTGTTCGAACGCGCGGCGGCGACCAACGTCAACCTGCCTCGCTACGCCGAGTCACTTGGCACCTATCTGGCCGACCTGGGTCACAAAGAGCGTGCCATCGAGCTGCTGACCAAGACCATCCACCGCAACGGCGTCGGAGGGCAGACCACGATTCGTGCCATCAGACTAGGCATCGAGATCGAGGAGGGACCCCTCAAGCCGGACGAGAAAGAGCTTGCCGCGTGGTTCAAGCTCGCCGTCGAGCGCAGCGCGGAGCCCCGAGCCATCGAACGCGAACGCGCGCGCCGAGACCTGGCGAAAGGTACACGAAAGTCGATTCAGCGCGCGCACAAGAGGGCCGGCAAGCTACTGACGCAGGACCCGAACGACATCGAATCCCGACTCTTGTACGCCCAGGCCGCATTGCGTCTATTCGATCGCAAGGAAGCCCAAACGAGTGTGCGACGGGGACTCCAAGTGAGCCCGGACGATCGGCACGGTAGGCTATATCTACAATGGGCGTCGATCGAGTCCCGAACAGGCGCCCGCGCCAAGGCGGCCGCACATGCGCGATTTGCGTGGCGCAAACTGCTCGAAGAAGATCGCCCCCCCGCCGAGCTCCTCCATGCCGCGACTCTCTCGATACGCCTGTTCATCGAACTCGGAAAGCCTCTGCCTGCCATGGCGATGGCGCGCAGGGTGACCAAGACGATCCCCTACCACGCACGGGCGTGGTTGCTGCGAGCGCGCGCGGAACTTGCCTCCAAGAAAGCAACGGACGCTCGCGCAAGCGCGACAAAGGCGGTGGAACTCGAGGGCGAAGACCCGGCGGCGCACGCCATGATGGGACATTGTCATATGCGATTTGGCCACAAAAAGAAGGCGCGCGCATCGTACGAGAAAGCAGTCTCACTCGCTCGTTCTCCCCGGAAACGAAAACAATACCGCGAAGATCTTCGCCGCTTATAGAGGCCGGGCGGAGTCGTTTCCGCGCGGTATCGCGGTCACCTGCTACACTGATTTCGTGCCGTCCTCCGATTCCGCATGCGGTGGTGGATCTGTAGCAGTCTCCGTATCCAAGACCGCCGGCGGGTTGAGACCTTCCCCGAACAGGGCGGGCGGCTGTTTGGGCAGATTGAGATTCGTCGCCACCGACCTTCTCGGCCCGGCACGCTCGCTAAACCGGGATGGGGCCGGGACCGCCCCGGAGTTCGGACGTGGATCGGCATTCGAGTCCGAATCCTCTCTAGGCCGATGGCCCTGGACGATCTCGCCGATCGCCGCCGACATGGACAGCTCGCCCTCCACCTCGGCTTCCGCGGCGTGTACGACCGCCGCGGTCTTGCCTGCCTCTGTACCCGTACCGGTCGGATCGCCAGGAGGCGTTCGATCCGGCGCCTGTCCGTCTCCCACAGGATCGATTTCCGGCTGATCAACCGTCCGCGACTCATCCGCTGCGACGTTGTGCGCGAGTTTGAAGCCAACGGCGAAGACGACGATGCTCGTCACCACCGCCGAAAACACAAGCGAAGGAAGATTCTCGGTCCCCTGCACGCCCGCCTGGGTGGGCATGGTGGCCAACACGCCCGCGGCGAGACCACGGGGCAGGGAAATCGTGACCAACTTGGTCTGTGCGGGTGAAAAACCAGCACCCAGATTCGCCAACTTAACGGCGGGGAAGCGCGCCACCAGCAAGACGCTGCCCACCACCACACCGAAGAACAATAGGCTCCAAGGTGGAGCCAGCATCAATCCAATAAATGTGAAAAAGAAGGACTTGATAATGAATGTCAACTGCGTGTGCACCGTCCTCACCGATTGGTCCAGCTGCAGTGGATTCTCGCCCATTGAGAATCCGACTCGTTTTATCAACGCATCGGCATTACCCACGATCACTGCAAACGCCAAGATCGCCATTGCGGCGCTGCCCCCCGCGCCGTCCACCACCACGTACAGCATGATCAACGCCGCGAGCGTCACGGGGTAGGCGTGCTGATTGCCGCGAAGCAGGCGCAAGACCGGCATCCAAGTCCATCCCGCGCCCACACCAATAGCGAGCGCGATGCCGAAACTCTTGCCCAAGCTCACCAGGGTCGCGCCCGCGCTCGTCTCCCCCGACACAACGATGCCGATCATTGCTACCGTCACGACCACACATAGGGCGTCCGTCAATGCGGACTCCAAGCTCACGAGATTTGCAACACGTTCCTCGACCTTGGCGAGCTGCATCGACGGCATGATGATGAGTGAACTTGATCCACCGAGTATCGCGCCGAGCATGATAGCGTGCGACCAGGTCCAGTCGGGCAACAAGCCCAAAGCCTGTGCACCCATGCTGACCAGCGCGACCGTGAAGGTAGAAAATGTGAACGAAAGTACGGCCAGCAGCGTCGCACGCGGGGCCGACTTGATCAGCTCGGAAACCACCAGTTTACTGCCGCCATCGAAGAGCACGATGATCAGCGTCAGCGCGCCGAATAACGGCTGGATCTCCGCGAGCGCCTCGGGCTCGACCAGGCCACTGACACGCAACAAGATCCCGGCCGCAATGAGCCACACCACGTCTGGGATCTGCGTCCGCGCGAAGATCATTTCGCCAAGCGCCCCTAGTAGGAATAAGCTGGCGATCATCACGAGATAGATCGATACTGGGTCGTGCATATCGCTGCCCCCCACGCTACCTCGAAACCGAGAGCGCGGCACGAACGACCAGCGCAGGACGCGACAGCGCGCAGCCGCCGAAAACCGGGTGCCCGTGGCCAACAGGGGCACACTGAACGCACTTTGGGCTTGCGTGCACCTACCTCAGCCGCCACGCTGTAACAACGTGTCCTACTCCTCCATATTCGGAATCCGTGGCTCCACAGCGTGGTGCGCTGTGACGCCTCAGACTCGCGGCTTCGGGCGTCGCAAGGCTGCCCTGATAGCGTGGCTCTTCGTCGCGGGCGGGACGTCCAACCTCGCCTGCTACGGCGGCGGGGATGAGGTGAACCTGCAAGGTCGCTTGTGGATCAGTGGGCTACCCAAGTCCCCAAACGCCACCCTCACCGCCTTCTTTATCCGCAACGGAACTCGACCGATGGGCGCCATCTTTCAAGGTACGGCGTACAGGGGAGTACACAACTTGGTCCGATGGGAGCCGCGCGACGGTTCACATGGCACCGCGGGCACGCTCGTGCTCCTCGCCGACGGCGCAAGACACAAAATCCGCGTCGAAACCTGCCGTCCGAGTCGAGGCTTCGACCACTGTATCCTCATGCGAGGAGATCCGACGGGGACGAGGCGCTACGAGTCAAGACGGCGCTGGGCTTTGAAGCGAGAGCGAAACTACGGCTCCACGCTGGAGGTGATGCACCACGTCGCCGATGCGTCACGCTCGGGAGAGGTGGGGCTGGGCGCCTGGCTCGAACCGCAAGTTGAGTCGTAGCTGAACCTCCGCGACGACACGACGCCCGCCGACACAGGTCGATCCACAGGAGTCGACCGACATGCACGACAAGATGAAATACGCGGTACGCGTGGTGTGCGCGGTCGATGAATGTGTACCGTGGCACGGGATCAGGCGGCATGCAGTCTTTCGCCCCCCACATGCGAAGTCTGGCATGCTGCACGCGCCACGGTGTTCCACGATCCGGTTTCTCTTGCGTCGCGGCACACATTCGCGAACATGGACTCGACCATGGGAAAACGAAGCAGGCAAAAGGCGTCGCCATCCCCGGAGGAGCCGCGAAACAATCCTTTCGCCGCCCTGCTTCAGTTGAGCGAGCAACTACCGGGCCCCGACGAGACGAACCCCCAAGAGCGACCCCCGCTAGACCCCTGCGCGTCGCCAACTGGGGTCCCATCCCGGCCCCACACGCGAGCGCCATTTTCGGACACCGTCGTCATCCAACGCGAACGCAAAGGCCACGGTGGGAAGACGGTCACCGTGATCCGAGGCATCGACGCGAACGAATGCGATCTCGAGGTGACCGCCAAACAGCTACGTGTCGCCTTGGCCTGTGGCGGATATGTGGACTCGAGCCATGTCGTCTTAGCCGGCGACCAAAGCGAGCGTGTCGCGGCCTGGCTCAAGCGGCACGGGGCGAGACGAATCGTACTCGGTAACTAGCCCACGTCGAGCGATTCGCCCGCGGACCACGTCGCAGTCTGCGTTCGTCTGGCTGCCACACCACCAGGTCCGCACACGACCCAGCGCCCCCCGAGGCGGGGTTCTACTCCATCTCGCGATCCTGCCAAAAAGGATCGTCGAGAATGGTCATCAGCCTCTCCTCGAGTTGACCTTTGGGCAGGTCTCCCTGGGGGATCTCCCGAATATTCGCGTTTGCATCGAGCAAGACCCGTAGCGGCAAGCCGGGATCAACTTGGTCACCCTCCGACCAGCTGACGTCCAGCGGCTTAAAATCGGCAACGTCCGTCTCCATGCCGAACCACACCGGAAACGGGAGCGGGACCTCCTCTTCGAGATCGATTTCATCGCCAAACTCGCCGTTTGCCCAAGCCGCGCACAACCCCTCACTCGCGTCGCCCCATACATCGTCCCCGACGATCACGTTGAGTACGCGGACCCCCTTCTTACGCCACTCGTGGTGAACGAGGGCGATCTCCACGGACTCCTCCATGCAGGATTCACAGTAGCCGGCTCCGAAGTCGATCAAGATCGCGCCGTCGTAGCACGCGCAGACGGGGCCATCTTGCTCCCGCAGAAGTTCCGCGAGCTCCCGCTCGACGCCGTTGCAGTCGTAGAGGGTAAAATTACGCAATCGCTCCCCGACCCGATGGCCCCAGCCCTCGCTGCCCGATGGATAGCCGTCACAATCATCGTTATCTTGGAGCAGACATTTGCTGCGTCGATCCACCGGGCACTCGGCATCCAGGTCCGTGTCGGCGGCGTCGTCCCCCACTTCGTGCATCGGTTCATGGACGAAAGTTTGCGTTCCACAGCCGAGCGCCGTCCAGGCCGCGACAAGGAGACTCAGACGGCCCGGAGGATACGCACCCGACCGGAGGCCCGCTCCTCCTTGGCTGCTAGTGCGAAGCGCCCTCGGGACGGCATTCCGACCGCGCGAGCCGGAGGCGGATCTCGTGCAGATAGCGTCCGTTTGGGTAGTCGCGGGTGTGTGCATGCCAATGCTCGCAAGCCGCCTTGGTGTCACCCAGGGACTCCAGCAAGGTTCCAGCCTCGTATGCTAGCACCTCCGCCACCTTCGCATCCCGCACCTTTCGGCGGGTGCGCTCCAACACCCTGAGCGCCTCACGATAGCGGCGTACTGCACGCAATCGCTGCACATCGACCAGAGCCTCTGCAAGCCATGCAGGATACCCCTGTGTTTCCTGCCGCTTGCGTGCGCCGTTTGTGGCGCCACTTGAGGCTTGGCCACTCGACGGGCGCCGCCGCTGAGCGTTCGCGGATGCGCCCACCGAGGGCTGTCGCGTCGCGGCACGGGACTCGACGGCCGTCGCCTCCAGATCGCGCGAGACCACCTTGGTCGGGTCCAAGGCCCTATCTACAGAGGTGATCCATGTTGCACCCGCATCACTGGACCGCCAGGTCACCCGCTCGCCCGGCTCGATCAAGGTCACCTGACCGAGTCCGTCGGTAAACTGGATACTCCCTTCTATGAGGTCCACGTGGCCGCGGCTCGCGTCGGCAAAGACCGAGAACTGTGTGCCCAACACCGCGATCGCTCCCGCCGGGACTTGCACGACGACGGGAAGTGCGCCCTTTTGAACCTCCTCAACCTCAAACATCATCCAGCCGTCACGCACCCGCAATCCTTGTTCACTTTCCACGAGAGACCCACTTCGCATCACCCGCACGTCCACGCCGAGCGTGTCCATGCGCAGGTAACAGTCGCGCGTGACCCCGAGCACATCCCCCTCACGTTCGATCCGACACCGGCCCCCTACCTCGCGGAGCGCGTATGCGGCCCCCTCGGCCCCCTCGGCCGCCGCGGCCCCCTCGACCCCCTCCTCCGTCTGGACCGCTCGAAGCTCGGACACGCTCGTCCCCGCGGGGTCGAGGATCTCACTCGCACCCCACAATAACAATACGCAAGCAGCCCCACCGCCGGCAAACGCGACGGCGCTCCAAGCTCGCGGCGACACACGGCCACGCTCGAAACGCTCGCCCTCCGTCGCTATTTGGTTGCGGATGCGGGCACGGGCAGCCGGTGAAAGTTCCACAGCACCAAGCTGAACGTCGATGCTCCGAATACGCTGGGCTAGATCGCTACCCATTTCTTTCTTCCTCCCGCTGGTCCGCGGCGTGGATTTCCGTCTCCACGCGTTGGATCAGCTTGCATACATAGCTTGTGGAATGCCCGATGATCTCCGCGATCTCGACCTGACGTTTTCCGTCACAATGATACATATAGAAACAGGCGCGTGCCTTACTCGGCATGGCGTTGACCACCTCGAACACCCGGCGGAGATCGTCCTGTACGAGTCCGAGTTCCTCGGGGGTGGGCGGCCGGGTTCGGCTCTGCTGTAGGAACAGTCGAATCGGCGCAGCGGTGAGGAAACGATCGCGACGCAGGCGGTTGAGGCAAAGGTTCGTCGTGACCCGGTAGAACCATCCTGCAACGTTTTCCATTTCGTTGACTCGCCGCGCATGCTTGAAGAGCCGGATAAAGACATCTTGAGTGGTATCCTCCGCCCAAGCGCGATTCCCCTGTCCGTACCTCAGCGCCAGATGGAACACCATCACGTGAAAATGACGATACATCCCGTCGACCAACTCTCCGATGGGCCTGTCGGCAGCATAGGGTAGGTACTTCGGTGGTTTGACCTTGCTGGCGCCGGCGTTCCCTTGCTCGCGCTGCCCTTGCACGACATGCAGTGGCGGGCTCATGTCTCCCCCCAAACGTAGTGGGCGCTGAGCGAAAATCCCAATCGCAAGGCGCCACGCTGCCAGATAACTTCTTGGTTGTCATCGGTATGATCCTGCCCATCGAGGGACATGCCCGGAGCCACCCCCAATGCCACGACAACCGAACGAGCCACGCGCCATCCGTAGTCCATCGCTACCTCGGCACTCGGGGACCAACTGCCCGCCTCGCCCGTCACCGTTGCCGGCAAACCTCGCCACCGATGCAGCAATATTCCGCCGAGAAGACCCACCGAGAGCTCACCACGGGACCCCAACCGGCGACCCCATACGGGACCCGCCTCGAGATAGGTCGAGAAGAACCGGGCCGCGCCTGCCCGCGACGGCGCGAGGGCGACAAGAACTGCACCCCCAAATCCTGCTCGAGCCAAGCCCCGGGCGCCAACTCGCACCCAGCCATCGGTTCCACCCGAACGCAGCAGCGCTCCGACTCCGGCCTCCAACCGCAGTGAAGGAGGCCTCGGCGACGATGCGGTTCGCGTCACCACGCCTCTCTCTACCCCGTTCGCCGCCAACGAAGCCTCTCCGACGCCGCCGGCCGCTCGACCCGATTCGAGGCCGCTGCCGCCACGCATCGCGGCCACATGCGTCTCCAGACCCTCCAAGTCGGTGCGGACGGTCGCCGAATGGGAACAATCGAACGCACCGTCGACCCTCCCCACCGAGATCTCGCCGTCCTCCTCGACCCGTACGCACACCCGCCACGCGGCCGTGCTGCCCATGGGGACGACACGCAGGTCGCCGCGCAGCAACCCGACCACGATCGTTCCATACAGATCCGCCGCCGTGGCAACCTCCACGCGCTCGTCGAACTCCACGGCCACATCTCGCATGTGCAGAGCGTCCACAGTGTCGAGCTCCTCCGCATCCCCATCCTCCGCAACCAAGCGCAACACCTCTAGCGCACGATGCTGCAGCTCAAGCCGCTCCACCTCCGGCGTGGCGGGCCGCGTAGAACGCGAGTGACGAACGCCGTCGCCAAGCACCGTGACCTCGTAGTGGTCACCGAGTCGGTCGATCTGCAATCGCAAGGTTGCATCCGCTTCCGCACCCACGCTGTATCCTGACTCCAACAGTCGGACCACCAGATGACCATAGAGATCATCGAGGGCTGCCGTATCCATGCCGGCCACCTCCAACGCTTCGACATCCACCGCGACCGGTGTGGCCGCGAGGAAAGCGGAGAAAGCGAGAGAAGCGGCGGGGAGCATGGGGCACGACGGGGTGGGGCACCGTCTCGTCTATAACAATTAGGACCGCGCCGAAATTTCCCCAAGTGTAGATGCGCTTGCCTCCCGGCGTGCGCAGCGGCGCATCATCTCGGCGGTAGCTCTCCGTCGCACCCGCAAGTGGGCGCCCGCAAGCGACTGCCTACCTGCTCGCGCCCGCAAGCTCGCACCCGCAGGCGACTGTCTTCGGGCCAGCTTGGTGCACCGGTGGCGCCCTATCCGC
Source organism: Nannocystaceae bacterium (assembly GCA_036479215.1). Lineage (GTDB taxonomy): Bacteria > Myxococcota_A > Polyangia > Nannocystales > Nannocystaceae > FL481. Next base: position 643 of record JAZGFE010000269.1, on the reverse strand, counting down.
TGCTCCTTTCGACGGCGGGGAGGGGCGCCCAAGGAGCGCGATGCGGAGCCCTCGCGCAAGATAGCCGCCAAGGGCGGCGCATATGACGCATATCCTCGGCCGAACAACGACCGCATCCGTGTCGGGGCACTTCTCCATCGGGGTCCGAACGAGTGAATCGTATCCGTTCGACTTCTCATGAGACATGCCCCCGCTCCCGTACAGCTCCGGAGAAGGTTCCTGGACAGGCCAGGCGATGAACACGGACGACCAACTTGTCGGCGTAGGCGAGCCAGTCGCCCAAGACGCGATCGAAGAGCAAAAGCAACAGCTGAAGCTGTTGCAACAGTATCGGTGGCGCGATGAGGTTGCCCGAGGTAAGGCCCCTCCACAACTCAGCGCAACGCTTCCCGACGCGAGTAACAACACTTGCCTGCCAGTTTCCTGCGTTTCTCCATCGTCGGTTCGATGGTAGCACGAAGAGGAAGCGTGCGATCTGGTGCAAAACTTCCACCTTGCACCATCTCCCACGGCGCAGGCTAGGCCTAAAACAAGCGATAGGGAGGAGAGACTATGATCGGCTCGATGTGCGCGAGGCGTGGACGCAGATCCCCCGGCGACGGCGGTAGCCTCGCTCTGGCTGGGTCGGATTGTTGGGGATGCT
>JAZGFE010000268.1:0-13751 GCA_036479215.1 Nannocystaceae bacterium | reverse complement strand
GTTCACCTGAAAGTGCCTTTTGCGCTCGGTTGCGCGTGTTCGCTGTTGCTCATAACTACACGAACAAGGGGACTTTCAGGTAAATTCACAGTATTCAGATTTTTTTTGCGCTTGTTCTAGGGCTAGTATGGGAGGCGTGGCTCGAGTGCGCGATGCAGACAACCCGTCCATGATCGCCGCAGCCCGGATCTCCATCGCGGCGCGTGTGTATGTGTTTCGGCGGGCGTGTGGGGTCTCGCTTCAGCTTGGGTCGCTGCGTGGGTTGACATGGGTGTGCATCTCGCTCGCGTGCGCGACGATCGTCGGCTGCAAGTCGACGTCGCCCAAAGGCAAGACCGCAGGCGCCGTCGCAGGTCAGCATGTGGGAGCTTCCACCACGTCTGGGCCGGCGACCCGTCGCCTCCTCGACGTTTCGGCATCGGGAGCGGGGGTCGGTGAAATCGGTGCGGAGGACTACTTCCCGCGACGCCGCGACCGAGCGGACTACACGGGCGCGGAAGTTTGTGGCGGTTGTCACGTCTCCATCTACCGCGAATGGGCGGCATCACCCCACGGGCGCGCCATGATGCGGCCGGGCGGCGGTTCGGTGATCGGCGATTTTTCGGGCGCGACGATCGCCGTTCCCGGCGGAAGCGTGACGCCTCTTGTGGAGGATGGGGCGTACGTCATGGTGCTGCGTGGTCCCAGGGGGCAGGAGCGTCAGGAGGTCGACTTGGTGCTCGCCTCGGGGCGGCAGCACCAAGTGTATCTCGCCAAAACGGCCACCGGATATGCAGTGCTTCCGCTGATATGGCTCACGCCGACCCAATCGTGGATCGAGAGCAGCGCATATGTTCCAGGTTCGGTCGATCCACAGAGCGATAGATTCTGGAAGGATGCGGAGTTGCTCGCACATGGTTGTTTCGACTGCCATCTCAGTCAGGTCCGCGTGAGCTACGAAAATCAGCGGCCGGAGACCACATGGGTCGACCTCTCGGTAAATTGCGAATCGTGCCATGGTCCGGGGCGCCGGCATGTCGACGCCCGGCGGGCCGGGGAGCGAGACACGAGCTACGTGGACTTGCGGGCCATCGGAAAGACCGCGGACGTGAATCTGTGCGGGAAGTGCCACGGTGCCCACTTGCCGCTGCAGGTCGCGGGTCAGCGCCCGAACATCCCGGATACCTATTTCATGACCTTGGCCGACCCGATGTTTCGGACGGACGGCACCCAGCGCGGTGTCAGCTATCAGTACGCGGGTCACATGGTGGGCCCGTGCTACTTGCGGGCAGAGATGGGCTGTTCCGCTTGTCACACACCCCACGGTGCGGCACCGCGCGACCTCGCCGGGCGTTCGGCGAAGGGGGAGCACAGCGACCGGCAGTGCACCGTTTGCCACCCCAAGTATCTCGGAGAAGCGGCGTTGTCGTCCCATTCCCATCACGGGGCGGAGGTGCGTTGCATCGATTGCCACATGAGCTTCTCGTGGATCCAAGACGACCCGAAAATTGTGCACAGAACTTCCGATCACTCCATCTCCACACCGCGTCCGCGCGAGTCGATCGAGTTCGGCAATGTGAACGGGTGCACCACTTGCCATGCCGGCAAGGACGCGAGGTGGGCGTTGGCGGCACTCGAAGACTGGAACTGTGTGGAGGCCACGAAGGTCCGGCCCTGGGTCGAGGCGTTTTCGATGGCGCGGGAGGGCAAGCCGGTAGTGGATCGACTGGTGGCGATCTTGCATGATCCCTCGGTGGGGCGTTTCGTGCACCTCTCGGCATTGCGCTACCTCCAGGACCAGCCGGCGGATCCGGGGGCGCGTTCGGTGTTGCAGACCTTCGTCGCCGACGCCGAACCGCAGATGCGTTTCGAAGCGCTCTACGGCCTGATGAAACACGACCGTGGCCGCGCCGCTTCGTGGCGGGCCCAGGGACTCAGAGATCCGCATCCCTTTGTGTCGATCATGACCTACGCCAACGCTCCGAGCGGGGCGCCAGAGGAGCTCGATCGCTTCCTGTCGGGGATACAAGCGCACAGCATCATGCCCCCTTTCGATCTCTTGTTCGGTACCAGCGCACTGCTCGTGTCGCGTGGCCATCGTGAGGCCGCAGCGAAGGTCGTGGGGTGGGCCAAGCGCCACGCGCCAGACCGACTGCGGCAGCGCATTCCAGATCCGGCCGCCGTGCGCGAAGCACGACGAACGACATCTCACCCGGCCGACTGAGCGGATCTTGACTCACATGTCCCGGCGGACGATCCTCGTGGCGCATGGGTCTGCGTCGCCGTGAACGTTCTCGCCGGCGATTCGCGTCGGGGTGGAGTTCGGCGCTCGAGACCGCTGAACTCCGTTTCTTGCTCCTCTTGCTCGAGCACGTGCTAGGGCGGGGACTCCGTAGCGCCGCAGATCTCTTACATTTCTTTCCTCCCGGGGTCATCGGCCGCGTGGTCGGGGGCGTTCCACGGTTGCGGGTGGCGGTCCTTGCGGTGGTCGCCGGGCTCACCGAGGAGAAGGCGGCCAGCATGGGCCCGGAAGAGACCGCGCGGCTGCTTGAAACGGCATTCGCAGAAGGCGATGCGACGCCGGACCTGCTCTTGCAGTTGCTCACGCCCGCCGATTGCGTGCGCCACCTCGACGGCCCCAATCTATGGCGTTTCGCTTCGGATCATGGAGCATGGAGGCGGATCGGCGGTGGCGACCTGGCACTGCGTCGGATCGTAGCCTCGCTGCTTGTCGCCGCGGTCGACGAACACTTGATCCGTCACGAAGATGTGGTCGAGAGGATCGGCGCCACCCGTCTGGCCCTGTGGGTCCCACCGGATCAGATCGCCCATCTTCTGCAGGCTGCGTTGGCACGCGGCGACACGTGCCGTCGGGTGGCCGCTGCCGAGGTCGCAAGCGCCGTCTCACTGGCGGCCTTGGCCCGAGCGGCGCCCCCACGGGCATTGTTCGGACGGGTGATCGTGCCCTTGCTTGACCTGCGAATGATCGGATCTCTTCCCAGGAGGTCGCCGCATCCTGGTCGGTAGTCGTGCAAGCAGGTCGCGGCACTTTGGTCGGTGGTCCGCACGAGCATCAAGGAGGCTGTCGCACGCGAGGCGCTCGTCCGCGCACGCTCGCGGTGGGTCTGTGCAGGGCGCCGAGGTGGTGAGGTGAGTGCGGCGCGGGGAGGGCAGCTGGAGGGGCAGCTGGAGGGGCAGCTTCGCTCCGAAGGAACGCCTGTTGCTTCTACTGGCGAGGACGCGGAAATGGCGCGGCGTGTTGGCCAGCCGGACCCATCCGCCGCTCCAACGTTCCACGATGGAGGCGTTGGCGTGCCCGTGCTACGCGTCCCCATGGATCGAGTTTTACTTCGAGGACGATCATGATCAGGCCGGCGCAGGGCAAGTTGTTGGTGCTGCTTCCGGGAATGGGGGCCGTGGCCACCACATTCATGGCCGGAGTAGAAGCGGTGCGTCGCGGCTCGGCCGAGCCGATAGGATCGCTGACTCAGATGCAGACCATTCGGCTGGGGCCGCGCTCGGAGCAGCGCAATCCCCAGATCTCGGACCTCGTCGATCTGGCTGACCTCAGCGACCTGACCTTCGCCACGTGGGATATCCGCGAGGACAATGCGTATCAGGCAGCTTGCCGCGCCGCGGTGTTGTCCCCGGCTCACCTCGACGAACAGCGCAAGTTTCTCGAGGCGGTGGTGCCGATGCCGGCGGTGTTTGACAACTACTATGTCAAGCGCCTCGAAGGGTCGCATGTGAAGTCCGGGGCCAACAAGCGGGACTTGGCGGAGGCGTTGCGACACGATATCCGGGAGCAGCTCGCGGCTACCGGAGCCTCACGTGCCGTGATGGTCTGGTGTGGATCCACCGAGATCTATCTTCATCCAGCAGCGTGTCACCAAACGCTGGAGGCCTTCGAGCATGGGCTTGCACGCAGCGATCCGGCCATCTCGCCGTCCCAGCTCTATGCGTACGCGGCGGTGATGGAAGGTGTTCCCCACGCCAATGGGGCCCCGAATCTTTCCGTAGACGTTCCGGCACTCGAGCAGCTCGCTCGGACGCGGGGGGTGCCTGTTGCGGGCAAGGATTTCAAAACGGGCCAGACATTGATGAAAACAGTCCTGGCTCCCGGATTCAAGGCCCGTATGCTGGGTATTCGTGGGTGGTTCTCGACCAATATCTTGGGCAACCGAGATGGGGAAGTACTCGACGACCCCCAGAGTTTTCAAGCCAAGGAGGCCACAAAAACCAGCGTGCTCGATAGCATACTTCAGCCCGATCTCTATCCCAGTCTATACGGAGACTTGTACCACAAAGTTCGGATCAACTACTACCCACCGCGCGGCGACGAAAAAGAAGGATGGGACAATATCGATCTCGTCGGATGGTTGGGGTATCCGATGCAGATCAAGATCGACTTCCTATGCCGCGATTCGATACTGGCGGCGCCGATCGTGTTGGACGTGGCCTTGCTGTTGGACTTGTCGGCACGAGCGGGGCAGCGCGGCATTCAGGAGTGGCTTGCGTTCTATTTTAAGAGCCCACACGTGGCGCAGGGCCACGTTCCCGAACACGATCTGTTTCTTCAGCACCTTCGGCTCAAAAATACCCTGCGTACGATGGCGGGCGAAGAACCGTTGACCCATATGGCGGAACATGATGGCTGAGGCACCGCGGTTTCGTAGTCGGGTGGCCGGCTGGGTCGTGACGATGGGCCCGGCGGGCCATTCAGCAGTTGCGCCCGGCACCTGTGGCGCACTGTTCGCTTTGCCGGTAGCGCTGTTGTTCCACGATCTCACCACCACCGCGTGGGTCGTGGCGCTTGCCGCCGTGACCTGTCTGGCCGCGTGGCAGGTGTCGGTATACCTCGGTCCGCGGAGAGCGAGCGACCCGCAAGAGATCGTGGTCGACGAATTCGTTGGTTGCCTCATCGCGCTCGCCTGCGTACCGGCGACTTGGGGCTGGTACCTTTGTGGGTTTGTCGCGTTTCGGTTGTTCGATATCCTCAAGCCTTGGCCCGTCAACTGGATCGACCGACACGTGTCGGGGGCATGGGGCGTGATGGGCGATGATGTAGCGGCGGGCTTGATGGCGGGCTGCATGCTGGCCCCGCTAGCCGGGTAGGGGGAGCAAACTGTGGGTAGACCCAGATGACCGAACAAGAAGAACGAGCGCTCGACTCCCGTACTCGGCGGATCGTACTCGGCGGGATTGGGGCCTATGTGGTCGTGCTGTTCGTTTTGGCGATTACGGGTCGATTCACGTTCGTGACCAAGACCACGGTTGTGCCGGCCGTCGTTGTGCTCGCGTTGGCCACCGGTCGGTTGCGTCCTTTCGTCCATCAGTGGGCGGTGTACCTCAGTTTGCTTGTGCTCTTCGACGCGTTTCGGGGGTATATCTACTACACCATCGTGACCCTCGACATGACCGTGTATATGCACTACGTCATCGACTTGGAGCGAGTCCTGTTGGGCGGGCGGATCGGACCTGTGTGGTTTCAACAAGTGTTCCTCGTGCCCGGCGAGCTAACCCGGCTCGACAAGGCCATGACGGTGGTCCATGGCTCGCATTTCTTGTTTTTTCTTCTCTTCGGGCTTGGCATCTGGTACCTGCGGCGCGACGCGTTCGAAGACTTCAAGGTCGGGCTGCTGCTCGTGATGGGCGGTGGCTTGTTGGGCTATCTCATCGTCCCAACCGTGCCTCCTTGGATGGCAGCCCGAGACTTCGGCGTGCTCCCGGAGATTCATCGCGTGTACGGCTACGTGTACAACACCGCCACGCCCACGCTCCGGCAAGCCCTCGATACGAATCCTGTGGCGGCGATGCCCTCGCTGCACACCGCGTTCCCGGCTTTCATCTGCCTTGTCGCCCTGCGCTGCTGGCGACTGCGAGCCGCGCCTATCCTCCTCTACTTTGGGGCGATGTTGTTCTCGCTGACCTACGGCGGGGAGCACTATGTTGTCGATGAGTTGGCGGGTGTGCTGCTTGCGACGGTGGTCTATGTGCTGGTGTATATCGTTGGCGTACGCGGTCGGGTGGCGGCCCTGATGTCAGCCCAGGCGCGAGGCGACTCCATCGTGATGCGCCTGCTGGACACGCCGATCAAACGCAAGCTGGCTCTGACCGCGGCGATTTTGGTTTTCGCCGAAATCATAGGACAACTCTCGCTTACCCAGACTCGCCCTTGGCGTCCGAACGCGGCGTTTGTGGAGCGCGAGATGATGGGTCGCAGCCAGCTGGCGCATCTTTTCCTTGGCAAGGAAGCGCTGTCCGAGGGGGACTACACAGCCGCCCAGCGCGAGTTTGACTTGGCACGCACGGATGCTCGCACCGAGGCGCGGCGTCGCACGGCCGTTGTGTATCTGGCGCAGGCGGCATTCAACAACCGGGACTACGACGCGGTTGTGCAGGCCCTCGCTGGCGTGCCACTCGGCGCGTTGGAGCCCCAGATCGTCGCACTTCTCGCTCGGGCGTATTTCGAAAGCGGTCGCGGGGAGCAGGGCCTCGCCGTGATGACCCGTCTCGCCAACGGCTACCCTGGCGCCGCGCAGTTCGCCTTCGACCGAGGGTATGCGGGTCTCAAGTACGGGATGCTGACCCGAGTGGAGGTGGGGCGGGTCATCGCGGGGCTCCGTGCACGGTTTCGAGATCGGCCCGCGGCGGGACATGCCGACCGCCTGCAGCGGCTGATGGATGCCGCGAACTAGCGGTTGCACGGGTGCAGGGTTGTGCAGGGCGGTTGTGGTCGGGTGTTGTGGACGAATGTCACACACGGCGGTTCCGGTTGGGCAGCCGACCGTCGGCGTGAAAAAGCTGCGTGAGGCAGCGGGTGCGCTAGGATAGCTGCGGGATGGAGACTGTTTTCGATGTCGCGCGGGGGCAGCTCGACCCCAGTCAGCGGATTTGGTCGGCGTTGGCGCCTGGCCTGATTCTGGCCGCCTACTTCGTGGGCGGCATGGTGGCCTATGGCGTGCGTGTTGCGATTTCGGGTCCGTATCGAGACGCGGAGCTAGAGAAGCGCAGTCGTACGTTTATCACCGGGTTGTGGTTACGGTTGTATTTCGCCTGGGTCATGCGGCCAGTGTGGTATCTGGTATTTCGATCCGGTGTGCCCGCAACGGCGATCACCACCTTGTCCTTGCTCTTGTCGGTGGGCGCAGCTGTGGCCCTGGCGATGGGCCGATTCTCGTTGGGCGGGTGGCTGTTCATCGCGGGCGGTATCTGTGACTTTCTAGACGGACGTGTGGCCCGGCAACGAGGCAGGGCGAGCGCGGCGGGGAACATGCTCGACTCGGTGCTCGACCGCTACTCCGACGGCATCGTATTGGTCGGGTTGGCCTGGTTCTACCGCCATGAGTGGGTGTTGATCGTGGTGCTCGCTACGTTGCTAGGCTCGCAGGTTACCTCGTACATTCGTGCGAAGGGAGAAGCGTTGGGCGTGGACATCCAAGTTGGCCTGATGCAGCGAGCGGAGCGGATCCTGCTGTTGGGGGTCGCTGTGGCGCTCAGCCCGATCGTGGAAGCGATCCTCGATCCTACGAATCCTCGCCCTGATCATCGACTCGCCATCGGTGCGTTGGTCTTGCTTGCGATCACCACACAGATGACCTCGATTCGAAGGCTCATTTACGGGTTGCACGAGTTGGAAACGGCGCCCTTTCGCGGATGGATTTCCGTGTCTCGGGGCAGCCTTGTGCGCAACATCGCCGCAGCAGTGGTGGCGACGTCGGTGGATTTTGTCGTGTTCTACTGGCTCGTGAGCACGGGTCGTTTCGGTGTGGGGAGCGCGACTGTGATCGGCTGTCTCGTGGGTGCCTTGATCAACTTCTCGATCAATCGCGTTTGGGTATTCGGGAGCCGCGCGGCGCCCCTGCGGCAGGGTTTGCGTTACGCCTTTGTGAGCTCGACCTCTGCCGGGCTCAACGCCGGTGGCGTGATGATCTTGTTGCTGGTTCCCTCAGCCGAGTATCGGATCGCCTGGCTGGTTGTGCGCGCAGCCGTCTATCTGGCTTGGAACTTTCCGCTGCAGCGTGACTATGTGTTCAACGAACTGGAGGGGGAGGGGCGCCACGCGGCTGGCATCTCCCCGGAGGTACCTCCCGGCGTGGACACGCTGCGCGCGGTGAGTTGAGCGCAGTACGCGGTGGGCCGGGTGATCTCATGGGCCGAGGGTGAGGAGGGGGCCCCCTTGCGCGTGCTGGGGGTGCCGGCGCGCCACCATCGGCATCGAAGAAGAGCATGCAAGAGGTGAACGATATCGGGGCATTCGATGGATCGTGTCGTGTTCCGGGCTAGGGGCGCACGGCGTGGCGTTTGGGCATTGCGTTGGGGGTTGCCCGCACACTAGCCTCCGCATATGCGACAACTGGCTCGAGCCGTATTCCGTGTCCGTGCAGTGGCCCTCACGACGGTGCTATGGGGGGGGGGACAAGGCTGTGGCGGCTCGGGTTCGGCGACGGGGACCGGCGAGGGTGGCCGGCCGACGTCCGCGGCCGGGGACCGAGCGGGGCAGCAGCTCCCGGCAGCGGCAGCCGGCAAAGACAGCGGAAGCCGCAACGGGCGTGCGGCCGAGAAACAGATCGAATCTAGCGAGCCTCGCCCACCGCTGCGTTTCTCGGGCGTTCCCGACTCGGACAAGGACAAACTCAGCAAGCTCTATGCTGCAGTATCGGGGTACTTGTCGGCGGAGCTCGGACGCGAGGTCGAGTATGTGCACGTGCCGGACTACACCGCAGCTGTGACGGCTCTCGCGGCCAACAAGGTCGACTTGGTATGGCTCGGCGGTGTGACGGCGGTTCAGGCTGAACAGCGGACCGGTGGTCAGGTGGATTTCGTGGCGACACGCGCGGCGGATCTCCATTTCAAGACCTACTTCGTGGCTCAACGGCAACACGTTGCGAACGGCGTATTTAAGGCCGTCTCGCCGGACCGCACGCCGATGCCGTTGCCGGAGTTGGCGGCGATGAAACCGGACTTCGCACGGATGACGTTGACCTTCGGGTCCAAAAACTCAACCTCGGGGCACATCATGCCCCGCTATTTCATGCAACGTGACGACGTGGATATCGACCCGGAGACGGACCTGAAGTCTCCAGCGGCGTTTCAACTCAAGGGGGGGCATAGCGCGACGCTGCGTGCGGTCGCCTCGGGGGCCTCGGACCTGGGGGCGCTCAACTACACCACGTGGGAGCGTGCGGATGATCAGAGCAAGCTGGACGCGCCGGTGATCTACGTGACGCCGGAGTATGTGGACTACGTCATGGTTGCGCACCGAAGGCTTGGCGCCGACACGATTGCCCAACTTCGTGGGGCTCTCGTAGCTCTCGACGTACGGAACAGCGCACATGCGACGGTGCTCGAGGCTTTCGGCGCGCGTACGTTCGTGCGAGCAGACCCCAAAGCGTGGGACGGTATTCGAGGTGTCTTGGATGAGCTTGAGCGCAAAGGTGTTCTCAAGTAGTCCGGCCAGTGACCATGTCGCGGCAAGAAAATTGTGAGTTGGTCGGGGGCGCGCAGATTCCATCGGATGCTGCGGTGGTCTTGGACAAGGTCTGCCATCGGTTCGGGGCGAGCCAAGTCTTGCGCGATGTGTCGTTCAGTATCGCTAGGGGCGAGAGGGTTGCGTTGCTGGGGCCGTCGGGTGCGGGAAAGACCACGTTGTTGCGACTGATCGCTGCAGCGCTGCCTCCCACCGAGGGGGTGGTGCGCACCTTGGGCCAGGACACGGCAACGTTGTCCGGGCGGCAACTGCGGCGGTTGCGGCGGCGCGTTGGTTTTTTGCACCAGTCGGACAACTTGGTCCCCCAGCTTCGGGTCGTACACAATGTGGGATTGGGGCGCGTGGGTCACTGGGGTCGAATCCGTGCGCTGTGGTCCTTGGTTTGGCCGCAGGACGTCGACCGAATTCGCGCGGCGCTGGATCAGGTGGAGCTGGCGGATCGGTTGTGGGACTATCCCGATACGCTTTCGGGTGGCGAGCAGCAGCGGGTCGCCATCGCCCGCCTGCTGGTCCAGGAGCCCGCGCTCGTGTTGGCGGACGAACCTGCCAGCGCGCTCGATGTGCGGCTGGGGCGAGACGTCGTGACGCGTCTGACGACATCCTCGCTCGCGCGGAGGTCGGGCTTGCTCGTGAGTCTGCATACACTCGAGCTATTGGGTCCCCACTTCGATCGGATCGTTGCGTTGCGTGGGGGCGAACTCGCTTGGCAGGGCGAGCCTTCGCAGCTGCAGCGATCGACGCTCGCGGACATCTACGGGACCGAGTACCGCGGCCTCAACCTGTCTGGCTCGACACCCACGCCATGAATCACTCGCGTCGTGGTTCGGGGGGGCGTCCGCTACGGCCCTACATCAGTGGGCTCGTTGTCGTGTTGGTGATCGCCGGAGCGGTCGGGGCTCTCGATTGGGATCTGTCCGTGCTCCTCGACGCGGAATCTCGAACCCAGGCCGCGCTGCGGGTCTCTCGATTTGTGGGGGCATTCGGGGCGCCAGATCTATCCAACGAGGCGCTGCTCCAAGGTGCGTCCCTTTCTGTTCAGACGTTGAGCGTCGCCTTGCTCGGCTCGGCGCTAGGCATCGTCATGGGCTACGTCCTGGCGCTCGGCGCAAGCCGGATCGTCATGGTTGGATCCGACACAACCCGACGCGTTGCACGGACCGGTAGTCTGCTGAATCTCGCCAGCCATCTGGCCCGGCGCGTTGCCCTTGAGGGGTGTCGAATGCTCTTGGATACGCTGCGTGGCGTGCCGGACTTCGCCTGGGCGGTGTTGATCCTCACGATTCCAGGCCCAGGCCCGGTGACAGGCATGTTGGCGTTGGGGCTCAGTGTGGCGGGCATGCTCGGCAAGGTGTACAGCGAACTATGGGATAGCGTGGATCCTCAGCGGTATGCGGCCGTGTCCCAACAGGGGGGGAGGTTGATCACGTTGTTCTATGGCGTTCAACCCCTATCAGGACGGTCCATGCTTTCCTATACGCTGATGCGTACCGAGTGTTGTGTACGCAACGCCTCGGTTATCGGAGTGGTGGGCGGCGGGGGACTTGGGGGACAATTGTTCGATGAATTTGCCTTCGGAAATTACGAGCGTGTCGTCACATTGCTGATCTTCTTGCTCCTTCTCACCGGCGGCGTGGACCTGCTGTCGAACTGGCTGCGCTACCGTCTGCGCGCCGAACACACGGGGTCGCGGATGGGCGTCCAGAGGGCTGCAGGGCTCCGAATCGGCGCGCTTCGACGTCTCGAGGTGTTGGGCATCGTGTTGGTGGCGCTCGCGGGATCGCTGTGGTGGCTGCGCGACGGTCTCGCGCGCTCGCTGTCAGAGCTGCAACGCATAGAATGGACATGGATAGGCGAGCAGGTTGGGGAGCTGCTTCGGCCTGATCTGAGCCCCGGCACCCTCGCTGAAGCTAGCTTGTCTGCGGTCGTACCCGTTGCCATGGGGATCTTGAGTACGGTCGGGGCGTGCTTGATCGCGGCTGCGCTCGTGTTTCCGAGCTCGATCTTATTTCAGCGCCATGCTCACCTGTTTACGGGAGAGGATCCAGGCCGAGCGCGGCGGATGATTCGGATCGGAAGCGTTGTGGTGGCCCGCGGGACGGCGTTGGTGCTCCGGGGAATGCCGGACGTGGCTTGGGTGCTCTTGCTGGCCAGTTTTTTTAGGTTGGGTGTGCTTGCGGGCGTAGCGGCGATCGCGTTGCACTCGAGCGGTGTGCTCGCGCGCGTGTTCGTCGAAGTCGTCGACAACATACCGGCACGGCGTCTCGAGCCGCTGCACATCGTCTCTCGCACGCTTACCTTTGTTTATGCGGCCTTACCCATTGCGGGTCGAGACTGGCGTACCTACGGCCTCTTCCAGTTCGAGTCAAACGTGCGCGCTGGAGTTGTCCTGGGCATTGTCGGGGTGGGGGGTTGGGGAACGCGTTTCACACCAGTTTTAGCTATTGGAACCTGTCGCGTGCGAGTACATTTTTGATCGCTATGGTCCTGATGACAACCATCATCGACAGGTTTGCTCGTGGTTTCAGGCGGGCGAGGGCCTCGGGGTAGGATTGCAAGGATTATGTGGGGAGGAATAGGAATAGGACTAGGAAATGTCGGTGTCCTCGATCTGTGCGGTCCCATCGAACACGTGGCGAAAGCTACCCACGAGCCTTATCTGGCGCGTACCAGTCAAGGTCAGATTGAAGGTGCCGCACACCGATTCACCGCTGGAGTAGGCCGCGTCATCCACCCGGACCTCCCCACTGAGCTCGCCTTCGTGAACCCATACGTCGGGATCGAGCTGTCGATTGGACGCGGCATAGGACCAATACAGAAGATCTGCAGTTTCGCTCGATACCCGATAGGTGCCCACCTCGTTCGTGGTCAGACGGACCCAGGCGACTCTGCGCTCGGGGAGCCGCAGAGTCGACTGGGCAGTTTCGCTGTGCATAGAGACGAGGATTCCCTCTCCTCTTGTGCCTATGGCAGCTACGCTGGTAGCGATCATCTTCACGAATTCTCTCCCGTCCACAGACGCACGTGATGCGGGCCGCACGTTCTCGCAGGGCGCAGATGCGCCGGGGGTCGGCCTCCAGCTCTCTCCCATCTCGCCCTCCGGGCTGCGCCCCACTTGGGTGTGCTGGGTGTGCTGGGTGTGCTGGGTGTGTTGGGTGTGCCGGGTGTCCGATCTTCTGCCGTGCCTCGCTCCGGGATCGATGCAGGCGAAGGGTGCAAAGGCAGCGAGAAGGGCTAGGAGGGTGCGGGGGAGGTGTCGGCGCATGGTGTGACAGCCTTGTCATAGTGTGGGTGCCACGAGCCGAGTCGATCGATCAGCGGCCGACGGGCCGAATAGACCGCGTGAAAGGCGCACATCCGGCTCGTGCAAGATCTTGATCAACGCGCCTCCCCGATCGTTCCGGCCACGGTGCTTTGCGGGCGGCGGCGGAGGTCGCCTCTGGTAGTTTGCAGCGCGGTTGCAGTTGGGGAAATGAGGTACCTGGCCCAAATCGCGTGAAGCAGCCCCCTGGGTCCGGACCCAGTCTGCAGCGGCTTCTTCGCCGCGAAGTCGCTCAAGGCCCTCGGAGCGGTGGCGTCCTTGCCCGGGAAGCACGGGTCGACCTGCACGGTGGGGCTCACGCCGCCGTGTCCGTGCGCCCAGTCCAAACTGGCGCACGGTGTATGCCAGGGCCGGCCTAGGGGAGTACAGCCTCCACATCGGCGTCGGCAACCTTGCCACCGCCGACGAACGTGATCTCCATCCCTACGGCGAGCATCATCGAGCCCATCCAGCCGTTTGCTCCCGGGTAGAGACTGTTGAAGATGGTGGAGCCGCTGTCGTCAATGGCGTACAAGTTAGCGCCGAATCCGTAGCTATCTGCCCAAGCCTTGAGGTCGCTTGTGCTGGGATCGGAGGAAGCCGCGTTCTCGGCGAGGATGTTCATCCCGACGAGATCTCGACCGGTGAATTTCGTTGCTTGCGCGACCAAACTGGTCGTGTCCGCTTTGCAGCCAGGTCACCACATCTTCCCGTTGACCAGCAAAACCGCTTGGTTGCAGAACTGGTAGAGCGTTTGGGTGGTGCCATCCTGGTCCATGGCGCTGAAGTCCGGCGGTGTGTCTCCTACGGATGTGCCACTTTCGGTGATGGTGCCGCAGTCGATCTCGCCGTCATCGTCATCATCATCATCATCATCATCATCATCATCATCATCATCATCATCATCATCATCATCATCATCATCATCATCATCATCATCATCATCATCATCATCATCATCATCATCATCATCGCTGTCGACGG
>JAZGFE010000267.1:0-10995 GCA_036479215.1 Nannocystaceae bacterium | reverse complement strand
CGCGTCCCAGAGTCGGGCGCTTGAGCTGCTTTCGACGATCACTTTGTAGGCAGAGCCGCATCGGCAAAATCGGTCGAAGTGCCCACAATCATGGGTGTTTTCTAAGTCTGGGCCTGGAACTTCAGACTAAAGGCGTTGTGAAATTCGAGGGCGACATCGAGCTCTCCTTCGGAAATTCCACTTTGCTCCACCGCGAGCGCGAGATCGAACTCCCGCGCAGCGCTAGCATTCTGGTGACGCGGCGATGATTCGCTCTCGTCGTGGTACTCAGTTTCACTACTCAGATCGTTTACGGCGGGAACGGGGCCCACATTGTCGTTGACGTCGTCAGCATCCATGTACTGTGTGCTGCATGCGAGCACAAGTGCGGCAAATACAAATGCCCACATGCCGGCGCCAGCTTTGCTTGTTTGTTTGTTTGCATACTAGGTCCTCCTCCTACCCCCACGAACGCGTGGAGCAAATCCGACACACTTCCATCCGTCGTCCCGGTGGTGGCATGGGCTGCTGGCCTTGTAAGATTGGCCGTGCTGCACGAGAGTCGAGCTTATCATCCACCCTGGCCCTGTCAAGCGCATGCGCAACCACAATACCCCTACCGGTCCCCGAACAACTAGGTACAGGCTTAGCCGTCGTCGACGCTCGTAACTAGCATGAGCGTGGTTGGAAAACGCGCACGGGTGTAGAGCGCGCGAATTGCTGGGTCGGTGTCGTGCGGTCGCGCGCGTGTCTGAAAACTGGGGAGGCAATCGAGGCAGGAACGCTGCGCGACGCGGCTTCACGGCCACGTTTGCGACACGGTGTCTGGTTTTCTAGCCATCGCCCACAGAAGGAACCAAAGCAGCGACACCGTGGGCGGGGCATCTCGCGGCGTGTTCGCGTGTCGACCTTGTCTGCGTGTACAGCGTGGCAAGGAAGGCGTGAACAGCTCAAGCGGATCACCAGCTTCACATCGCTCGACCGATGGTGGGGGTGGCCCGCGCGTGCCACATCCGCTCCCGCGCACGCGCACGCACGGCTTGGGAGAGGTTCCGGCGCCGTCGATGTTTAGCCCGACCTCAGCAGCGTCGCGTCCGGTCTGTCCGCCCTGCAGTCGCCTTTCGCGCACGGTCACTGTTTGAGCCTAAGGCGCGGGGTTCGACACGTTTTCTGTAGGCTGGGGGTTGTCGGAGTTGCAACTTATCCGTCTTACCCTCGCGCGTTGGGGGCACGCGGCGTAAATCAGCAATTCTGCGTTTGGAGCCGTGCGCGCGCTAATTGCTGATGGAGAAGCTGTGCAGGGTCGAACCGTCCAGCCCGATCGCGTTCACCGTCATCGAGTCGTCCACAACATCGACACGCGTGTAGTGGAACTCGTGCACCTGAGTCGCAATCTCTGGCCAATCACCGACCTTCCATAGCGCCGAGTCGGTGTCGAGCATGCCGCCCGCACCGCCGGTCGTCACCCAGGTGATGCCTCCCGACGTGGTCGGCGTGTGAGCGTAGAGGTGGTTGTGGCCATTGAAGACGATGTGGACGTCCAATGATTCGAGCGTGGGCTCCAGTTCCTCGCGGATCCACGGCGCTTCCATCTCCTCGATGAAGGCGATGATGCCACCGAACCAGTATTCGATGCGCGGAGGCTTGTGAAACGCTGCCGCGCGGAAGGTCGCGCTGGTGGCTTCGAGACTGCTCAGCCCCGCGACGATGCAGGCGTACTGGTCGCTGCCCACCGAAATCGACTCTTCGCTGTCGATAAACTGGATGTAGGTATTGCCCCAGCGCCAGCCGAAGCAATGCTCGTCACCCGGCTGGGCCATGTACTCGTTGAAGAGGTCGGCGCCGGCGTCGGAGTACAGTTCGTGGTTCCCCATCCCCACCAGGAAGGGAACGCTTCGCGCCAGCGGGGCCAGCGGAGCGAAGAGCTGACTACGGTACTCCTCTCGCGTTCCGTTTTGTACGCAGTCCCCCGTCGACACCATGAATCGAGCGCCGTCCTCGACCATGTTCGCCACGTTCTCGCTGAAGTTATCCGGGCCGTTTTGGTTGTCCCCCCACACGAGGAAGCTGAAGTCAGCGCTCGTTCCGGGCGTGGGCGCGGTCCAGAAACTGTAAACCTCGCTCGCGTGGTCCCCATCGGATAGCACCCGATAGAAGTACTGCGTGTCCGGGCTGAGGCCCTCGATTCGGAACTCGTGTACCTGAGTGGCGGTGCTGTCCTCCATGCTCTCGTTCAGCGCGTCGGCAGAGGTGCCGTATTCGACCCGCCCGATGGTGTCGAGCTTGTCTTCCCACAACAGGCTCATCGCGTCCGGCGCTCCCCACATCAGATACGGGGGTGCGTGCCAATCCGGTGGAAGGCCGTCGCCGTCGCCCGTGCTCTCGCCATCGCCGTCCCCCGTCGATTCTCCATCACCAACTCCGCTGGATCCGTCCCCGCTGTCTCCGTCCCCGCTGTCTCCATCCCCGTCTCCCGATGAACTGCCTGTGCTGTTCTCGGTGCCGCTTTCGCTACCGCTTGTGTCGGCGTCCGACGTGCCCGCCTCGGACTCATGTCCACCGTCATCACCGCACACGGGCAACACCAACGCTGCACACACAATCCAACCCAGGCTCCGCATCGGCGAATGGCTCACAGGCCAAAACTATCACGAATCAACGTTTATTCGTTGATCGAGACCCAGTTGAACGGTAAATCGTGAGCCGGTCCACGCCCAGTTGTCTGCCCCCGATGCGCTCGAGTCTCGGCGCGGCCGCCACTTTGGTGCCGCCGGCTCCCGCGAAGAGTATGCGCCTTTCACCGAGAACGACGGGCGCGTCGTAGAGATACAACTCCTCAAAACAGCGCGCGGCGACAAAGGCGCCGAGCAAGCATCCACCCCCCTCGACCATCAGAGATCGGATGTCGCGTTTCCCGAGGGCGCGAAGAGCATTGGCGATCTTGAGCTGAGGCCGGGTGCGCACGCCGCTGGTCTTCACCGCGACGCTGACTGCCTCGAGACCCCAGTCTCTTGCCCCGCTATCGCCACGCAGCGACTCAGCGAGCTCGACAATGGCAAGTTGTTCTACGAGTTTCGCAAGCCGTGGCGTGACGGTACGCGGGGGCTCAGCGCAGGCCTCGTCGCTGAAATGGATGCGTTCGACACTCCAGCGGACCTCGGGGATGGCCTCGGGCGCGATCCCGATTCGAGCTTATGGTCGCCATTGCGGATGTTATTGACCCGCGCTCGCCGTTACCGCGGCTAGGCGGCGACTTTACTCCAGGATGTCCAAATACTCTCGGACGACGCGGTCGAGGCCCACAAAAATTGCGCGAGACCAGAGTGCGTGACCGATCGATATTTCGTCGAGGTGGGGTAGGCGGGAGAAAAGCTGTAGGTTGGCGAGGTTGATGTCATGGCCGGCATTGATACCGAGGCCGAAGGTGTGGGCCAGTCGGGCGCACGCCGCGTAGTTCTGGAAGCTCGCTTGGGCGGCCTCGATGCCGTTGGCTGCCGCTTTCGCGTAGGGCTCGGTGTATAGCTCAACGCGGTGGGCACCCAGGGCGTCAGCCCAGCGGATGGCGGCCGGATCCGGATCGACAAAGACGCTGACCCGAATGTTGCGTGCCTTCAGACGCAGTAGCAGCTGCCGCATCGTATCGATCGGGGTGGAACTCGGCCATCCAGCTTGGCTTGTGACTTCGCCGGGTCGCACTGGCACGAGGGTGCACTGGTGGGGCTGCAGCCGCAGAACCGTATCCATCAGGTCGGGGCGCGGGTCGCCTTCGATGTTCAGCTCAACTTCGTCGCGCAGCGGTTCAAGTAATCCGGCGATAGCCTCGACGTCTTCCTTGGTGATGTGCCGCTGGTCTTCGCGAGGGTGAATGGTAATGGCACGGCCCCCGGCCGCGAGCACGGCCCGAACCGCGTCGAGGAGATCGGGAAGCGCTCCTCCTCGGGCATTCCTCAATGTGGCGACCTTGTTCACGTTGACACTGAGCTGGACCATGCGCCTGGGTGTACAATGCTGCCGCGGAGGCTGTCACCCCCCGTCGTTGGCGTGCCCTCTTGTAGCGGGGCAGTCGCCGCCTGGCTCGATACACGATCCCCGAGCCCCGCGCGTCTCAGCACGCGCCGATGCATGCATTCTTGGGAGGCCGAGCAGGGCCCCACATGCGCCGGGCGAGACGGCGGTGGGCCGGAGGAAAGACCGAAAGCGAGGGCCCAAGGGCCGCAGTTGCCCCCGTGCATGCTGCGAACGGATACGCGCGAGACTGTGTGAAGATGGACGCGTGATGAGGCACGGTAGCTTGAACATGGCGCGCCTTACTGTTCCTCTGTTTTGGCTCGACGGCTGCGGTGGTGCCGGTGATGGCGTGGGGCCGTTCAAACCCAAATCGGGGTGGGGCAGAGCACGGGTGACATCCATCTCGCGTCTTGGGGCGACCGCTACGTCGCGGCGCGCCGTCCACACCGACTCGCCGAAGAGGGCCATGCGCTCGGGGATGTTTACTGGAAAATTGTCGGATCCACCGGCGACAGTCAGCTTTCCTTCGACGGGAGCGAGTATGCCGATGTCACTTTTTTCAGGCCCACGAGCGAGCCTGGATCACTTCAGTCCAAGAAGCTCGTCTGGCTTATCTTGGTGAACCCGTTGTCCATATCCGTGCCCACAAGTCCGCCCGCGAACATGGAGTAGAGCACGTTGTCGACCACGACCGAACGTCGATACCCCCGCGCTCCGTCGGCGTTGGCCTCCTCCCACGGCTGGGGCATGCTCACCCGTCCTAGTTCGCTGAAACCAGACGCTGCGGATACCCGCAGCGCGATAGACTCGTGCGCCACGCCGGTCGAGGTGTGACGCGTGACGGGCAGGACCACCATCTCGCGGGCGGGCCAGCTCAGAAAAGCGCGGTGGTCGAACTCGACGGGGCTCTCGCCGTTGCCGAGATTTGCCTGGTGGATCCGGCGCGGATTGCTGGGATCGGAGACATCGAAGAGCGAGACTTGTGCACCCGTCAGATCCCCGTCGGCCGTTCCATCTTGGCCGACGCCGAGCAGATAGCCGTCGCCCATCGGGTGCAAGTAGGCGGAGTAGCCGTTGATCTGGAGCTCGCCGACCACGCGCGGCGAAGTGGGGTCCGATACGTCGATGGTGTACAGCGGGTCGGTCCGGCGGAAGGTCACCACGTAGCCAGTCGAACCGATGAAACGGACGGCGAATACTCGCTCGTCGAAACCGATGCCACCCACCGAACCCACGACGTCTAGGATCTTATCGCGCGACCGCAGGATTGAGACCGAGGTTTCGTCGTAGTTTGTGGTCGTGACCACCCTCAAGTCACCGCGGAACTCGGACATCGACCATTGGCTCATCAACGTGCCAGGAAGTTCCCCCGATCCCAGATACTCGGTTCCAGGTTCGTTCCCGCCACGAAATTTGTGGATGAGGACGCCCCTTTGGGCCGCACCAGGGGAGTCGGCGTGCGCTCGTGTAGCGACGTACATGTTTTCGGTGGAAGCGTAGACGGTCTCCCCTGCGCTCAAAAGGCCGATGCCGTCGGGAGGCGCGCCGAGACCCTGGGCGAGATCGATGGTGAATACCGAGAGGGCGTCGAGGCCCGAGAAGATAGAAGGTGAGAAGGCCGCGTCGCAACCGTAGAGGGCGCCGCTTTGGGAATCCCCGCTTGTTTCGAACTTGACCCCAGGAAGCCAGTTGTCCGGCTCCGAATCCTCGATGAGGCGCAAATTGTACTCACGGGTCAGGCGCTTCGCTTCTTGTACCAAGTGTGGGTCGTCCAGGTCACCCTCCCACTCGCCTAGGACCTCGCGCCAGTGCTTGAAAGGTAACCCACGCGGGCCGGAACGTAGGGCAACGCGAGCGGTGGATCCGACCGCTCGTGCGCTGACATAGTCTCCGGTGACGGTGAGCATCGCCACGACACGCAGCTTGTTGTCGCTGGAAATCTCGACTTCCGTGATCCGAGTGGCCAAGATCGGTTCGACCCATGTCTCGTCGATGGTGGGCTCGACGGAAAAGAGGAACAAGCGGTCTCCCCAAAACAACATCTCGCGGGGCTCGCTCGCACCCTCCGGAAGTTGGAGCGCGGCGACCTTTTTCGGGGTGTCGGTGCTCACATCCATGTAGTAGAGGTGGTCGCGCACCAGCGCGAACATGCGGTCACCATCGGTCTTCACGAAGTCCGGCTCGTCGACCCCGTCCTCTTGATTGTTGGTGCCAGAGTGACTCTCATCGGCCTTCGAGCCTCCGCCGTCATTTCCGGGCAGTTCTCCGTTGCCTCCGTTGCCGTCGTCATCTCCATCGTCGTCGCCACCTGCACCGCCGTCCGCCGCGTCCCACTCCTCGTCGTCGTCCTCGTCCTCGTCCCATTCGTCGTTGTCCCCATCCCAGGCGTCGTCGCCCCAGGGTGTCCAGCTCCCCGATTCCGGGTCAACGAAGGCCGAAGCGTGCTGCTCGATGTACGCCATCAGTTCCGTACAGTCGGCGAAGCGGCGCAGGCGGGCCGCGGCGTCCGGCGCATCCGTACCGTTCGTGTGATCCGAGGTGCCCGCGCCCGATCCGGTGCTCCCGCAACTCGCGGCAGCCACGGCGAGGGCCGCGGCGCAAAGAGCGGTCACGCAAAACGGGTGGCATCGTCGATCTGGGTTCATGGCGAGGGCTCCACTTCCCCTCCGTGCCTCGGGAGACGGGTTCGATCACCTCGCGGTTCCCCGCGAGTAGCGCCGCGCCGAGCCCCGTCGCACCAGCTGTGGTACCCGTTCCGCTCCGCGCCATGGGTATCCGTCCACTCGAGCTTCTTCCCCGTGTTCTCGGTGCCCTCCGGACCGATCGGCCGACCCGTTTGGTGGGTGCCGATGGAGGTTTTCGAGGGTTTGTGCTTGCGCGAGCAATGATGGACCCGGAGGCATCTGGAGCTGTGGTGTACGTCGCTCAGGACCTGGCCGCGGCGCAGGTCACCGCGGCAGATGCTGCTTTCTTTTTGGGGGTGGAACGCACGGATTTCGGGGCTGACGGCAGCGGACCCATCGTTGTGTTTCCCGAAGCCGATGTATCGCCCTACGCCGATGCCTCCCCCGATCCTCGCAACGTGGCGGCTCGGCTCGCGTGTCTGTCTCGACTCGACGGCGCCGCGCCGCGCTTGATCGTGGTCACAGCTCGCGGGCTGACTCGTATGGTGGTGCCTCCGGCGGTGTTTCGGGACTACTGCCGCACATGGAGCTCGGGTCAGAGCCTCGAGCGCGGGGCCGCGGTCCAGTTTCTCGTCGACGCCGGTTATCGTCAGGCGAACGTGGTCGAAGATCCGGCCACCTACGCCCTGCGAGGGGCGGTGCTGGACGTCTTCGTGGCGCGAGATCGCTTCCCGACTCGGATCGAGTTTTTCGGCGACGAGATCGAAAGCTTGAGACGATTCGATCCGGGGTCGCAGCGCAGCCTTCGTCCCGTGGAGATGGTGCAAATCTGCCCGGCGCGAGAGACGATCCAGACCTCGGATCAGGACCTACGCCGCGCGCTGCTTCGCATCGGGGACGATCTCGAAGTCCCGACGAGCAAGACGCGGCAGGTGATCGAGAACCTTTCATTGGGTCTGGATTTCTTCGGAATCGAGGCTCTCATGCCCCTATTTCATCGCTCGCTCGTCCCTTTGTGGGCGTACTTTCCCGCACGGTCGCGCTGGTATGTGGATGACGTGGGGGCCTTGGCCGAGTTGGGTGTTCGCATCGAAGCGGACCATCGAACGCAATACGCTCGGGCGAGCGCGGACCATCACCTGGTCGCGTCGCCGGAGCGGTTTTTCGTGGCGTCCAGCGCCGTGTCGGCGCGTCTGGGACAGGCTGCGATCGTGGCCGATCGTCTCGATTTGTACGAGCCTGGTGGCGACGAGGGACGAGCGTTGATACGGTTCCGACTGGAACGCAACGTGGCGCTGCGCACCTCCGTGGAGGCGGCCCGCGGTCAGCGGGGCGGAGAACTGCTGCGACCGTTGATCGACCACATCCGGGGGCTCAACCCCGACGGCGTCACGCCTTGGGATGTGTGGTTGGTGGCGCCCAATCAGACCCACGCCGAGCGCCTGGCTGGGTTGCTGCGCGGCCACGGTGTTGAGGTGCAGCGAAGCGAACCCGGTGTGGCGATAGAGTTCGCGGGGGAGGCGGGCCGGGGCGCGGCAGTGGATGCACGGGAGGGGCCGCCCCATCACGGCGCGACACGGGTTCGCCTGGTCGCAGGGTCCCTTAGCGATGGTTTTTGCTCCCCCGACGATCGCCTCTTGGTGGTGAGTGAGGCCGAGATTTTCGGTCGGGTAACACGAAAGCATCGGGGTCGGCGCAACAAAGGCGTGGGCTTGCGCAACCTCTCCCTATTGCATGTAGGGGACTATGTCGTGCACATCACACACGGTGTGGCCCGGTATCACGGTCTGGTACGCCTGCTGGGTAAGGAGATGGACTTTGTCCATCTCGAATACGCCGGCCAGCAGAAGCTGTACCTGCCCGTGTACCGCGTCAGCGAGATCGAACGCTACCTCTCGGCCGAGGCGAAGGAGCCCAAGCTCGACAAGATGGGCGGGCAGACCTTTGCCGCCAAGACCCGCAAGGTCACCGCGGATGTACGTCAGATGGCCGAGGAGCTGCTACAAATCTACGCCCAGCGCGACGCTTTGGAAGGTCATGCCTATCCCGAGCCCGACGAGATGTACGCCCAGTTCCAGTCCACCTTTCCCTTCGAGGAGACCCCCGACCAGCTCGAAGCGATCGAAGCGGTGGATCGAGATCTGGGTCGCGGGCGGCCCATGGACCGGCTGGTGTGTGGCGACGTGGGTTTTGGCAAGACCGAGGTGGCGCTGAGGGCCGCATTTCGAGTTGCCGCAGCGGGCAAGCAGGTTGCCGTCTTGGCTCCGACCACGGTACTGGTGCAGCAGCACTACCTGACCTTCTGCGACCGAATGCGTGGGTTTCCGTTGGAGGTGGCCTGCCTCAATCGCTTTCAAACCGCGAAAAATCGACAGGCGGTGGTGGAGCGGATCGCCAGTGGTGCAGTGGATGTTGTCGTAGGCACCCATCGTATCTTGAGTAGAGATGTGCGATTTCGAGATCTCGGGCTTGTGATCGTGGATGAGGAACAACGCTTCGGCGTGGGGCAAAAGGAGAGATTCAAAAAACTGAGGTCGAAGGTCGACGTGCTCACATTGACGGCAACACCCATTCCACGGACCCTTCATATGGGGTTGCTGGGGTTGCGCGAGATCAGCATGATCATGACCGCTCCTGCGAATCGCTTGGCGGTGAAGACCTACCTCACCCGGACGGGTGACGCTGTGTTGGAGGAGGGAATCCGGCGTGAGCTCGCGCGCGGAGGACAGGTTTTCTACGTCGTACCGAGGGTCTTGGGCATAGAGGAGCACGCTCTGAGGATCCGGGACCTGGTGCCCGAAGCCAGGGTTTCGGTGGCGCACGGTCAGATGCCATCGGACATGCTTGAGCGGACCATGTTCGATTTCGTAGAACATCGGGCGGATGTGCTGGTTTCGACGACCATCATCGAAAGCGGACTCGATATCCCCCGCGCGAACACCATGTTCATCGAGAGGGCCGACCGCTTCGGCCTGAGTCAACTCTACCAATTGAGGGGGCGGATCGGGCGTTCCCGCTTGCGGGCCCATTGCTACCTTCTCGTCCATTCGTTGGAGAAGCTGAGCGATGATGCCAAGCGCCGGCTAGAAGCTATCCAGCGACACTGCGAACTCGGCTCGGGCTTCAACGTTGCCGCCGAGGACTTGGAGATACGTGGTGCGGGTGATCTGTTGGGAAAACGGCAGGCGGGGAGTATCCAAACGGTGGGCTTCGAGGCCTACGCGCGCTTGCTCGAGGAAGCGGTCGCGGAGCTTCGCGGCGATCCCATTACGCGGGAGCAGGACCCGGAGCTCATATTCGACGCGCCAGCGTTTCTCCCCGATGACTACGTCGAGGATACGGGGCAGCGTCTCGATTTCTATCGCAGGCTCTCTGCCGCAGCAGATGTCGACGAGGTACACGATGTCCTCGCGGAGCTGCACGACCGCTTCGGCGATATGCCGGAGGAGGCGCGGCAGCTAGGCTTAGTGATGTCTTGCAAGACCTACGGCCGGCGTCTGGGGGCGTTGTCTTTGGAACTGCGGGGGCGCCGACTGGTGGTTCGGCTGGGGCCTCATGCCGCCTTGGATCCCGCCGTGGCCGTCGGATTGTCCGATGCCACGCAGGGGCGGATGGCGCTGCAAGGTGGCGATCGGGTGGTGGTGGCGTTGCCGCCGGGGGAGGGGACTGTCGGCCGGCGGCGGCTCGAAATGTGCGAGACGATGCTGTCGGAGCTTTGCACCCACACACGCAGCGCTGCGAGGTCGCGCTAGAGAAGACATGCGGCTTCGCGTTGCCCACTGCGATACGGGTCCGACACAACAGATTGTCCGGCGCGGTCGGTGCCGGTAGGTACGAAGAACGAACCCGAAAATAATTGTAATATGCGCGTCAAGTTTTTCGCTATCGCGTCGAACCTCGTCTCACGTTCACCCCCTTACGCGGGCCAACACGCGAGGTTCTCATGGCATATCCACAACACCGTCCCCGAATCGTACTCTTCGCCGGTCTCACCGCCATCGTTGTGGGAGCCTGCACGGCCCCGGACCTGGCGGACGGCGGCGATGAAGAGAACCCTTCGAGTGACGGGTACTTTCCGCCGTTGGATCCAGGCAAGGACGATGATGTTGTGGGAGGCGGTGGTCCCGATGATGGGCTACCCGATGATGGGCTACCCGATGATGGGCTACCCGATGATGGGCTACCCGATGACGGAGATCCGGGGGATGGCTGGGATAGCAAGGGGGGGGACGACTGCGAGTATTGCAATGTACCGCGTCCGCAGGCCATGTCGCTGGACCTCACCGGTGCCGTAGGGCTGGCCGTGGTATCCGAAGAGGGTGCCAGAAGGGGTCGCTGGCATTCGCAGGCGGCCGGTCTGGGCCGTGTGATCCGCTTGGATCAC
>JAZGFE010000266.1:0-4629 GCA_036479215.1 Nannocystaceae bacterium | reverse complement strand
CTACGATGGTCGACGCCATGGCCCTGTCCCACCCTTTGACACCGGACCCCCAAAGGTCCACCCGCCCCCGTGCGCTCGCGGAGGCGTCGTTCCTTGCACTCCCGTTGCTCATTTTGGGCTACCTCGTCTTGTCTCGGCCGTCGTCCGACCCGCACGATAGCCGTCGCTCCGAGCCCGCCGCGGTGGCCGAGACCGTCGTCAGCGAGCCCCTGCGACCGGCCGACATGCCACGCGTGGCGCAACTGGTCGAGGCGCTGTGGAGGGGCACCAAGGCCACGGAACTAAGCGACTTCCCCACGCGCTTTGGCCAGCCCGCCCAACCTATTTTTGTCGCAGCGCGAAGCGGCGGCCGTCGCCAACTGCGTCTGTGGCAAAACGGAAAGGGTACCACGCTCGAAGAGCTGCAAAACCTGATCGCGCGCGTCAAGAAAAAGCTCACGTCGGATCAGATCGACGGCATCGACACCCTGCAGATCGATTTTTCCCACTCGTTTCGCAAGGTGGGCTCCAAGCAGGTGTTGCGAAGAAGCTACGTCCGCACCCATCGCGCGCAACGTGGGCTGGAGATCCGCAGAGGCGACGACCTCATGCGCTACGGCCCGAGCCGCATGATCGCAACCAATCGAGGTGCAAAGCGCATGCGCGAGGTGTTTCGAGATCGCTACAAGCTCTCGCAAGAGACGCTCAACAGTGCGTCCGTGGCGTACCGCAGCTTCGAGGCCGAGCAGGTGCTGGTGGAGCTCGGAGACCAGCCTGTAGCGCATCTTCTCCAGCGTGGCAACGATGTCGTCGCCGTATCGCAGGTCGGCCGTGAGTCCATGGGGACCTGGGCTGAGCTTGCGGCCGGCTACCTACGTCACCACGTACATGCGGATGGACGGATGACCTACAAGTATTGGCCGTCCATTCTCAAAGAATCCGCGCCGAGTACCAACAACATGATCCGCCAGTGGATGGCGACTGTTGCCCTGGGTAAGTACGCCGCGGACCGGGACGACCAGGCGACATGGGAACTGTCCGAAAAAAACATCGACTACAACTTGGGCAAATTTTACCATAAAGAGGGCGAGTTTGGGGTGATCGAGTGGAACGGGAAGGTCAAGTTGGGGGCGCTTGGTTTGGCCACAATCGCGCTTGTCGAGCACCCCAAGCGCGAGAAATGGGCCGATCAAGAGGCCGCGTTGCGCCGAAGCATCGATTCGCTGTGGCACGAGGATGGGTCGTTTACGACCTTTTTCAAGCCAAAAGGGAGAAACGACAATACAAACTTCTATCCGGGGGAGGCGCTGCTTCTGTGGGCGATGCTCTATGAGCGCGATCGCGACGAGCGCCAGCTTGATCGCTTCATGAAATCGTTCCGATACTACAGAGCGTGGCACCTCGATGCCAAGAATCGCAATCCCGCGTTCATTCCGTGGCATACTCAGGCGGACTACATTGTATGGAGCGTGACAAAAAACGAGGAGCTACGCGACTTTGTGTTCGAAATGAACGACTGGTTGCTCGGCATCCAGCAGTGGGACGACACGACTTACGACGATGCGAAGGGGCGATTCTACGCCACCAAGCGGGCCTTCGGCCCGCCACACGCTTCTGCCACCGGAGTGTATATCGAGGGCCTGATCGATGCGTATCGCCTAGCGAAGGCCGTCGGCGACACCGAGCGGACCGAGGCATATCGCCTGTCGCTGGTGCGAGGCATGCGGAGCATGCTCCAGCTCCAGTTCGTGGACGCCGTGGACATGTCCTATATCGCGGAGAGCAAGCGCGGAGCCGTGCGGGGTGGCCTGCGGACCACCGTCTACGACAACCAGATCCGCTGCGACAATGTGCAGCATCCCCTCATGGGCATCCTGAAGGTCCTCCGGTCGTTCGGCGACGGCGACTATCGGCATCCGGGATAGAACCTCGATCGGTCGCGGGGCGAGCAACAGGTTGCGACTTCTGGGTGGCGCGGCCATCGGAGGGGAAGGGTTTCCCGCCCGCGGACGCCCCTGGCACCGCGCAGTAAATACGCTACGTAGGTGGTGCGCAATGGCCTTGGCACCAAGATTGGAGGCGTCCGACGCCAGCTGGCAGGTCATCACTCCGGCGCAGGCTGCCGTGCGGGACCGCGTTCGGGAGCGTCTGCGCGACGGGACCTATGGCACGGAGGAGGTCGGCTGCTTTTGCGGTGAGCCGGGCGGCATAAAGATTGCAGATCGAGACCGCTATGGTCTCCCCGTGTGCACGCTATTGTGTATGCGATGTGGACTGCTGCGTTCATCGCCCCGGATGACCGCTGCGTCCACGGAGCGGTTCTATCGGGAGGACTATCGCGACTTGTATAAAGCGACCGCGCCGGATGCGGCCGCTCTATTCCAAAACGAACAGATTCGCGGATGGAGTCTCACGCGGGTTCTGGACCGTCTTCTGCCCCATGTACACACGGTGTTCGAGCTCGGCTGTGGGGCCGGGGGCGGACTTTTGCCCTTCGCGGAACTCGGCAAGAGTGTCGCTGGGGCGGATCTGGGCGCGGAATATCTGGAGGAGGGCCGTCGTTACGGGCTGAAACTCGTGCACGGCAGCGCATCGGCGTTGCGGGCCGAATGTGGCCGTGCCGATTTGGTGTTCATGTTGCACGTGTTCGAGCATCTTTTGGACTTGCGCGAAGCGTTGAGTGAGATTCGCCAGCTGATCGCGCCCGGCGGGTGGTTGTTCATTGAGGTGCCCGGACTGCGCACAATCGAGACCAGCTACGATCATGACCTCCTATTGTACCTGCAAAACGCCCACACCTATCATTTCACAGAAGCGACAATGCGGTTCGTATTGGAGACTTGTGGATTCAACGTGCACTACTGCGATGAGGACGTGCTCGCCCTGGCGGTGCTCGGAGAGGCGACTTCGGCGGCAGCGCCAGTACCGCATGGGGAGGCGCACGCGGTGGTTCAGTATCTGGGTCGGCTGGAGCTGGAGTTCGCGCGGCGGCATGCCGCCTGAGGCGATCGCGGCGCGTTGCGGCTTCGGGGGCGTCGATCGAATGTACGAGGTTGTTTCGTGCGCGGCGTGGTCGCCACGTGATCGACGCGTCAGGGACGAAGCGGTTGGCGATGGACCTACCGCGCCTGGACGCGGAGTCGTGGCATTCGATGCGATTTAGGTAGCTAGGCTATCTGGTCGAGATCATGGAGAATCTCGCGAGCGCGATGGTGCCAGGTATGACGGCGCCTAACAGCGCCCGCCACCTCACGTCCCATGCGGGCGAGCGAGTCGGGGTTCTCGCTTGCCGCGGCGATGGTCTCGCTCAGGTTGTCGAGCTTGCATTCGATGTAGTGCTCGCCTGGTTCGAATAGCGACGCGATGCCACCGGGCGTACGATCTCGGTTCGTCTTGCGAAATACCAAGATACTTCCGGTCGACAAGATATCCATGGAGCGAAAGTGGACGCCCTCGCCCTCGTGCAAATTGAATCGCGTGCTCGCATACGTCCGACGCATGGCGGCGGGTCCAGACAACCATCCGCGGTAGAATGGCGCGAACGCCGGCCACAGTCGCCACTGCTCCGGACCAAAAAAACCCACCCTGCGACCCGTCTTGACCATCGCGTGCGCCAGGTCGCCTCGGTTGACATGCCGAATCACGCGCGCGAACAGATCGTAGCGCATTTTTTCATCACTAATCACAAGTTCCGCGCCGCGCATCCGCTTGACCAGATTGCGGGCGACCGTCGCTGTCCGCCAGCGACTACTGAAAGCCGACGGGGCTCGACGCTCGCTCGTGAGCTCTTCAGAAAGGTACTCGAGTGGGATTCTTGGCGGATCCCAGATCGTTCTGATTTCTCGCTCAAACTCGGGCAAGAATTCCGCGAGGCTGAGCTCTCCAGGGGTAGCCGTCAGATCACGATCGAGCTCGACGGCGCTCCAAGGCTTCGGGACGTGACCGACAAAGCCGAGCTCAATGCTGGGCTCGCGCTCAGCGGGTGCATAGTCCACCGGGCACGCTCCCGGAACCAGGCAGCGCCGAAACCCGGCGCGAGAGAAACCCGGTGCCCACGCTGGCCCGAAAAAATAAGTGATGTCGCTCCCTTCGAAATAATCGGTACGCCGACCGCCGAGATCCACCAGCCAGACTACGTGGCGCACACCCGGCGGGAGATAGGGAACATCTCGCCTGCAGCGGTTCATTTCGAAGACAACCTGCGGACGCCGTAGGGCGCACCAATCTTTCATCTCCTCCGCGTTGGGATGACTCAATGCTCCCGAACAGTCGATACCGCAAGCCGCAAACCCGCGCTTCATTTGCTCGAGCAACGCGCTGTAGAATTCGGTGTCCCGGGGTAGGAAGATAGATAGACGACGAACGGTCATGTACGGACCTCACGGAGCGGGCGGAGGCGGACGGTGGTCCATGCTCTTGAGCGGAGCACGCAGCCGCACGTACCGCGACCGTACGGAAACACGGGGGGGAGGCGAGACCCACGTAGAGCCGGCAGAATTACACCACACCGCGAAAACGGGCCACCCCCTGAGCCATCCCCTCATATAGCGCCCAGCACTTCACGAAAACATACCTGACGCTGGATAAGTTGGTCGAATTTTCGCATCAGAGCGACGAATCGATCTTGGTTCATCGTCAGCGACAGGTCGT
>JAZGFE010000265.1:0-31188 GCA_036479215.1 Nannocystaceae bacterium | reverse complement strand
CAAACGCGCCCGAAGGCACGCTCGTCGTATCCGGTATTAGCACCGGTTTCCCGATGTTATCCCAGACTGAAGGGTTGATTACCCACGTGTTACGCACCCGTGCGCCACTGTCCACCCCCCGAAGGGAACTTCTCGTTCGACTTGCATGTGTTAAGCCCGCCGCAAACGTTCGCTCTGAGCCAGGATCAAACTCTCCAGTTTGAATCTTTGCTCTGTTGCTTGGATTTGTTTGTCTTCCCACAGGCAACCTCTCGACCGCCTGCTTCCAACCGGGATGCCGCCTGTTGCCAGACGACCGCCCCACGTATCACGATTTGAGACACACACCTTTCGGTGCGTGACTCGCACTTCTCGCGATCCTTTTTCTGCTCTCCAGTTTTCAGGAAACGAGGCCGCTTGCGGCCGGTTCGCCGGAGTCATCCGGCGAAGGGAGGCGGTTTCTACTCGGCAACCGCCGCCGAGTCAAGCTCCTTGCGTCGCGCCTTTTGACATCGTGTGCGACACCCGCACTTCGGCGCCGACGCGTACGTGCCCAACACACTACGAGGCGTCGGCTCGCTTCCTCCTCCGCCGACGACGCGTGCGCTGTCGCCTGCGTTTCTTCCCCCGGCCGAGTTCCCCCGCCTTCTCCGCATGCTCGACCAGGGCGTCGATAGCTTCGATCGTCTCGGGGTCACCGGGCATGAGGTGGTGAAAGAAGGGCGGGTCATGGTCGGGTGCCCAACCGAGAAACAAGATCATGATCCTGCCCTGAAGCACAGCAGGCAAGGGCTCCGCACTCTCCACCACCACCCGTTGCCGGCCCGCGCTACGCCGTGGCAGCTCCCCCAGAAGCGTTTCTCCCAACGATACCTCGATAAACTGCTCCTGCCGTCCCTGATATCGGCCGCGACCCCACACCTGTTCGACGCGCACCAACACCACGAGATCCGCGTGTCCGAGCCGGCGCTGAAAAAGCCGCTGGTCCATCACGTCATTCGGCGCGCGTCCGTCCATGCGGACACGTTTGAAGGTCAAGCCATCGTCAAACGCATCCGCAAGCTGCGTGTCCCAACGTGCAGCATCAGACGGAGCGACCAGGCCCTGCCCTGTGCCTCCCCCCTGGCAGGCCGCCATGCACGACGGGACGAGCGAAAACGGCAGGAGCCTTGCTCGCGCGAATGGAAGGAACCGGAGAAGCACGTTGCGAAGCGCCCGCACATCGCAGAGAGTAACGCCATCGCCCGCCACGCGCGAGGGGACGAAACCAACGATGACCGCCCTCCCCCCACTGCCCTCTCTTCGCTCCTACGCACGGACCGCCTTCGCGTTCGCCTGGGCACTCGCCGCGTGTAACGCGACACCCCGTTCCTCAGAACAAGCAAAGGACAGCACGCCATCTGGGTCCAAGCGACACAACGACAAAGTGGACGCGAAGACTGCGGAGCCGCCCAAGAAGAAGCCGCGCGCAAAACAGAAAAAGGCGCCAAGAGAGTGCTGCCTGTACTGCGTCAGCGGGACTCCGTGCGGGGACAAGTGCACGGATGCGGGTGACAGCTGCACCGTCCAAGAACCGGGGTGCGCTTGCCCCGGTTCCCAACGCAAGCCCCCGAAATTCAAGAAAGGCGGGAAGGCACGCAAGGGGCTCATCGCTGCCGATGTACCGGCTTACAACAAAGCACAGGGCGACCCGATCGACGGCAACTTTGGCCTGGCACAAGCGTTCGCCGGCGACGAGCGCCTAGCCGACACGGATGCGGGGCAACTGTACGCCATTCTCCACACGGACATGGGTAAGATCACCTGCAAGCTCTTCGAGAAAGAGACGCCCGCCACGGTAGCGAACTTTGTCGGTTTGGCTCGCGGCACCCGACCTGTGCTCGATCCCAAGACGAAGAAATGGGAGTCGGGAAAGAAATTCTACGACGGCGTGCTCTTTCATCGGGTCATCGAGGGCTTCATGTTGCAAACTGGAGATCCGACGGGGACGGGGACCGGTGGCCCTGGTTTCTTCGTGCTCGACGAGTTCGATCCGTCGCTTCGACACGACACGCCGGGCCTCCTATCGATGGCCAACCGAAACCCGGTCGACCCCAAAACCCAAAAGCTCTTCGTCGACAAGAAGACCGGCCAGTCCAAAGGCAACACCGGCAGCTCGCAGTTCTTCGTCACCGTCGCCAAGACGCCGCACCTCGACAACCGACATGCGGTCTTTGGAAAATGCGACACCAAGGTCGCCACCAAAATCTCCAAAGTCTCGGTAACAACGAACCGACTGCTCCGCCTCGATCACAAGCCCAGCAAGGACGTGCATCTGAAGTCCGTCATCATCGAGCGGAGGAAGAGATAGCCGCAACTCTGCGGGACACCGGACCCCTAACCGGGTACGGAGCGGCTGCGAAGCGTGGACTCGGCACTCACCCGAGACGAATTTCAACGGGTCATTCCGACCACGCGCCAGCGACCGAATCGACGCTCCAATAGGAGCACAAAGGTGTCGCCGCCGAGCGTCGCCACAGCGTAGATTCTCCGCTTGCCTTCCAGGACGCCGGCGGGTACCGACCCAAACTTCGCCCGCAACTGCGCCGCAGTATACAACCTCACTCGGCGCGCCTTGCCGCCCTTGCCGTCCACGATGAGATTGCCCAGCAAGCTACGCAATTCCGATTCGCTTCGCGCAGCAACGGTCGCACCCACATAGAAGGGCAACCCCGAACGCACCGCCATGTCGGCCGCGACCCCGCGTCTTAGGCCCCGCAGCCATGCTTGCGCCGCAGCGTGTGCGGCTTTGTCTGTAACTTGATGCTCCGGGCGCTGGCCCGGCTGCCAGGGCTCTCCTACCACAGGGCGCGGAGCGGACAGCCCCGGAACAGCAGGTGGAAGGCTTGACCCAGTACGACGCCAACTGGCGCCGGCCGGCGGGATCACAGCGGACGGACCCGTCACGCTGCGCGGAGTCAGCATCGGACCCTCCGGCGCCACCGCCTCGGAGCGACCCGCCACGACCCCGCGCCGCGTCGCCTCCCCGCGGCCATGCGCATGGCCGCGGTGCTCGCCTGCGCCACCTCCCCCCGCCCGGGGCCCAAGTCGTCGCCGCAGTCGAGATGGTGCATCCACCACGACCTCTACATGGGCATCGGGACGATCGCCTTGCCCCGCGTTGTCCAAAATGAAAGGCTGGACGCCGAACGTGCCGCAAGCTCGCTCGTTTCGATGGAAGGTCCAATGCATATAGACTTTGCCATTCCCGCTGCGAATGGCCTGTGGCGCCGCTGGAAACGGTTCCTCCGCCCACACGATCTCTCGGGCTGCGGCATCGAACTCGCTGTTTCCGGAAAAATGCACTGTGATCACCTTTTCTAGTTGGCCGGACGCGCCGATCACCATCTCGACCCGCGTCCACAGTCCCGCTTCGTTCAGCGCGTGCCCCGGACCGCGGGTATCGAGCTGCGCCAGGTAGCCGTAGGCGAATCGCTTGTGGATGCCCCGATGAATGGTAGCGATATAGCGGGCGAAAGGGTGCTTGCGCGAACTCAAGGCGGTCTGATTGCCGACCTGAACTTCCGGCACCATGTTCTCGAGTGGTGACTGAAAACGGCGCCTGACATCGTCCCAGACCCCCTTGTTCTCCGACTCTTGCCGCGATCGAACGTCGGCACGCGCGACGGGGTCGTCACCAAACAGCGCCGACATGTCGTTGCGGGAGAGTCG
Organism: Nannocystaceae bacterium; assembly: GCA_036479215.1. Classification (GTDB taxonomy): domain Bacteria; phylum Myxococcota_A; class Polyangia; order Nannocystales; family Nannocystaceae; genus FL481. The sequence continues at coordinate 27,498 of JAZGFE010000265.1, read as the reverse complement.
GAATTTGAACTGCTCCTCGCGGCTTTCCCTGTAAGCGCGGGACTCCAATGGCAACACGGTTGCCGATTGCGGAGCTGCCGCGTCGAGGACACCATCTTCCGCCTCTCTCGCCCGTTCCTCACGCTCCTCTTGTGCCTCCGCCGAGTCTCGAGCAGCTTGCGCGCGCATCGACAGCTGCTCGGACCGTCGCGGGTCATCGGAAGGCGGGCGCCGATCCACCGGTTGCGGCGCCACTGGGGGCGCTTTGCGAGCGAGTTGGCTCTCTCGATACTCGCGTTCGGCGACCCGGTCTCGGACGGACGTGCCTGGAACAACTTCTTGTGAGGACTCGACCTGCGAAGCTTCTGTTTTCTCCGCATCCTCCTCGAGGTTGGTGGTACGAGCCCTGGTCTCGTCTGCGACCTCGCGGTTAACATTGGAAAGATAGTTCGCGTGCTCTGGCGCCTGCTTCTCGTCGAGCGTGTCGAGCTGTTCAACCATCTTCATGTTTTGTAGGGACAAAACCGGCTCCGGCTCGAGCTCCGGCTCCGGCTCAACCGGCTCCGGCTCGAGCTCCGGCTCCGGCTCCACCCACTCGGGCTCAACCGGCTCCGGCTCAACCGGCTTCAACGGCTCGGGCTCAACCGGCTCCGGCTCAACCGGCTCCGGCTCAACCGGCTCCGGCTCAACCGGATCGGCTGGCAGCGACGCCTCTCGTTTCGGAGACGTTTCGGTCAGCTCGATGATCGTGAGTTCCCGTGGCGGGGGATCGGGACGCGGGACCGTGATCAGCCCAAGTATCGCCGCCACGTTGGCGAGATTCAGCGCCAACGATCCCAGCACGTAGGCGAGCAAGCGCGTACCGGACGATCCTTGCGGGACGCGGCCACGCGGGGGTCGGGGAGCCTGCACCACCTTCAATCTAGCGGACCTCGACTGAAGCACAGGCAGGGTCTCTCCATCAAATGCCCGTTCGCGGAACAAAAGCGACGAGATCGGCGCGTTGTACGGGAAACGCTACTGGGCGCGCCCCGACGCCCATCGGAGTCGCGGATCTGGCGCTCCGTGGACGACCCGCTTCGAGCGCTCGCTCCGCCTCGTTGGCGCGACGCGCCCCGCACGAGCGACGCGTCCCGCCGAGCGTTCCGCGCGCACATGGGCGAAGGCACGCTTCGTGTCCCTATCTGTGCATCCGGCTCGCCCCGCGCCACCCTGCACCTCCCAGGATCAACCGACCTCATGATCATCGCCCCACGTCGACCCGCAATCCACAACCCGCAATCCACAACCCGCAATCCGCAATCCACAACCCGCAATCCACAATCCATATTGAGACGGATCACTCTTCTCTTGCGGTACTCGAAACCCAACCTAGAACCTGTTCGCAACGCCGTCAGTTGGATGAACCTCGCGAACAGAAGCCGCGACGATCGGTGGAGAAGAGGCGAGCCTCGTACTTATGCGGTAACCTATGAACGTGCGCTGTCACGCCTACCAGCTTCCTGCGGAGACCTACCGGGAGCTTGAGCCGCAGATTCTTGAGCAACTCGGTGACGCGGATCGCGACCAGCTGATGTACTTACTCAGCGCGCACGATCTCGACATACCTCTCCTGAGCGGCGAGTGGCGGGTGCTATTCGCAGCGACAGAGAACGATTTTTATCAACGCCTCGACACCGATCGACGGCGCGCTCGCATGGCAGTCTCCCCCGAGGAGCTCGCGGACTTCGTCTCGAAACTGCGGGAGAAGGAACTGTCGAAGGACTGGAGCCCCATCGACTTCAGTCTTGCCGAGCTGGCGGACGCGCTGCCGGCGAATTGTGATCTGGTTGGGGTAGTGTTTGTCGAAGAATCGGATAACTGGCTGTGGTGCGCGCCATCCTACGAGATCCAAGCCATCCCTGCCGATGTGTTCTCCATCATCGAGGTCCACATCAACGCGCTCATCGAGCAAGGGGATCATGCCAGTTTGGCGCGTCTTTGTAGCGACCACTGCGAAGCAGCCGTCGAGTTCAGCGTGCCTCGCTGGGACGTGTTGCGCCAGCACGTGGCCGAGCGAGTTCCCGAACTCGTCCAAGTGTTCGCCCAAGTCATCGCGCCTCCCTCCGACTACACAAGTATCTGCGAAGCGCTGCGTCTGGTCGCCGATCCCCTTTTCCAGCCCAGCCTGGACGCCTGGCTGCGGGTACACGGCGACACGGACCACTACGCACTCTACTTTCGAGATATCGGATTCGAACGCAGCGGCTAGACACCCGAAAGCGCCGCCCGACGAACGATCTCGCTGTGAAGTTTCCGCAATGGCTCGCTTTCCTCCAGGCTCAGACCGAGTTCCACATCGATCCATGCCCCGGTCCATTCGCCTTGGGCGAATTTCTCGCTCGCCGCCCGAAAGTAGATCCGGGCAAATGCGTTGTTGATCCTGCGCTCTGCGTTTCCGATCCGGCGCCCCCGAGATCCTGCTGGAAGCCGGCATTCCCCCTGGCTGAGTGCGACATCGTACTTCGCCCGCAGCTCCGGATCGGACAGTACATTATAGGCTTCGGTCATACGCTTGAATAGCGCGTAAACTGCAGCCTTAAGGCTCAAATCTGTCTGCCCCACGTAGCGATCAGGGTGGAATCGTTGGGCTCTGGCGTAGAAGGCCTCACGTATGGCCACGTAGTCGGTCGAACGCGACAAACCCAAAACATCATAGTAGGAGAGGGTATGAAGGCCCGCATGCAGCCTCTCGATCTCCCTAATCAGGTCGAGTTCGAAAACGAGCACGCCCCCCACTATCCTCGCGCAGGATACTCCGTAACGGCGCGATGCGGTGGCCCGGCGGTAACCTGCCCCTCGGCCACGTAGTCGGTGGTTCTGCCAATTCGCGCCAGTTCCTCCGGCAGCAGTTCGCCCGGAACGCTCAACGTAGCGACCCTCTCTTGGCCGGTATCCTGATCGAGAGCACGCACTTCCAAAATTCCGTCCGCGTTGATCTCGAACGTCACGGCAATGGAGGCCTCGCCTCTATCCGCGGAGACTATCCCGGTCAAGACGAGTTCACCTAGTTTGGTATTCTCGTCGAAGGAGCCGCTCTCCCCCTGACAAACCTGAATTCGCACGTGCTGTTGTCCGTCGACCGTGGTGGTGAAGACTCGGGTCTGCTCCGTGGGGATGACGGAGTTGCGTTCGATAATGAAATCAACGTTTCCGCCCAACGTCCCCACACCGAGACTTCTCGGAGTCACGTCGAGCAAGACCGCATCGTTGCTCATGAGCGCGGAGCGCGAACGCGATCCAGCCATGGGCACCAGAGAACCCAGAAGTGCCGCTCCTTGGATCGCGGCTCCCACGGCCACGACGCTCATGGGGTTGATCGTCGTTTGGGGTACCCGAGCGAAGGCTTCTGTTGCCACTTCGCGCACTTGCGGCAAACGGGTCGTTCCGCCGACAAGAACGACCTCGTCCACCTGTCCCCGGTCGATGCCCGCGGTCGCCAACGCGTCTTGACAGATGGTGTAGGTCCTGCGGATGAGCGGCTCGATCAGTTCGCGCAGCTGTTGTTGATCGAGACTGAAGACGAGGCCCTTGCCACTTCCTGGCAAGACGTCATCGACCTTCACGGTGAGGGTCGGTAGCTCACTGAGCTCCACTTTCATACGCTCCGCTGTCGCGCGCAGCCGCTGCAACGCAGCGACATTGTGGCGTACGGAAGTGCCATGGTTTTTCTCGTACGCCGCGACCATCCGCTGCACGATCGCATCGTCGATGTCGTCGCCACCAAGAAACATCTCACCAGAAGTCGACAAGACCTCGAAAACATTCCGCGTGATCTGCAAGATAGTGACGTCAAAAGTACCGCCACCGAAGTCGTAGACCGCGAGGCGCTTGTCCGTATCCTCAATATAGCCGTACGCCAAAGCCGCCGCAGTGGGCTCGTTGATGACCCGAATCACGTCGAGTCCCGCCAGCCTTGCGGCCACACGCGTCGCGCTTCGCTGCGAATCACTGAACCCCGCGGGCACGGAGATCACACAACGGCGCACACGCTGTCCCAGGGCCTCTTCCGTCATCTGCCGCAGGTACTGGAGGATGTACGCCGCGATCTCCACCACGCTGACCGTGCGCCCGCCGAGCTCGACCATGACCGTTTCGTTCGACCCCTCCACGATCCGATAGGGCACCACGCGCCGCATACGCTGCACCTGCGGAGAGCCAAATCGCCGTCCGATGAGCCGCTTCGCGCCGAACACAACTTGCGACGGGTTCGACGCAAGCTGTCGCCGAGCCTCCGCACCCACCACGATCGAGCCGTCAGCCATGGCGGCCACGACGGAAGGGATGATCCGTTCGGCGCCACGACGAACCACCGACGCGCGCCCTTCGTGCACAATCGCGCACGCCGAGTTGGTGGTACCCAGGTCGATACCGAGGACGATTTCGCTGGGCGGGGACATCCGCGCTCAGCAGTCTAGCGTATCAGGCTTCAACCGCGAAAAAGAAGCCTCTCCGGCGCTCGTACTGTACTATACGACCCGACGTGCAGGTTTGTGGAACACCCCCGAACAGAAACCAGACCGCGTGGGACTCGGACCCTTGCCTCCGCCAACGAACACGGGCGTCCCGTGACGGAACGCTCAGACGCTCAGGACCGGGTCGTCTGGTTCAGATCCGTGCCTCCGGCACGAACACGATGTCACCCGGCACCAGGAACAGGTCGGTAGAAAGGCCCTTGGTAATGGCAGGCAACGACACTTCGAACGTCCTTGGACCCTGATCCGTCTGCCTCGTCAGCTTGATTCGCTTCCCGGCAGCAGTTCCCGTCAACCCACCAGCCGATGAGATCGCCTGAATCAAGGTCATGCGATCAATCCACGGGAAACTGCCGGGCTGACTGACCTGTCCCAGCACACTGACCTCGAAATTTTTGCGCTCCTTAACGAGGACGCTGACATGTGGATCTCGCAGGTAGCCCCGAGCCAGACCGTCTCGCAGCGTTCCCGCGAGTTCGGCCTGCGCGCGCCCAGCCACCATGACGCGCCCGAGAAGAGGAAAATTGATGCTGCCATCGTCCTGCACCTGAAAAGTCCCGCTCAACTGCTCCTCGTCGAAGACCCGCACCTCGACGACATCGCCTGGCACCAACTTTGGAGACGCTTGCGGCGGCGCGGCAAGCGGCGGCGGCGTGGGCGGCACCTCCCCCGGGCCGCACGCGCTTCCCACCCAAAGTACCGCGAAGACCCAGCCGACGAGGTTCATCCCTGGTGCCGCCACTCGGCGTAAGTTGCGCATAAACAGCTGGACATGGGTCATCAATAGCGTACTGCACCCACGAGCATCACCCGGTGGCGCTGGTACGCACCAGGAGAGATGTCGCCGTTGGTGTAGTAGATCGCGAAACTGGTGTCGGTGACGTGCGCTGTGTAGTGCAGCCCCAGCACGAAAAGACGCCCGATCGACTGCTCGAGACGAAACTGCCCCGAATACAACCAATCTTCTCGCTTGTAGGTGCGACGAGCATCGGTCGCGGCATCATAGTGTGCGACGTCTTGGGTCTCCCGCCCCGGAACCGGGAGGCCGGCCGTGTGTCGTTGAGAGACCGCAGCCCCGAGCGAAGCGAGCATCTTCCAGCGAAACTGGTGGCTGGCGAACGCCTCTCCTCCCAGCGTCACGTGGTAGTTGCCGAAGAGGGCGTCTTGGAAAGAGTGCTGGGCCCGGACTTGCAACCGCGTGCGCGGCGTAGGGAAGTACGAGATACCGAGTCGCCCGATCGGCTTGCTGAAATTCGGGCCGTTGACATCGAACTCGTAGCGTCCGTAGCCGTACCCGACCAACGCTTCCATCTCGGCCCTGCGGCCCAGCTGGCCCACGAAGCCCGCCCACGCTCGATGGGCCTTGGAATCCTCATTTCTCCCGGTACCCGGTTGGGCACAGCAGTTAAGGTAGAAGGTCCACAGCCACTGGTAGCGGACCACGAGAGCGCTGCGGTCTCGAAACCTCCACTTGCTCTCGTGTTCGAAACCGTTGACCGTTCGATCCCCAGTGGAGAGGTCGGTGGCCATGAAGTACAGGTAACGGTTAAGATAGCCGAAGCGCAGAGAAAGCCGACCAGTAGCCGGACGCACGATCGCATGCGCGGAGAACGAATTGTGGAGACGGTCGAAGTGATACTCGCGAGATGCCTCGAAATTTCGCGGCTCACCGAGGCGACTCATATCTTCGTTGAGCGCGAGGGAAAAACGCCGTGCTGGCGCGACGACCAGTCGCCCACGCAGCGACATGTTGAACCGGCTCGCATCTTTGACCGTCTCGCGACGCGTGAGGTAACTTCGATACCCACCGATCGCGCTGAGGTTGTAATCGACCAGTCTCGCAGACGCCTCCACCGGCGAATCCAACACGCCATTGCGGATCCGACGATTTCCGACTCCGATCCAACCGGTTGGCGCGAGGTACATGGCATCGCGTACCGAACGGGGAGCATTGGTCGAAAATACGTTGCTATCGTAGCCAACGCCGAGCGCAAACCCAGGATGCACACGACTGTTGCCGCCAACTTTGATCCCCGGACCGTCCTCTGTGCGAGGGAAGTCGAGTGAGATACCGGATGCACGTGCGTCCCCTGAGCGCGCCAGGGTGCCCGCGAACAACAACACGCCGAGGCGCCATGCGAACCTTGTTCTTGCCCAAACGGCAGCAAGTAGGCCGGCTATCGTCCGGGACGAGCTGGGAGGTTGGTACTGCAAAGGCCAAACTTGGGGAGACGAAACACTCTGGTCACGCCGTGAGCGGAACCCGGAACGCTAGGCGTCGCCGCTCAACAGCAAGCGCGAACCGGCGTAGCCCGCCAGCGCGAAGCTACTCCATTGGACTGGCGACCGCTACCCAGCCTGCGTCCGCCGACGGCGGCAACGGAGAATCTCCCATGCCCTGCGTGGCATCACCCACCGGGATCGAACGTGGTGTCACCGCATCCGTGGCAACCTGATCGTCGTCCGACTCGGGACCACCTTCCCCAACACAAGTCGCCGCTGCGCCGGCAAGGGAGTCGACCCGGTCCACTGCGGCCCGCAGTTTTTCGAGGGCAAAACTACGCGCGTCCTGCCCGGCCGAACGGTCGCGTACCACCATCAACTCCGCAGTGGCCAACTCCATGACCTGCGTCGCTCGAGCGTGCTTGTCGAGAACACAGGCCGCACGAACGAGGTCGCTCTCCCGACGCGCATCGTTGGCCAACTCGCCCAGCCGCGCCATGGACGACTCCAACCGGGTCCGCAGCTGTGCGGCACCCTCATCTCGCGTAGTGGTTGCCTCCGCAGAAGCCGGCTCGCCGTAAACCGTACTCGCCGCGAGGACGACCCCCAGTAGGGTCGCCAGGGCACCAAGGCGGATGCTCGTAATTACTATGGACCTCATGACGCCCCGGAGAATACCACATTAAAGGTAACCTCAGCCGACTCCTGGGCTCCCTCACTCGGGAAACGCCACCCTTTGATCTTCGCCGTGGTGCAGTTTCGGACCGATGCACTTCCGAGTGAGTCTTGTTCGATCTGCACCGAACTGACGCGACCCATGGCACTCACTGTGATGCTGTAGGTGATCTTACCCTTGAGACTCGGCTGAGCGCGAAGAGCCTTCTCGTAGCAATGCTGCAATGCGCTCATCCGACGTCGGATGGTGGCATTGACCACCTTTTTGTCCACATCACCGAAGATATCGGTCGTCTTGCTCTTGACTCGGCCTTTGACCTTGCGCTCGCGCTTTTTTCCGCCCGCGACCTCAGGCCCGTCGCGGGTCGCCAGGCCCTCGTTGGCCGACATCGCACCGTGGGCCGTGATGCCCTCCCCCCCCGCCATAAACGGGGAGATTTCGCCACCATCCGCCATCACCGTCTGCGTCATCCCCATGGCAAAAAGATCCCCGAGATTGTTTTCTGTCCCCTGAATCACATCGAATACGGTGCCTTCGCCGGGTCCGCCGTAGGTACCGAGTACTCGGGCGATACCCACGCCGCGCGCCTTCTTGATGGCTTCTTCTGAGAATTTCTTGGGCTTCTCTTTGAGCACCTCCGTATCGTCTTCTTCGACCTCTTCTTCCTTCTCTTTCTCATCCTCCTGGGCGAGAACTTGCTCCTCTTCCTCTGGAGCCTCCTCCTCCGAGGGTTCATCGCTATCACGCTGAAAGATACCCATCGCCTCGAGCATGCGCTGGTCTGGCTCCGACTCTAGCGGCGGCTCGGCCAGCACCCCCATGTACAAGACATACCCGCCCACACCGACCAAGGACGCCGCGTAGCATTGCAGATCGAGTTTCGCGGTTCCGAAGATTCTCAGCCCGCTGCGCAGTCCGGGAGGGAATGGCAGACGCACCGGCACCGCGGCCGGACGCGCGAACTGGAACAGCAAGGTGCTGTCGCCCACCAACAGTTTCCCTCGTGCGTTCGGTGGCAGCTTGAGTCGCAGTCCATCGCCCTCGATCTTCATCCGGAGCTGGGTAAGCGTGGTCGTGAGTCGACCGAGTCGGATCTTCCCACGCACATGAGGCGGCACGCTGAGGTAGTAGCTGCCGTCTTTGTACTCAAACGATCCAGGCTGGCTCGGCAACGTGGGTTTGTGCGCGCCGGAAGACGTGAGCGCTTTGTCACGCATGCCGCTGAGGCCCATCACCAACGGTACAAGCCCGACGAAGATCAGCGCGAAACCCAGGTCGCCTATCGTGAGTTCGGCCCGTGCCGAAAACGCGCCACCGAGACCCAGATCCGCAGCCGCCCTGGCGTCGGCTAACGCCGCTTGGTGGAGCACCGCAGCCCCGAACAGGGCCGCCCCGCCGCACGTGACCAACACACCCAAGATGAGCCACAAGGGCGCATAACGCCGATAGTCCTTGGGACACGCGTTCCCATCGTGAACGACGAGTTCATTTCGGAGCCCGACGCCAAACTGGACGCTGCCGGGTACGCTCTGGTGCACCTCCTCACAGAGCATCCCGTCAACCGCGAGCGCGAGACGTAGGACCTTGCCAGTCTTCGGTGGATTCATCGTGAAGGAAGTGCGGAGAAGCGGGAGGACAACCTAGCTCAGCTCGCGACATCAGCGGAGCGGCGTTGCCTCTGTAGGCCCAAACTGACACTTTTTTCGCCCGCCGTCGCTAGGTAAAAGCGCGTTTTCTGCAGGAGACGACATTTTACACGCGACTTACCGTCACTTGTGAGGAAGCGTAGCGGCATCCGCCCCGTCGTCCCTACAGCGGACTGGCAGGAGCAATTTGGGCCCAGCCAAAAGCTCGCGGAAAGACATTCTTCTAGGCGGTTCACCTGAGCAGACCGCACGTCATTCGGTTCCAAAACCGACAAGGAGCAGGTCGTTGCCCGACGCGTCTGCCACTGCGTGCAGCACGGGTCGACCCGGCCCGGCCCGGCAGCCTGTTCACAAACGTTCGCCAGCGTTCAACAGCGCGCCAAACCGAGTCCGCACGATGGCCCCCCGCAGTGGCCCACGCCAGCGCCCGGATGCGAGGGCCGACTCGAAAGCCAGCCCGACCAGCCGTCCGACACGTGAAGCGAGCGCCAACCAAACACACCACCCGTACGGCCGACCCGAGAACGGGCCCGATCAGAGCCCGAGAGCCGGCCCGTGAACAAACCAATGAACCAGCCCGACCCGAGCCCGCGAGCTTGACCGAGAACCGGTCCGACCAGAACCCGTGAATCCGCCCGCGGGCCTGCGCCACTCGCTGTTCCATTCGCCGTCGATCGCCTCCCGCAGGCACGACCCTCGGCACATGCCAGCTGCGCTCGCACCACGCCCGTGATTCGCCGCACGACGAGTTGCGGCCGACCCTCGCCGAACGAGCGACCCTGCCGCGGAGCTGCGATCTGCCCGAGTCGCGCGCCCTCTCGCGTCCCGTGATCCCACGCGACCTCCTGCGACCGCGGCGCACAGTCTCGCTCGGGGTGCCCCCCCGGCACGGCTCTCACAACCGAGGTCGACGCCGGTGGGGAGGACGGCGGCGCCGAGTCCCGCCGCGTCGCGCGATCTAGCGGAACCGGACTCGCCTCGGTTTCCAGTTCCGTCGGGATGGGAGACCCGCAGCAGTGGGAGCGAGTCTCGTCTAGTCGTCTGGCCCGAAATGCCGGCGAGTGGCAATCTCTGGTCGACCCGGCGCCACCGCTTCCCCCCGCACGCGCAACCAAAAATAGAAAGCCCGAGGCGGACGACACCTCGGGCTTCTTACGTGGGAACGGTGCCGGTTCTAGGCGCCGCGCCGGATCACGCAAAACGCGTATTGCGTGTACTCGGCACGTCCCGCCGTATACATGATGTCAACGAGCGTGGCGAACTTGATTCGCTCGTCTCCCACCAAGATCAGACGTGCCTCCCACTCTTCTTGTCGGGACTCGGCCATCTGTTTCGCCTTGTCCGCCTCCTCGGCCATGGCGTCATACAGCGTGCCGATGAGGTGGTTCTGCACGTCGTTAGGGCTGATATCGCCATCAACTAGCTGAACCATTTTCTTCTCGCTGAAGACGATTTCCTTGGGCGTGACATACAGCGCGATGCCGTTTTGGATCGGCATGTCGGCGGGCGACATGGGGATCTTTTGATCCGCCTGGGGCATGATGAGCACGGGATCGGAGGCGTAGCTCTTGAGGAGATAGATCACGATGATGGCCACAATGTCCATCAACGAAGTCAGCCCCAGCTTGGCCTCTTCCTCCTCCCCTCCCCGTCGCGCCTGTTTTTTTTGCTTCTTCTTTTGTTGGAAGAGTTCGTTGGCGTTCACTTCAGACCTCCAGGGTTAGCCCGCACCGGCTTCGACGATGGGTTGCCAAAATAGGCACTCGGGAGGGATTTCCTCCCCCGCCTGCATCGCCTTGAGCAGCTTGCAACCGGTGCCACGCAGTGCATCCATCGTATTCACCAGCACCTGCATGGGGATGGTGTTTTCGGCGCTGATCGTGACGACTGTTTCGGTTTTGTAGTTCAGCTTGTACTCGGCCGCCTTCGCCTCCAGAGCAGCGAAGTCGAACCGTTCGTAGTCATCGAGTGGCGCACCCGGCTTTTTGAGGGGGATACTCGGTTTGCTCGAGTCGGCCTCTCGACCCGCTGCCGCGCCTTCCTGCTGACCCGCGGCCGAAACCCGAAACCCGTCCTCAAGGATGAATACCTTGAGTTTGAGCGGTTCCTTTTCCGGCTTTTCAGGTGGTGTCTCCGACGGAGCCGCCGCAAACTTGGGCGGCGCGACTGTGATCGCCGCCAGCGACGCTACCTCCATAGCGAGGAGAAGCGCCGGGATAAGCAGAAACATGATGTTCATCACCGGAAGCACATTGGCTTCCTCAACGGGTGCTTCTTTGGATTTTTTCCTTGCCATGGCTCCTCCAGTTGGAGATGGGGTGTGTGGATACGGGAGATCTCAAAACTGCCACGGGGCCCTGCCCACGTACCGACCCCAAACGAGTCGAGTCGATACGCGGTGCAGCGTCACTGGACGGTGATGGAGATCAGCCCTGACGCACGCGGGCGGCGAGGAGGTTTTCCAACTTCACGGAGTAGAGATCGACCTCGTCGGTGATCTTTTTCGCCAAGTTGGTGATGAAGATATGGGACGCCAGTAGAGGAATCGCCACCATCAGCCCGAAGCCGGTGGTGTTCATCGCGATCCCGATACCCTTGGCCAGCGCCGTCGACCGCTGATCGGCGGGAGCTTCGGCCACGGCACGAAAGGCCTCCAACATCCCGATGATGGTACCGAGAAGACCGAGGAGGGTGGAGATGTTCGCTATGGCCGCGATCATCGACACCCGCTTGCTGATGGTCGGCGACACTTCCAGCATCGCTTCTTCCACCGCAGCCGCAATGTCGGCCTCGGTCTTGTTCGCACGGGTCAACCCGGCCTTCACCACGCGAGCGAGAGCAGCCTTGTCGGCGGCATTGCACAGTTTGATGGCCCGGTCGATATTGTTCGCCATCACCAGTTTCTGAACCTGGTTGAAGAACTGGCTCCCGTTGATGTTGAACCTGAAGAAGAGGAAGATGAAACGTTCGATCATCACCCCCGCGCCGACCACGGCGCAAAGCGAGATGGCGTGCATGAACATGCCGCCGTCTTGGTAAAACTGTGGAAAACTACCCATTTCCGTGTGTCCTTCTCAACGCGAGCAGGTCCGCGTTGGTTGCGATCCCGGCGCGAGCCAGGTTGGTTGTCCAGCGAATAAAGAGTTGGTTGGTTGGTACGTCAGCAGTTCGGGTCCGAGCGAATCGGACGGCGTGGGTGCACGTTTATCCACCGGGTGTGCACTGCGCTCCCCGGCCCGAGGATCTAAGCTAGAACAAGGGATCTTGTACGGCGTCCAGTACGAGAGGCGTAAAGTACGCCTCCAAGCGCGCCCAATCGTAGTTGGTGGTCGAACGGCGCAAAACGTAAAAGGCACTGGGCTTCTCCAGCTTGCCTTCGACCAAGAAGTCGTCATCAAGCGAAATCACGTTCTTGCCTCGCTTGCGTTTCCCACGTCGGGCGCCACCATTGCGGAGGGTAGGATCCCCCGATTGTTCCGATTGGCCTGCGCTCGGGGAAGGACGAGCCTTCTTCGCTGGTGCGGCAGGCTGGGAGGTTGGGAGAGCACGAGCATGGTCGGAGCACAGCATCGTAGCTAAAAGCGCAACGGGTGCCAAGCCCCAAAAAACGGATGTTCGTACCCAAAAAATCGAACCTGCTTTTACAGACGGTTTTGTCGCTGCCACCGGTACTCGGGTTTCGGCTGCTGACGTGAAGGGCGGTTTTGTCGCTGCCACGAGCGCTGGGAGTTGAGTAGCTGACATCGGTTCGTCCGTCCTCTTGCCTGTGTGGCTCGCATCGCGAGACAAACCCCGTCCAGCCGCGCACCTGCAGTTCTTTCGTTCACACACCATATACTTGTGTGGCCGGAGCAGCGATACGCGATCTTACCGTTTCGGCGTCACGCCCCATCCGACACCCATGGTGCCCAACACCATACGAACCATACACAAACGGTTCTGCGAGATCCCCAGAGGTGGACGCGTATGGGGATGCTTCGACCCTTCGACCCTTCGACCCACGCATATCAAGGGTCTGGCATGTTGAAGGCTGAAACTGGCGGGACACGGAAGCGAGCAATCTGAGCATTTTAGGCGATCTTCGAGACGAATTGGGGGCGCTCTCACGAGAATGTGCGAATTCTACGCGATGCTGCGCGCTCGCAACGAGGGTCGGGGGTCCAGGAACGCGAGGGTCACGAGGGGACAGTCGTCGCAGGTGGCCACGACACTACACCTAAGATCGCCCAGATTCCGCCGGATCCGCATCATGCCCACGCAGGTTGCTCGCGCGCCTTCTTGCATCAGGTAGGCGACGACCGTTCCGTCACGGATCCGTTGGTATGCTGAATCAACCTTCTCGCGCAGTCTGGTCCTCTTCGCGGCCGTGGCTAGCGTCGCGAACGCCAACTGCGAAACGGTCGCCCGCGTCCACAGCGTCCGCTGTCGTCACGGCGCCCTCGGGTGCTGGCCCATCGAATGTCCGCACGCGGACGAGCCCAGCACGAAGTGCATACTCAGCGCATTCGCTTCGAGCGCGCTGTAGATGCGAGCGACCCCCAAGGGGCCCCACAAGCGCCGAGTCCGGCTGTCCGCACCGCGGAGTTCTATCGAGAGCGGCGCGCTTCCGGCTCGACGCTCTTGATGCACGCCCTGGGCTTCAAGCGCCGGGCTTGTTCTGCGCCCTTGGCTTCTGAGCGCCTGGCCTTTGGGGGGCTGGCCTTTGAGCCCCGGGCTTCCGAGCGCCGGGCTTTTGAGCCTCGGGCTTTTCAGCCCCGGGCTTTTGAGCCCCGGGCTTTTGAGCCCCGGGCTTTTGAGCCTCGGGCTTCGGCGCCCCTGGCTTTTGAGCCCCGGGTCTCTGCGCTCCTGGCTGCTGGGCCCCTGGCTTCGGCGCCCCTGGCTTCCGCGGACCCAGTTTTTCACGTCCTGGCTTGGGTTCCTCCGGCCGTTGAGCACCCGGGCTGCCGGAGGCCGGCGCTAGGGACGCGGGCGCTGCAACTTCGCCGGACGGGGTGTCCTGATGCGTAGAACCGCTGGCCTCGGAGGCCGCCTCGGTGCTGCGTCTGTTGGCGCGCTCCTTCCGTCGCAGCTCTCGCTCGAGCCCCTTCTTCGCCACCCCGATGTAGAGATCGGCCTGAGCTGGTGACACCAGCTCCTTGCCCATATTGACGCCACCACCCGCGCCCACAGCTCCCGGCCGCATCGGGGCCGACGAGGGCCCCCGGCCGCTCGCGTATGCCAGATCCTTGTATTGTGAGAATTCTCGAATCGCTCGATTCAGCCGCGTCGTCACGTCGAGTTGGGGAAAGTCCTCGGCGTCCAGATACAACACACCGAGGTTGAAGTGCGCCTCCGCGTACTTAGGTCGCAAGCGTGCGGCTTTCTTGAACGCCTGCTCGGCTTCTACCAACTTCCCCTGAGCCCGCAGTGATGCCCCCTGATTGATCTGAGCTTTGAAGAAGGTAGGATCGAGATCGAGCGCATACTTAAAACAAGAAGCCGCTACCGCGTATTCTTCTTGAAGCATATACTGCACCCCAAGGTTGTTCCACGCAGCGCCGTTCTTCTCATCGAGCTCCGCCGATTTGCGAAATGCTCGCATGGCGCCCAGCTTGTTGCCTTCGGCGAGGAAGGCGAAGCCTTTTAGGTTGTATGCGCGAGAGCTTTCCTCCGGTTTGAGAACCTTCGGATCCACCTCGAGCACCGAGCTGGTGATCGACTGCGTAATTTCGTGCCGCCCCTGCTTGTAGAACACCTCGGCGATGACCAGCATCGCCTCGACATTTTGTTCGTGAATGCGCAGGGCCTGCCTCGCCTCACGCACCGCCTTACCCGACGCCCCTGACCGAAGCGCCCCATGAGCCCGAGCGCTGTGTTCGCGAGAAAGCGACATTTTTCGACGCTCTTCTTCGGGATCCCGATCCCGCGCCCGTACCCGTGCCAGCGGCGTGGCCACCACCGTCGGTGCCTCGTTTGTTCGCGGCGGAGTCGGGGCCACGGACGACGGTGTGCCCCCTGCGAGGTCCAGTTTCTCGCCCGGCGATACCGACGGTCCCTCCTCGGCCGGGGCGCATGCGCCACACGCGCTCCATGCTCCGACGAGTGCGACGCGAGCTAGACGAGTCACCGCAAGTCCTCCACTTGGAGCTCAAGAGCGGCATCGCGTAGCAGTTTAAAGTCCGCAGGCCGATAGAGATTAAGCCGCTCTCGCGAGCGCCGCGTCCACTGGTTCGACATCTGAAATTCACGGCTTCGCTTGAGCGTCTCTTGGTAGAGAGAGATGGCCTTGTTCTCGAAGCGCTGCATTTCGGAGTCGACGATGTCTTTGTACGCGAACCATGCTTCGCTGTACTGCTTGAACTGCCTGGGAACGGGAACACCTCGCACTTTGGTGGCCACCGTTTCGAACGAATAGCCACGACGAAAAAGTGCCGCCAACGTCCATTCGATCCTTCGATACGGATGAATCGAGTCGTAACCTTTCGACACAGCCACGACGTTGTCGAACAACTTGCGCACCATCTTTTCGAGTTTTTTCCCTGACCCGGACACCTTAAAACTGAGGACGCTCTCGAGCTCGTACTCCGACAAGAGGAATTGCGCTTCGGCGGGATAGTCGGCGGCCTCGCTCGCCACCTTGAGTCCCCGGGTGCGGAACGAAGCGATACATTGCTGCAGCGCTTTTTCGGCCTTGCGACGATCATTCATCGCAGCGTAGGCCTGGCCGATACGAAGGTGGGCCTCGGTCGCGCGCACAGCCTCAGACGGCGCCGCGCCGTGGGCAGCCAAGTAGCGTTGGTATTCGCGAATGGTCCGTTTATACTGTTTCGTCTTGCCCAGCACCTTGGCAGCTCGAAAAGCCGCCTCGGCCTGGTCCACTGGATTGTCCGCCTTGGCCGACCACTTGCGATACAGCTCGCTGCTACGATCGTAGTCTTGTAAGTTTTCGAGCAATCCCGCCGCGTTCTTCAATGCCACGAGCCGATGCTCGCTCTCCGCATACTGCTCGTCCTCTGCAAGATTGAGGTACTTCTGCACCGCTGACTCGAATTCGAAGAAACGAGCGTGGTTGAAACCCGTGCGGAGCAACGCATCATCGGCAAATTCGCTCTCCTTGTACTGCGTATAAATCCGCTCGTACGTGGTCGTAGCGCTCCCGAAGCGACCGATTTTCTCGTACGCCACCGCGGCGTTGTTGAGGGCCCGGTCGGCATGGGGATCGTCGGGGGCTTGATCAACCAATGCCACATAGCGATCGGCGGCGGCCTCGAACTCCCCCCCTTCGTAAAGCTGCGTCGCTTCCTCGAACCGTACGGCATTGCCCAGCGTCTTGAGCTCCCCAGCGAATTTTGCACTCTCCTCGCCCGCGCCGCAGCTCAGCTTCATCAGGCGCTCGGTCCACTGCTGTGTCAACTTGAGATCACCCTGCGCAACATGCGAATTCAAGATGGCCTGACCCGCTTTGATCGCAATATTGTCCTCGCAGTGCTGCTCCAAAATAGCGACGAAGCGTGCCTCCGCGTCGTCAAATTGATGGTAGCGCTGGCTCATGCGCCCGGCTTGAAAGCGCATGAGCGGAGCCGATTCGGCATCGGGCATCAGCGCGACAAATTCGTCGTACGCCTTCCGGAGCGCGAGGGCCACGGGTGGCAAGTCCATGGGCTCGAGGAGCTCCGCGCTGGCCTTCTGTGGAATGTCATTGAACGCGAACCGACCCGCTTTTTCTTCCCGCTCGACGTAGGCCTCGTAAGCGTAAATCACACCTTCTGCCGCCTCTTGCTGAAGACGATTGTCAAGATTCGAATCACGTACCCGCAGGTATGACTCGGCGGCGGGAGCAAATTGACCACTGTAGTAGAGACTCTCTGCGAGCTGATAGCGGTATTCGTACGCGCTCGGTGCATCGGGAAAGCGCTCGAGAAAGGCTTCGTAAGCCCCAGCCGCCACCTTGTATTCGCCCGAGGCACGCGGGTCGTTTTCGGCCCGGAACTTCTGCGCCTGGGCGTGATGGTCCACCGCCGTCGCCACAAGCGCGTCCTCCGCCAGGCGAAATCCCGCTTCGATGGTGTCGGGGTCGCTCTCGTTGGCATAGAACCATTTCGTACCCCGCAAGTAGTGGGTCGCCAGGGCGTCCCGTGCCCGCCGAGCCGAATCTTCGTCTTGCAGGGCCAGATATGCCGCCATGATCTTCGACTGCACCTCTGGAGCCTTGGCGAAGGTGGGCCAGCGCCGCAGAGCCTGCTCCCAAATCCCCACGGCCTGCAAGTACTCGGTCTGGTACGCCAACAGGTCGGCCAACTTGGCGTAGATCTCGGGAACGTGAGGCTCGTGGCTCCGCTTGCGATAATCCTGGTCCAGCCGAGCGAGCCCCCACACCCGATCTCGATTGCCGTCCCCGTCCCAGTCGTCCTCGACATAGGACTTGGCCAGATACTTCACCGCTTCGTCTCGAAACTCCGCCGCGCCCGCTCCGGCGTCCGTGCCGTCCACCGAGTCGGCGTAGAGCACAAACGTATCCAGCTTCGCCACGGCGGCCGCGAAGTCTCGCTGAAGGTAGAGCGTCCAGGCGACACGAATTAGCGCGGCGGCGTAGAGTTTGTCCTCGGGATCGGCCGTAGCTGCGAAATAGGAGGCCAAGGCGGGACCGAGTTCGTCCATATCGTAGTGGACTTCACCGATCCGGAGCCACGACTCGATAACGAACTTGCTATCCTTGATCAGCGGCTCACACCCTTCGTAATCGTTCTCCGAGATGTCGTAGGAGTTCCGAACGTTCGCACCGTCGACGGTCGGGACCTCGAAGCGACTGGGACATACGAGGGCCAGGAATGACTGACGGCTACCGTCGAAGTCCTCCGCCTCAAACAGCAGCGAGCCCATCATGTAGAGCGCGGCATCGGTATGCGAATAGTCTGGAAAACGGGTGGCCACCCGGCGATAGAGCAATATGGCGCCCTCGTATTCCGGTTCTGGAGAAAGCGGGGGTTCGCCGGCCTCCTCGCCGGCATCGCTGCGCTCTTGCCACGCGGCATATTCTTTGTCCCATGCATCTTGCTGACGCGACCATCGATCGCTCGCAGCTTCGAACGTGAGCTCCGCCAATCGCAGGGTGATTTCGGGCGTCCAGTTCGGGTCGTCGGGATGCAGCTCGAGAAATTCTTCGTAACGCTGAATCGCCTTCGACCGCAGCAGTCGGATGCGGGCCTGATGTTCGCGCAATTTGGACTCGTAAAACAGCTCCAGTTCCCCGCGGCCGCGCTGGGCCTCGATGAGCAAGATGTCGCGCATCGTCCAGCGCGAAACCTCTGCGGCGGACTGAAACCGCGCGAACATGCGCTCCATCTCGTCCAAAGCGCCGGACTCGTCGGACTGCTGGGCGCGATGCGGCTTGGGAGTTGCGAGCTTGCTCCGGTCTCGAGGGCCGGCCTCCTTGCGAGGCACGCCTGAGCCGGGCTCACCTGGACGTCCCTGCCATCCGGCCTTGGGGCGCGGCAGACGAGAGCCCGGCAGTTCTGCCCTCGCTCGCACTGGGCTGGCGAGCACGCACAAGCTGAGCACGAGCCCCAGCGAGACACCACGTCCCACGCGAAACCGGTCCGCCACTCCCGCCAATACGGTCATTCAAGCTCCTCGAGACCCTGGTTGAGCACGCGTTCGAGTTCCTCTAGGTCGCGGGCACGATTGGCCTCCAGTCGCCGAATCTGTGCCGCCTCCACTTCCTGGATCGCCCACGCAACATCTAGTAATCCCACTTCTGAACGGGAAACCAGGTTTTCCGCCTCGCCCACCACGTCACGATAGCTGGCTTCCAACGCTTCGCCGACCAACGCGATGCCCGGCGGACGCAATCCGTCCAGTTCCACGAGATAGGCATCGAGATTCCCGCGCTCCTCCTCCAGGACCCGAATACCGGCATGCAAGCGCCGACCTGCAGCTGTGTCCAATCGCACATAGCCCGCCACGATACGTTGGTGCAGTCCTTCCACGCGACGCCACAAGGCGATGGCTTCGGGCTCGCGTGCCTGCCTGGCCACCGTACCGAAGATTTTGGCCAGGAGCTTGCGGTATTTGACCAGGAGCACCGCCCGAGCGTCGTGCCAAGGATCTGAAAAACGCAGCGCCGTGCCGAGTTGGCGGGCCTCGCTTCGAAGCATGGACGTGCGCCGCTCGAGGCTAGCTATGGCTTCGCGGGACTCCGCGGCCTGTAGCAGGAAGCCCTCACTGCTGATGCGCTGACGCCCGAGGGTTTGCTCGTAGTATTGCTCCGTCGCCACCAATTGCGCCCGCAAACTGGTGACAACGAGATCCTGTTTATGAATCGACTCGGCCAACGCCTCGAGTCGTTGCACGATCGCGTCCCGGGTTTGATTCGCTACCGTCGGGTGCTCCAAAGCCAGCCGCGCTCGCTTTTGGGCCACATCGAGCTGCCGCGGCAGCCGCACCTGACGGGCGCGGGACCCGGCCCGTCGGATGAGCTGCTCTTGTAGGTCGATAAGGTCGATGGACGCCGCGTCAAGGGCCGCGAGGTGCCCGCCCAAGTCGGTAAAGAGTCGGGCCCGCTGGGGCGCGTCGACTGTCTCTTCCATGCGAGCGAGCAACGCCCGGGCGTCGTCCAAGTCGCGCCTGAGCTGCCCCAATCCGATGGCTACGCCCTCGGCCTGCAGCGCTCGGGGCAGACGACGTGCCATCGACACCGCCTCGCCAGGCATCACGCTCGCCAGGGAAAACTGGTCGGCATCCTCCACCGCCACAGACGCGAAATACTTCGCCGCCTCACCTGGGGTCTTGAGTTGCCTCGCCAGTGCGTCGGAGAGTTTGGCGAACTCGCGGCGCAACGCGATAAACTCCTCCTCCGCCCCCTGCCAGTCTGCCTGTTGGATTTTTAGTTTGCCACGAAGTTGCTTGATCTCCGGCACGATGACGCTGTCGGGCGCATAGACGAGGAGAACGTCGAGGGTTTTCAGCGCAGGTTCGAACGCCCCGGCCCGGAGCTGGGTCCAGGCCGTCTCGTACATCGCCTCGGCGAACTGGGGGGAGCGACGCGAGATCTGTCGATACGCCGCGACCGCACGCTCGGTCGCGTGTTGGTCATGATAAATGCGACCGAGCGCCATCCATGACAGCGCGACGATCTCTGCATCACTGGATCCGCCGGCCTCGAACTGGGTGAGGGCCTCGAAACGAAGCACCGCGTTCTCGTGATCGCCCATCGCTAGCGCGGCCGCGGCCGCCACATAGCCGGCGCGCATCCACCAGTCGCGCAGCGTCGCCTGCCCCGTCCCTGGCGGCTTGGGCGGCCACATCCTATCAAGCTCGTCACGCGCCGCTTCGTGCTCCCCCGTGAGATACAAGAAGCGCCCATATGCGTACTGCAGATCGAGTCCGCGCTTCTCTACAGGAATCGAATGGGCCCAGGTCCCCAACCGCCCCAGGTCGGCGCCCGTAAATACACCCGAAGGAGGCACGGCATCGGTGGACACGCCGATCGCCTCGAGCCGCGCTCGAAATTCCGGCGTCGCGCTCAATCCCGGCTGGCGCGCGAAACCTTCTGGCCGCCTGGGCATGGCGAGGTCGAGCAAGCGCGCCAACGCTTTTTGCTGTAGCTGCCTCGCGTCCCGCGAGGCACTGCCCAACGTTGCGGTGAAGCACTCGGCCGCCCAATTCTGCATGTCCAGGTGCGTCAGCGACTCGCCCAGATAGTAGAGCGCCTGTCGTCCTGCGGCTCGCTGTCCGTGATTTTCGACCAGATCCAAGAACTGGATCGCGGCGCGATCGAAGTCGGATTCCGCCAGCATGAGTTGGCCGCGAACGAGACGGCGCGCGAGCTCCTTGTCGGTCGTTCGCGCACGTTCGCCGACGGCGCGCTCCATCGCCACAACAACGCCCTCGACCTCGCGTACCGCCGCGACGGCCTGACCCAACTTGACGGGACGACGACGAGATGCAGCAGCCGACGGTCGACTCGATGGGGCCGAGAAGAGGCTGGCCAGAACAACAGCCCACGCCCAAAGGGTTGCGAGGGATCGCGTCCCTCGGATGCGTCGCACAAGCTGCACGATCTACGTACCCGACCTTCGCGCCTTTTGCTTGCCTTTTTTCTTACCCTTCCGCTTGCCCGACGGCTGACTGGGCGCGGGACTGGAGCTGCGACGCTTCCTTCCACGTTTCTTCCCTCTCCGCTGCCCGGCCGGTCTGCCGGATGCGTCGATAGCGACTTCCTGCCAGGACACCGCGGGGCGTTCACTCATTTCCGTGGTCATGTTGCCGCGCTCAAATCCCACGCTCAACAGCTTCAGTGCGCCATCCTCGGGCGCGGTTAAGGAGTGTGAACTGCGCGACTCGAAGACATAGCCGTTGAGATAACTGAACAACCCTGAGCCACGCCCTCGATAGGTCAACTCGATCGTCACATTGTGGGGGCCAGGCACGAGATTCCCATCGAAGATCACGACTTCGTCCTCGCTGTCGAGCGCACCGTCTTCGTCCGCGCGCGCGTAGATCTGGGCGCCGTCGAGAAAATAGATCACTTTGACGAGTCGAAACTGCGAAGTCATCAGGTTGCGATGCGCGATGATCATTCTTGCGCCGGCCATCACGCCGTGAAGCACCGTTTCCTTCAGAAGCGCCAGGCGAGCCCGGCTTCTGAAAACCCGTTCTTTCAGGTCTTCCACGTCGGCCTCAAGTCGCTGCAGCCGCTCGCCATATAGTTCACTCTCGCGCCTACTCGCGTCGATACCCGCGGGGAGACTCCGAGGGGCGCCCGTCGATGCGCCGCCCCGAGGAGGCGAGCCGGATTTAGCCGCTTTGGTGGTCTTTCCCGGTCTCACGGCCTTGGGCGATGCCGATGCGGGCCGCTGTGCCGCGGGGCTCTGGGGCCGGATCGCCTTCGGTGCCACCGCCTTCGGTGCCACCGCCTTCGGTGCCACCGCCTTCGGTGCCACCGCTTTCGGTCGGCTGGGTGCGGGCGCGGATCGGCCTACCGCTCCATGTGCCGGGAAGGCCACGACAACTGCGATACCCACAACAAGAAGGGCGCACAGCCGCCCTAACGCGAGTCGGAAGCGATCGCTCGACCGGCCGAACACACCGGAGTACGGGTAGCGGAAGGACTTCGAGACGGACACCGCGGCAGGCTACCAGGGCACGCCGGGCGTTGCCAGCGACCGTCTCAACCAACGCGCCCCATCACGGCCTGGTTGCCACCCCGCCGGTCGCCTGCCGCGAACGGGGCTCGTCAACGCCACTTGGATCTAGCCGGGAGACACGTGTACGGCGGTTGCGGGAGCGGGCCCACTGTATGTGCCGAAGCTGCGGTCGATCGACAGGGGACTCGGTACCGCATCTCGTGCTTCCCGCCGCGAGCTGAGCGCGCGCTCAGCTCGGCTTCGGGCTTCGGTCTACCCGTCCCAGTCGTCGCCATAGCGCCTCCAACAACGCGGGCACCCCCTCCCCACTGTGCGCACACACGGGAAAAAGCGGAATCTGGCGCTGACGCAGCGCCTCTCGGGTGTCCTGGAGCAAAGCCTTACCTTCGGGCGTATCCGTTTTGTTGAGCGCCACAACCCGGGGACGACCACGAAACATGTCGCCATAGCGCGTGAGCTCGCGCTCGAGTACATCGAGGTCGCTGAGGGGGTTGCGACCAGGCGTGGGATCGGGAGCGAGCAAGTGGAGCAGCACCCGCGTACGCTCGAGATGTCGCAGAAAATCGTGCCCGAGGCCGCGGCCCTCACACGCCCCCTCGATCAGTCCCGGCACGTCTGCCACCACCATCGCGCGCTCGTCCGACAACGACACCACACCCAGTTGCGGGACCAACGTGGTGAACGGGTAGTCGGCGATCTCGGGACGGGCGCGGGAGACCCGGGCGATGAAGGTCGACTTTCCGACATTCGGGAAGCCGACGATGCCCACGTCCGCCAGCAGCTTCAACTCGAGCCGCAGTACGCTTGCCTCTCCGCGGCCCCCCGATTCACAGGCCCGCGGCGCCCGATTCGTAGAGGTGCGATAGTGCATATTGCCGCGGCCGGCCAGGCCGCCCCGCACGAGCAGTAGACGCTCCCCATGCTGGGTCAGATCCCCAACCAGATCGCCATCCGTATATTGCGGGGTATCTCCGCGCACCCGGGCCGGCAGACGCTGAATCCCGTCTTCGTCGAGCGCGTCTAGCCCGATGGCATCCGCGATTTCGTCCTCGTTGCTCGCATCGGAACGAGTCGGGCGCGATTCGGCGTCGACACCCGCGTCGTACGGCTTCGGATCGGCGGGCCTACCTTCAAAATAGACGCCTGTGCCCACGGGCACCCGGATCACGAGATCCTCCGCACCGCGACCTTGCTTCGCCTTGCTGCCGCCGCTGCGCCCCGGATCGGCACAAAACTGCTGCCGGTAGCGCAAGTCCATCAGCGTACCGAGTTGGGCGTCGGCCTGCAGGTACACGTCCCCCCCGCGACCGCCATCGCCACCGGCTGGTCCGCCCCGCGGCACATACGACTCTCGGCGCCACGCGACCACACCGCCGCCACCGTCGCCACCGCGAACGAGGATTCTTGCTCGATCGATGAAGCGCATGGCGCCGCAAACCGCTATTCGGCCGCGACGGGATCGGGCGACGGATCCACGGCGACGAACGCCTTGCGCGCTCGCCCGCGCCTGAAGAAGCGCACGTTGCCGTCCACGAGGGCGAACAACGTGTAGTCCCGCCCCAAGCCAACCCCTGGCCCCGGGTGAAATCGCGTCCCAAGCTGGCGCACGATGATATTCCCCGGCCGAACGAGCTCGCCGCCATACTTTTTGACGCCGCGGTTCTGCGCGTTGGAATCACGCCCGTTCTTGATCGAACCTTGACCTTTTTTGTGTGCCATCTCGTGGTTCTCCCCGACTAGGCGACGATATTCGTGACCTTGATTTCAGTATACGACTGCCGGTGCCCATTCTTGCGCCGATACTGCTTGCGGCGCTTGAGCTTGTACACGACAAGTTTGGGGCCTCGCCCGTGGCCCACGATCTCAGCCGTGACCTGTGCGCCGCCCACAAAGGGCGTCCCCACGGTGGCCTGATCGCCGCTTCCGACAAGAAGAACCTCACCGAACTCGACTTTGCTGCTCACGTCGCCGAGTAGCTTTTCGACCCGCAAAACGGAGCCAGGGGTCACGCGGTACTGTTTTCCGCCTGTTTTGAAAATCGCTTGATCGGTCACGGGACTCGGTATGCCTTGGAGACGATGCGCCCGTCCGTGCGGAGGCCTGCACCAGGCCTCGGGTGTCCGCTGTAGGGGGATGCCCGCGGACGAGAGCGTGCGAAGTGTATGGTTCTGGGGCGCCACGTCAAGCTGCCCGGTCGGGCCGCGCGGTTCGACCGGAACCTTCGTGTCGCGGCGGATCGCGGCGGATCGCGGCGGATCGCGGCGGATCGCGGCGGATCGCGGTGGATCGCGGCCGCTACGCGGGAGCATTCGTCGCTGCCCTATCCGCCCCGCTCCACCGCCACGACCCTTGAGAAGTGCCGAATTCTTCCGAGCCGTGGACCCATCGCTTACGCTGCGCGGACCGATGCCCAGCCCCCAAACGCTCTGTAACCCCATTCAGCAACCCCGGGTCCGCGGCAGCCGTCTCGTACGGTACCTCCTCCTCACGGTCACGGTCACGGCCGTAGCGGGATGCAGCGGCGCCAGCCCCCGATCTGCGCCGAGATCGCCGATGAGATCCGACGACTTCACCGCGCCGCAACGCCAGAGGATCGCCGCGGTGCAGTCGGAAGTTTCCACCGCTTCGGCCCAATACGGACTCGACCCAGCCCTCATCAACGGGGTGATCTGGGTCGAGAGTCGGTTCCAACCCCGCGCAAAGTCGCCCGCAGGAGCCCGCGGGCTCATGCAGCTTATGCCCGCCACGGCGCGAGAACTCGCTCGCCAGCTAGGGGACCGTCGGGCGCGCCCCTACGACCCGGGTTTCAATATACGAGCCGGCAGTTTCTACCTCTCCAAGCTCCTGCGTCGCTACGACGGCGACGAACGGCTCGCACTGGCTGCGTACAACGCCGGCCCGGGCAACGTCAGCCGTTGGCTAGCGAAAGGAAAGGGTCTCCCGGAGTACAGCCAGCGGTACGTGGCGAGCGTCGTCTCCGCTCAAGCCAGATTCCGCAGTCACGACGACGTCTCCAGCGAACCGCAGGCGCACGCCGCCACGCCGCCACCACGCACACTCCCCACCCCGGCGGCCGCTCCGATCCCGGCCCACTCCACGCCCGGACCCGACGCGAGCCCTTCTCCCCGGTCCACGCCGCGCCGCCGCACAACGACGCCCCAGCAGCGATCAGTCGCCCAGGCGGCTCCTCGTCTCGCGCCACCCGTATTCGAGCCTCGACCCGAACTCGACAACACACCGCCGCAGCGCCGGGCGCCCGGCGGAAAGCCCGCTGCCGTGAGGCCCTCCAAGTCCTCGGAGATCGACGTGGGCGTGCTCCCCGACGTCCGCGAGAACCGCCGGCGCTAGCCCGTCTTTCCCGTGCCCCCCTTGCCCGTCTTGACGAGAAAGTCCTCGTAGTCGCCGGGGAAAAAATCGTAGGCGGCGTTCGCCTTGAGTTCGAGCACACACGTCGCCACATCGCTCAGCGCGTAGTGATCGTGACACACGATGATCAGGGTGCCGTCAAATTTTTGTAGTGCCTCGGTCAGTGAGCGGATCGACTCCAGATCGAGATGGTTGGTGGGCTCATCGAGGACCAAGACATTGTCCTTGGTCAGTGTGAGCTTGGACATCAAGAGGCGAGCAGTCTCGCCGCCGCTGAGCGCCGAGACCTGCTTATCCGCATCCTGGGAAGGAAACAGCATACGCCCCAGCAGGCCGCGAATCTCCTCCACGGTCGCTTTTTCGTCCCACTGCGACAGCCACTCGTAGGCCGTTTTTCCCTCCGCGCCAACGAGGGCATCCTCATGCTCTTGCGGCATGTAGCCGGCGGTGGCCTCGTGCCCGGGCACGACTTGCCCGCGATCGGCCTTGTACACGCCAGCTATGGTCTTGAGCAGCGTGCTCTTGCCAATGCCGTTGGGCCCGACGACAGCCAGCTTGTCACCGCGCTGAAGCGTGAACGTGAGGTCGTTGAGGACATCGTGCCCATCGAAGCTCTTGCACACGTGCTCCACCTTCAAGGCGATCTTTCCGCCCTGTTTCTTCTGTTCGAATCGGATAAAGGGGCGCTGGATATTCGAGCGCTTGAGATCCGTCATCGAGACTTTGATCTTGTCGAGTTGCCGCCGCCGCGACTGGGCCTGGCTGGCCTTTTTGGCGTTCGCCCCGAAACGGCTGATGAAGTGCTTGAGTTCGTTGATCTTCTTCGACTTGCTGTGATTATGCTTCTCTTCCGAGATACGGTACTGCACTTTCTGTTGCAGCATCTGGTCGTAGGCGCCCGGGTAGACGATGATATTCTCGTAGTCGACGTCCGCCGTATGAGTGCATACCGAGTTAAGGAAATGCCGATCGTGGGAGATCACAATCAGCACGCCGGTATAGTCGTATAAGAAACGCTCAAGCCAGGTAACGGACTCCAGATCCAAGTGATTGGTTGGTTCGTCCAGAAGAAGGATGTCCGGCCGGCCGAATAGCGCTTGTGCCACGAGCGTGCGCAACCGCATCCCGCCGGTTAGCATCGACAAGGGTTGTTCGTGAAGCTCGACCGCAATGCCGAGCCCCGAGAGGATCTGCTCGGCCTCATGCTCGGCTTCGTAGCCATTTTCTTCGCCGATGGCGACTTCGAGCTCTCCGAGCTTCATCCCCGTCTCGTCGTCCATCTTTCCCGAAGCCAGCAGCCGTTCTTTTTCCTCCATCGCCGCCCACAACCGCTTGTTGCCCATGACGACCACGTCACGGATGCGATTCGCGGCGAACCGGCCGTGATCCTGGTGCAACACGCTCAGTCGTGAGTTCGGCAGTCGTGAGATCGACCCCTCGTCGGGCTCGAGCTCTTCAGCCAGAATCTTCATGAAGGTGGATTTTCCAGCGCCGTTGGCCCCAGTGAGCCCATAGCGGTGGCCGGGCTCAAAACTCGTGGTGACCGAGTCGAACAACAGCTTCCCACCGTACGACTTCGTGACTCCCGTTGCGGTAAGCATCGAATTTCGCTTTCTTGATCGGAGGTCGTGGACGGACCGCACGCCGGTCGCGGCGCAGCTCGGTCCACGAAAAAATACCCGTTCCAGCGGCCTTGTAGGTCAGCCGCCTGCAGAGAGCAAGACCGGGACGCGCCGCCCCGAAGTAGGGTTCCCTCCACGCCGTCGCGCACGCCGCCCCACCTTGCCTTGCCTTTCGGCGTCGCCTTGCACACGTTGGGCGCCTAGCACGCGATACTGCTCGCTCCGTGCCTCGCCGCCGCGCGCCCAGCCGCCCAGCGGACTTCGCTCCTCCGTTGTTTTGTATCGGGCGGATCTCCGGCATCCTACCGGCGTCGGAGGTCGCTCCCCCCCCCCATGTCGCTCGGTACA
>JAZGFE010000264.1:0-35956 GCA_036479215.1 Nannocystaceae bacterium | reverse complement strand
CGATCGCAATCACCTCTCACGCTATGAGCACGGAGAAGTGCCTAGTCTCCAACTGCCGGGGAAGCGCAAATCCCTGCTGCGAATCGTCCAATGACAAATTCGCGTGGCCGCAGGGGAGCCGCACCCTCTCGTGGTCGACTCGTCGCAGCGAGGTCTCGCGCATCCACCGGTCCATGACGGACAGGCGGAAACCAGCTGCCGTGGAGAACGGGCGACGGAGAACGGGCGACGGGCGGTTTATGTTCGCACCGGTGGCATGATGATCAGGGTGTCGTTGATGCGCGTTTTGTTCCACCGTCGGGCCGGTCATCGCACACCACGCGAGGTACGACCGCACCACGCGTAGCGTAGCTTACGCCGGCGCTCCATGTTGTCTGTCGCTGGACATTTCGATCAGCGGCAGCCCGCAGCGGAGCCGAGCACACGTCCGCGCTTGGGTAACCAACTGCGTTCCGCGCGCGACTCGTCCCATCCTGCGACTGGGACGGTCGTCGCGGAACTTCTAAACCGGTAGCGGGCCGAAGCACTTGGAAGGCCCCCAACTCATCTGACCATCAGGCCGGCCCAGGAAGCCGCAACTCGAGCATGGAACATAGACCGACCCGGTCATTTGGTATACCGTTCGTGTATGAAGAAGCCTCCCTGCTCCCTGATCCCTGCTCTCCGGCCCGCATATATCGCGGGGACCGTCTTGTGTTTGGCGATCGTGGGTGTCAGCTGTGAGGACAAGGGAACCCTCTCGGCAGGCGCTTTGACTGGGGACGAAGAAAACGCTGATAAGGAGGAGCATGATGAGGATGATGAGGATGATGAGGAGGAGGACGGTAGCGATGACGATGACGATAGTGGTGATGACGATAGTGGTGATGACGATGACGATGACGATAGTGGTGATGACGATGACGATGACGATAGTGGTGATGACGATGACGATGACGATGACGATGACGATGACGATGACGATGACGATGATGATGATGATGATGCGGGCGACGAGAGTGGGAATGATGATGATGATGATGATGATGATGATGATGATGATGATGATGATGATGCGGGCGACGGGAGTGGGAATGGTGATGACGACGCGGGCGACGGGAGTGGGAATGGTGACGATGACGATGACAGCGCGGGAGATGACGATGACAACGCGGGAGATGGCGACGATACTGGAGCCGAATCTGGCCCCGGCGGAGATCTGGACTGCGAGAGCATCGCGTGGGGTGATAGTATCTATACTGCCGGAGGTATTTTTCCTAACTATGACTACCAGGGCTATATCGACAATAGCGGGGACGGAAACTTCGATCAGGAAGAAACAACTTTTTCCACCTGCGACATCTACAAAACTGGCGCCGGCTGTCTGCTGATTCTGTACGGCGCGGACTGGTGACCCAACTGCCCGGCCTGGTTTCAGGGCGTAGCAGCGACGGTACCGAAAATCCACGCACTCGGCGGAACCTTCTTGGGCGGCTATAGTAAGTACTCAGCCTCTCAGCTATGGGAGACCGTGCTGGACGGCTATTTGCAGGGCGCCGGTCACTTCGCTACCTACTCGGATCTTGGTTTCGACGCCAAGGGATCCCCATATATGGCTGTCATCGATAAGTCGACGATGGAAATTCTACGGGTTGATGCCGTGAGTATCATGAATGACCTAGATGGCGTTGTCACTACGTGCGAGGAATTGGCCCCCAATCGCTAGCCGCCCTCAGAGGCGGAATCGGGCGGTACTGCTTCGTTCATGCTGCTATGGGACCGGAGCATCGCCGTCGCGAGTCGGCAAGAAGGGCGCACCCACGGCCCCCACTTAGGAAAGTTCCAGCTGAGTTATTTCGACCACGCAGCCGCTCCTCCCGGACACGCGCAGCCCCTTCGTGCCCAGAACTCCTGCCCGTCGCTGCGCTACACCCAGCGTGTTCCCACCGACTCTCACCGCGAGCTCACCCAACGTCTCCCAGCAAGCCGGTGTCAGCGATGCGCGAGCGACCGGCTCACCGACATCAAGATCCCCAGGGCGCACATCATCGTGATCACGTTGGATCCCCCATGGGTGAAGAATGGGAGCGGCAATCCGGTATTTGGGAACAGCTCGAGTACGACGCCCACGTTGAGCACGACGTGCCAAAAGAACATCGCAGCCACGCCGATGCACAGGACAGATCCCATGCGGTCGCGCGCTTGAGAAGCGATGTTGATAGCCCACAGCACGAGACCTAGATAGAGCGCGAGTAGCAGTACGGTCCCCCCAAAACCCCACTCCTCAGCGTAGATGGCGAAGGCAAAATCCGACACGCCGTAGGGCACGAAGTGCAGCACGTTTTGTGTGCCCTGCTCCACGCCCTGCCCCAGAAGTCCCCCGTTGCCCACCGCGGTACGTGCCTGCAAGATTTGGTAGCCGCCCTGTTCGGGGTAGCTCTCGGGGCTGAGCCACACGTCGATCCGTTGGCGCTGGTAACCTTCGAGGAGGCCCTGCCACGCCACCATAAATCCTACTACCGCGGTACTGAGCAGCGCGAGCATGCCTTTGAGCGTAAGTTCGGTGGCCGCGAAGATGGACACGGAAATCAGTACCAGCATGATGCCGGTGCTCAGATCGGGCTGTTTGATGACTAGGGCAGCGGGGATGATCACCATCAACACCGGCGGACCCGCGGCGCGCAAGCTGCCTCTGGGTTTGGCCGAAAGGTCCTGCAGATATCGCGCCAGCCCGATCACCAACAACAGTTTCATGAGCTCAGAGGGCTGAAAGCGAAAGAAGCCCAAGTCGAGCCACCGCTGCGCCGCGTTGATCATCACGCCTTGGAGCGAAACCATCACGATCAGACCGATCCCGACCCCAAACGCGATATAGGCCCCCCGGTAGAGCACGCGATGGTCCATCGCCGCGAGCCCAGCCATCATCGCGGATCCGATGAGCACGTAGGTGAGCTGGTCTCGAACGTAGCCGCCCCAACCTACCCCGGCCGCACTGCGCAGGTTGGTGAGCGCGAGAATCACAATACACAGCGTAAAACCGATCACCACCCAGTCGATCTGTGATCGCATGCGTGCCCAGAGGCCACGAGGGCGGCCCAGACGATGCCTCATGGCCGGCCCCGAGTATGGCGGCGATTCGAAAACTGGCTGCTGAAATGTTGTTGCCCCGGCAAAGGTGGCGGCACGCCGGCCGCCCGCGGACGCGACTCACCACCGGACGCCGCACCGCCAAGATAAAAGTCGAGCACACGCATCACCACAGGGGCAGCAGCATCGACTCCGGACCCGCCATGGGCGACGAGTGCCACAGCCACGACCTTGGGGTCGTCATGCGGTGCGTAGCCTGCGAACCACGCGTGGTCTTTGGCGGTGTCCCACCCTTCGATCACTTCCTGTTTCTTTTTCGACTTGCGCCGGCGCTTGCCCACCTCAGCTGTGCCCGTTTTTCCTGCAACCGTGACACTGGTCAGACGTTCGCGATACGCGGTCCCGAGCGGGTCGTTCACCACGCCCGTGAGCCCCTTGCGAATTCTCGCTAGATCGAAGGCGTTCACCGACGACGGCGCGCCGATTTGCGCATCGCTATTGTCGAGCACAACCTTGTGGTCGTACGTTTCGATCCGGTCGACCAAGGTCGGCGTGACCACGAAGCCGCCGTTGGCGATGGCGGCATAGAGCACCGCCACCTGCAGCACGGTGGTCTTGACGTTCCCCTGGCCGATCGCGCTGTTGAGCAAGACGCCGCGCTGGAAACGTCCTTGACGCGACTCCAACGCTTCGGTGGGCACGATCCCCTTGGCCTCGGAGTTGATCCCCAAGCCGGTACGTTCGCCGAGGCCCAGACGACGTGCGACGCGCTCCATCTTCGCCAACGTCAGATTGTTCTCCATCGTCAGGAGCCAAAAATATACATTGCACGATTGCACGATCGCCCGCTCAAGGTTGACCGTCCCGTGGCGATGGCTGTCTCGGTGGCGACGACCGCCGTAGTCCACATAGCCTTCGCACTCGATCTCCGCTTCGGGGTCAAAACCGGGATCCTCGAGCATGGCCAACGCTGAGACGACCTTGTAAGTCGATCCGGGGAAGTAGATCTCTTGGACCGTTTTGTCGACAAAGGGCTTGAACGGACTCGAAAGCCAAGCTTGGTAGTCCTTCCTCGAAATGGACTGCTCCCACAAATTGGGGTCGAGGGAGGGCACAGAGACCATGGCCAAGAGGCGTCCGGTACGAACCTCCATCACCACAACACCCCCCGCCCGTCTCCCGGCCATGGCTGCATGCGCCTCGCTCTGAAGCTCCACGTCGACGCTTAGATAGATATCCTGACCGGGGATAGGATCGCGCGGCAACGGGAGCGCGGCGACCGCGTTCGCAGGCGGATCTTTAACGGGAACGCCCAGCGCGTTGACGACCCGCGAGCGACGTCCCGAGCGACCACGCAGATAGTTCTCCCACTGACGCTCGATACCCGTCTTCCCGACACGATCCCCGGGACGATACCCAGCCTGCGGCGACGCTTTCAACTGCGCAGGAGAGATTTCCCGCATATACCCGGTGATCGACGCGGTCATACCCCGAAGAGGAAAGGAACGAATCGCCGACTCCCGGATCTCCACCCAACCCGCCAACGGCGTTCGCGTCTGGATGCGCGCATATTCATCCCAGCTGAGATTGCTGCGCACGGACACCGCGTAGCGCCCGTTTTGGGGATCCTCGCGGAGTCGCTGGATATGCGCCACGAAACGCGCCTCGTCATCCGCGTCCGAAAAATCTACCAATGCGGCCAACCGCTTCACGTCGTCGTCTCCCACCGGTTCACGCGTAAACACTGGAGGCCTGCCCCCCTGCACCTTCTTGAGCACTCTGGGCCGTGCGGTCACGAACAAGGCGTAGGCAGGTCGATCTCGGGCAAGCAGGCGTCGACGAGCCCCAAGAATCCGGCCACGCGGCGCCGGCACGGCAATGGTATCGGTGAAGTTGCGCTCGGCCTTGCGCGCATAGTTCTCGCTCTCCAGTACCTGGAGCTGAAACAGACGCATCACCAAACCAGCGAACACAGCGAACGCGAACAACGCGATCATCTGGAACCGAAATCGCAGTTGTGGGGAACCTTCGATGGGGCCGCTCACGCTACGGCCCCCTCTCCCCGCGCAGATCGGAAAGCCCCCTCCGGGGGCGCAACACACCTTGGCACGCGTCCACGACCATCCACACGGGATACGCAACGAGCATCGTAGCAAGCGCGTGCCAGCCCACGGTCTCGAGGGAGGCGTTGAGAGAGGCGTGGCGGAACCCGTAAGCGTCGGCCAACACGCTGAGTACCGCCCACGTCAGCAGGTCCAATACGACCACGGTGATCGCGGCTGCAGCCAGACGCGCGGGAAAACGCGGCAACGCGATGCGAATCGAGACCCAGTGAAGCACCAAGAACGCGATCGCATGCGCCAGCGTCAGCGTACCCGCAGGAGCTCCTTGGTGGAGATCCTCCAAGTAGCCGATCGCAGTGGCGACGACCAGCCCGGAGGCGACCCCCACCCGCGGTCCTGAGAAAGCGACGTGATTGAGTACGACGGCGCTCGTGGATGGGAGCATCACGGTGAGCCGAAACACACTCCCCAAGGCGGGTACAGCAGCGGCCAGCACCCACCCCACACCCACGTATACCAGCGCGCGAAACATGGGATCAGTTCAGAGGTTGGAGGCCGCGGGCCGACCCTGGTTTGCGCGCGATACCGCTGGGCGGGTCTGGTTCGGGCGCCGTGGCCAGGACCACCCACACCATGCGCAAGTGGTCGAAGCGCACACTGGGCACCACCTCGACAACTTGCACCTCACCCCCTTCCTCGATCCGATTCGTCACGCGCGTGACTCGACCCACGGGATGCCCCGTCGGAAACAGGTCGTCCACGCCACTCGTTTGCACCAAGTCCCCCTCGCGCGCGACAGACTCACTGGAGATTTTCACCTCGCAGCGATCCTCGCCGGCGCCTTGCAAGATCCCCGGCGCCTTGGTCCGGGCAATCTCGACGGCGATATGACTCGCAGGGTCGGTGATGAGCAACACATTCGAACGATCCCCATGGGTCTTCTCGATGCGTCCCACGACGCCATCCGCCGAGAGCACCGCCATTTCTGGACGTACATAGGCAGTCCCGCGATCGATCTGAATCTTCACAGCACGAAAGAAGGGCGACTGCTCCACCCCCACGACTTCGGCAGAGAGAAGATCCTCGGGAACCTGCTCGCGCATCTGAAGAGAACGCCGGAGTTCACGGTTTTCTTCCTCGAGACGCACGACTTCTCGCAGCCGTCGCTTGAACACGCGATTCTCCTGCTCGAGACGCTCACGGTCTTCAAGCGCGCCGGCTTGAAACACCCAACGTGCGAAAAACGAAGCCACCCAACGGGCGGAATAGGAGACACCCGCCTCCAGCGGCGCTCCGATCCGCCACACCGCGCGGTCGAAGGCACCCATCTGGTAGCGGTCTTGAACCGAACCTCGCAGGAGGAGCAGAGGGATGCCCAGCAGGATCGCAACCAGCGCAACGTTGCGGGCATTTCGCAGCGAGACGCGCAACCGGCCCCCTACCCGAGCGCGATATCTCGCAAGATATCAAGCTCATCGAGGGCCGCACCCGTGCCCAAGACGACGGCGAACTCGGGTTCATCGCAAAGAAAGACCGGCAAGCCCGTCTCGTCGGAGAGCAACACGTCGAGATTGCGGAGTTTGGATCCGCCTCCCGTGAGCACGATGCCCTTGTCTACGATGTCCGCGCAGAGTTCAGGCGGCGCCCGCTCGAGAACGATTCGGACGGCGTCCACGATGGCCGCAACGGGCTCACTGAGGGCTTCGCCGATCTCCTTGCTGTCGATGAGCACCGTCTTGGGAATGCCCGCCACGAGGTCGCGCCCTTTCACCTCCATCGTCGCCACATAATCCGAAGGCGCAGCCGTGCCGATCTCGATCTTCACCTTCTCCGCCGTGCGTTCGCCCACGAGCAAGTTGTACTTGCGTTTAATGTGCTGGACTATCGCCTCGTCCATCTTGTCGCCGCCCACACGGATGCTCTTGCTCGCCACGATTCCGGCGAGTGAGATCACCGCGACCTCGGCCGTCCCACCCCCGATATCCACGACCATGTTGCCGCCCGGCTCGGTGATGGGCAGACCCGAGCCGATGGCCGCTGCCATGGGCTCTTCGATGAGGAACACCTCGCGGGCACCGGCGGCGAGGGCGGAGTCCCGAACCGCACGCTTTTCCACCTCGGTGATACCCGACGGTACGCAGATGATGATGCGGGGCTTCACCAGGGTCTGACGATTGTGGGCCTTGTTGATGAAGTGGCGCATCATCGCCTCCGTCACCTCGAAATCCGCGATCACACCGTCCTTCATGGGACGAATCGCCACAACGTTTCCCGGCGTGCGGCCCAACATTTCTTTGGCCTCCTTGCCCACGGCGAGCACCCGCTTGATCCGCCCCCCCTCTTTTTGGACAGCGACCACGCTCGGTTCGTGCGCGACGATACCCTTCCCACGGACGTAGGTCAGGGTGGTAGCGGTGCCGAGGTCGATGGCCAGGTCGTTGGAGAAGAGACCGTATACCCAATCAAATAGCATGCGAGGCCCGTGTTCCCGCTGGTGCCCCGCTGTGGAGCGAGGCGTCGAACACCCCCGCGGAGGGCCCCATGAATACACGTGTCTCGCCCTCGGAGCAAGGTCGCAGAACGTGCTCTCAGGTACGGTTTTCCTCAGGCACGGTTTTCCCGTGCCTGAGGCGCCCGGCTCTGCGCCTCCGATCCGGTGCGGTCGCGGCTCGCTTGGTGGACTTGGTGGACTTGGTGGACTTGGTGGACTTGGTGACCTGCCTTACGAATTAGTGCGAACGGCGGTTGCTCCCACGATCCGCGCGACACGCGGCTGGGCGACACATCGACGACGTACGGAAGGCACGGTGAGCCGCCAACATGGCGCTGGGTGGGGTACGTTCCCGGGCCCATGCTGCACTCACTTCGGCGCTCATCCACCAGCTTGTTCGCGTGGCTCCTACTCGGCGCCCTCGCGCTCGTGTTCGGGCTGAGCTTCGGCCTCCCCAGCGACACGCTCAGCTTGGGGGCACAACCCCTCGCTAGCGTGCATGGGCAACCGATCAGCCGCCAGGACTACACCTACCAGCTGAGCACGGTCGGCGTGTTCCTAGGACTCACGCCCGACGAGCGCCTGCAACAACTGCTCGGCGTGCGCGAGGAAGTGCTCGACTCCATCGTCGAACGCCTCGTATTGGGCGAGGTCGCGCAATCCATTGGCCTGCGGGCCCTGGAGCGCCAAGCGGAAGAGCTCACCGCAGACGGCCACCTGATCGTCCTGGGCGACACGCGTCTGTGGCTTGGAGACCGCAAGTTCAACTACAACAACTTTGCCAAGGGCTTGCTGGGAAATCTTCAGGTGAGCCCGTCCCGCTACCTGGAATTCCAGCGCCAGGAACTGCTCGCGCGCTCCGTTCGTGATCTACTGGCAGCGAGCACCGTGGTGTCCCAGGCGCAGATCCGCGAGACGTACGACCGAGACGCGAACCAGATTTCGCTGCGCTACGCGCGGTTTTCAAGTACCACCTACGCAGATCTTGTGGATCCCACGCCCGCAGAGGTGGATGCGTACCTGCTCGGACATCGAGACGATCTTGCCGCTACGTACAAGTCGGAAGGGGCACGGTTCTCGAAGCTAGCCGCGCGCTCCCGCGTCCGAATCGTGCGCGTCGACCTGCCGCAGCCCTTGGCAGAAGATGCTGACGGCACGGCAAAGTCGACCCGACGTCAGCAAGCGCAAGCGGCCCGCACGACGATCTCCGCCGCACGCACGCGGATCCTGCGGGGCGAGTCTTTTGCCGACGTCGCACGCGCCCTATCTCAAGATCACGCCACCGCCGGACGCGGTGGCGACCTCGGTTGGATCAACGTGGCCGGCACGGGCAGCGGCCAGGAACAAGTGGTCGACGACGCTGCGACCGCCCTCGCCCCCGGCCAGACCTCTGGGGTCGTCGAGGGAGAGGAGGCCCTGTATCTCGTGCGCCTCGTTGGAGCGCGCGAAGCCGGGGATGTCTCGGAAGCGGAAGCGCTACGCGAGTTGGCGGAGGCCCGAGTGCGACAGGAGCGTGGCGGCAACTTGGCTCGGCAGGCGGCCAACGAGGCCCTCTTGGCGCTCAAGCACGGCAAAACCATGCGCGATGTATTTCGCGCGCCCGGCGGAGCGAACGACGCGACGACCCCGATCGAAGACCTCCTCGAAAACGCGATCACGCGCGCCGACGCAACACAGGCCACCAAGGCGAACCAAGCCGTGAATCCCCCCACCACGCCCGGTCTCCCGCAAATGAAGATCTCCGGCCTTTTCGCCAAGAACCAGCCCGTGCCCGGCCTCGGCGCCGCAGCGACCCTCACCGATAGAGCTTGGAACGCGAACGCGAACGATGAAGTGATGGACAAAGTGTTCGATGTGGGCAGCGACTATGTGATCGCCGGCGTGGAGGACAGGAAAGTGGGGGACGACGAGGGCTTCGCCGCGGCACGCGAGGAGATCACCCGTCGCCTGGTCGCCCAGAAGTCCGCGCGCGTGACACAGACGTTCGCCCGCCGACGTTGTCTCGAGGCGAAAGCCCGCGGGGACATCACGGTGGACCAACCTCAAGTGAGGACCTTGCTCACGTACAACGTCCGTGACGAAAAGGCTGCGCCGCCACCGGCGGCCCGCGCGTTCTCCATCTGCGACCGCGTGGGAAGCCGTGGCGGCCTGCTCCGCCAGGCCCGGCTCTTCGGCGGCTAGAAGACCGACGCGGAACAATCCACGCAAAAGGGCCGGCACCCGCCGGGGATGGCGACACGGAGGCCGCGAGGCCGCATCCGGTCGGGCGTCCCTCCGAGTCGCGTCTTCGACGTGCGAAGCGACGTACTCGCCGGCCTCGACGCGGCGACGGCAACATCTTCGCCTGCCGAAGTCGCCACGTGAAACGACCGACTCGCCTGCCGCACTCGCCGCGCGAAGCTACGTACTCGCCTGCCGGCATCACCGCGCGCGGCGCCATGCTCTCTGCCGACGTTGCTGAACAGGGCTAGACACACACTCGTCAGCCGGCGCACGAGGCGAACTCGTGGCGGCCACGGCATGGCGGCCGCCTTGCGGCTCGCGTCGCCCGATCGGTTCCAGCCGCAGCCATGCCGGTAGCGAAAGCGCCAGCCGATGATCCGGCCAACCGCCGCGCGACGGCTAGAACCGGACCTTGAGCTCGAACTGGGCGCTCAACGGCTGCTGAAACGCGAGCTCCGCGAGGTAGTTCCCCCGGGGCACGATGATCAACTGCCGCGGTCCGCCGAAGAATTCGTTCGGTTGCTGGTCCTGGACGATCTTCGCGTGCTTCAGGTCCGAGATTTCGCCCCCGGCAATCGGCCGACCTTCCTGTTTCGAGTAGACTTGGTCCACGGCGAGCACGGCCTTGGCGTTGGTGACGTTGAGGACCCGCGCCGAGAACTCGAGTTCGAGATCTTGGGGCAGCGGGTACGCGTAGCCCATATTCAGGTTCAGCTGGTAGAAGGGCTCGATCCGACCCGCGGCGCCCCGCGGGAGGACGTAGATCAGGTACTGCGTCGAATAGATGTCGTTGTCGACCCGTGCGTTCAACGGAGATCCAGATTGTGCGCGGAAGCTCGTCCCTAAAGTGAGGCGACCGGCCGCCTTGAGGTCGAAGGAGTAGAACCCATCGAGCTTGACACTGTGCGGCACGCTCCCCGACAGCGCGCCGTAGCTGTTCCGGACCAAGTCCGGGATATCGTACTGCGTACTGGAGCCGATATTGATATTGCCGTTGTTGGGATTCACGAAGCCGTCGTAGTTCCCCATCATCCGGCTGTAGGTGTACGTGGCCCGGAAGAGCCAGTTCTTGGCGAAGCGCTTGTTGAGCACCAATGACCATGCGTCGTAATTGCGCGAGGGCCTCGGGAACATTTTGTCCGTAGCCCCGTAGCCATCGACCAGCATCGTGCATGTACGCAAGTCACGTACGACCGCCGCGACTTCGCCGTTGGTGAGCACGGTCTCCTTGTCCGGATTGTCGACCGCGATCATCCCGTCCAAAGTCGACTGTAGCGCCTTGCACTCGGCATCTTTGGCGTCGATATCGGCCTTCGACACCGGCTCCCCCGGGTTCGCAATAAAGTAGTCGGCGCCGTTATTGGTCGAGATATCCTCGACCGCGCGCCCGAGGTCGGTGTGAAGCCAGCGGAAGCCGACGGTAAAGTCCTCGATCACCTCCTGCTCGTAACCGAGTTGGAACTGCTGGTTGTACTGCCCCTTGAGCTGCGGAACGTGGGCACCGACGCCGAGCCCACTCAGTAGTGTCCGGTTCCCGTCGGCGCACCACTCGGTCGGCTGTCCGCCGAGGGTCTGATCGTGCACAACGCCATCGCTCGTCGTGCTCCCCAAGCAGTCCACGTAGCGGTGTTGGCCCCGGGTACGCACCAGGCCACCGAATACCCGCGAGTTAAGCTGAAGCGGGATGGGCTGGAAGAACCAGCCGTAGCTACCGTAGAGCCGACTCTTGCCTTCGTCCGTCCAGTCGTAGACGAGGCCCACCCGTGGCGCGACATTGTCTTTGATGACGATCGCCGAGTTCCCAAAGTAGTCGCGCATATCCTGCGCTTCCCAGCGCACGCCACCGCTCAGATAGAGGTTGGAGAGCACAGACCACTTGTCTTGCAAATAGGCGGCGTAATTATAGGTGATCAACTTGCTGTCGTAGGCGTCGGCCCGGATCGGCCGCCCCCCGGCGCCGGTCAGGGGCCGCAGGCTGCCCTGCTCCTCGCGCACGCGACCATAGCCGTAGGAGTAGCGTGTCTCGGGCTCGTTCTCGAAGAAGCGAAAGTAGCGATGATTGTTGACCCGACTGCCATTGTGAAAACTGTAGCTCTCATCGGAGGGATCGAAACACCACTCTCCGCCACCCACCTCCCCAGCTGCGCAGTTGTCGGTGAAACCCGATTCGTTGAAACCAGAGTAGCGCGAGTAGCGACGCAGCTGAGAGCGGTTGGCGTCTACGCCATACTTGGCCTGATGCGAGCCCGCGAGCTCGAAAAAATGGGTCAGTGACAGGTTGGCCGTCATCCGTTGCGAGGTGGTCTCGCTATATTCGCCGATTCCACCGGAGACCCACCCGTGAACCGGGCACGAGATGCCAGCGGGCAGGTCGGTGTCGTTGCAGTTGTCATCTACATTCTTCACCCGTCCGACCGCGTCGTCCTGGTCGAGGAAGCGATACAGGTTCTGCCCTGTCGCACTGGTGATCACTTCGCTCGCCGGAATATTCTTTCCCTCGGGGTTATCGAGCTTCCAGGCGGTTTCCGCAACTCCACGGTAGTAGGATAGACCCGCGTCGACCTCGAGCTTGTCATCGAGGAGACGGCCAGCGTACTCGAGCGATGCGGTGGTCGCGTTGCCGTAGTCCCAGCCGAACGAATCGTTGATGATGCCGTTGGAGGTGGCGCCCCGACCCGACAGGTCGAAGATTTCGCCGGGCCCGAAGGAAGAAGGCGTGGAGCTCAGGGGCTCCCGGTAGCTCTGCCTGTGGGTGCGCGGCCCACCCAGCACGCTCAGCTCGAGGAGGTGCTTGGGCGTGATCGACCAATCCAACCCGAGGATGAACTGCGCGTTGTAGTAGTGGATATCGAAATTTTCGTCTGCGAACCGCTCTGTGTCGATGTAGTTGCGATCCGGCGCACAGTCGTTGTCCCCGTTGGCGTAGGGGCAGTTTTCGAACCCCCCCGAGCCATCGCGGTCGACCCGGGTGTAGAAGGCTTGCACGAGTTTTTGCTTGTTCACCGATGGGGCCAATCCCATCGAGAAGAACAACTTATCTTTGATGATCGGACCCCCAAGGGTGAGGACGGCCTGCGCGTCCCAATCTTTGACCTGCGTCACCCGCAGGGCTTCGTCGGAGCCCGCGAGGAGTCGGGGGGCAGCGAGGCGCGGCGAAAACCGAAACACAACCTCACCACGCATTTGGTTCGTGCCGGAGACGCGCCGGGCATTGACCTGCCCCCCCGAAGCGCCGCCGTATTCGGCATCGTAGCCCGACTCGAGGACCTCGACGGAAGAAATGAATTCCTGGACGATCGACGCCCCGGCCGTCCCGAAGGCAGGGTCGTTTACGCTGGCGCCGTTGACCGTGTACTTGGTCTCCGCGCCGGTCGTGCCTGCGAGGGTGATGCCCGCGGCGTCGCGCCCCGCCGTGGGTGCGAGATCGACAACAGCCGTGAAGTCCCGATCCGTCGTGGCACCGATCGCGATGTTCTTGATTTGCTCCATGTCGATATTGGTCGACGTGGCGGTGTTCGTCTCGATCGGCGTCGCTTTGACCGTGATGTTGCGCTCGAAGCGATCGTCGGGATTAACCGAGAAGTTCGCGCGAAACTTGGCGCCGCGCGGCAGCGTGGTGGTCTTCCGCGTGGTGGACTGACCGTAGAGCACTTCGACTTGGTACTGGCCCGCCGGAAGGTCACGAAACGCGTAGGTACCGCGTCTGCTGGTCATCGCGGTGAGTTCACCTTGCAGACAGGTGCACTGCAGCACGACGAGCGCGCCCTCGATGGCTTCGCCTGTCGAAGCGTCTTTGACGACACCTTGAATCGCGCCGCCGTCGGCGGCGAGCGCCGTGGCTGGGGCGGTAAGAAGGGCACCGGGGACAAAGGCCAAGGCGGTGAGGAGCGAGTACCTGAGGAGAAGAGAGCGATTCACAGGAGGTATCTCCCTGGCGGATTATCGGAATGGGCCCGCGGGACCCTTCGAGCGTGGGTGCCGGTATATCACAACGGTGCCCAACGGATCACCCGCACACAGACCTGCCTGGCGGGGTTGGGTGCCCGCACGCGGAGTCCGTGAACGACCGCGCGCGAGCGGTTTTGGGTCCAACGGGTCGCTGGGCGCCGAATTTACAGGCGCACGCGGCAATCACGGAGGACCACCCCAGTCCTCGAAAGCCCCACGCTAGGGTGGACTCCGCGGTGATCTGCCCACCCCTGACGGCCTCTGGCAGGGGCCGCTCCTGCCCCGAGCCTGGGCGCTGCACGACAGGGGACACGAGCGGGGTTTCGGACGCCGCGAACGACGTGAGCTCGCCGCGATGAGAGGTCTCGCACGTGCGCTCGCGCTAGCGCACCCCGAGATCCACAAGCTCAACTTCCCCAGGCTCGAGCACCCGACCGAGGAAGCGGGCGCCCACCCGAGCGAATCGAGCCGCCGCATCCGTCGCCATGAGCTCGACGGTTCCGAGTTGCGTCCTCCTCGCGCTCCGCCCGTCGCGTGCGAGCCGGGACGCGACGGCAGCCGCGGTGGAGGACGCCGAATCGACGATGGCGATCTGGCGCCCCACGACCCGCGAGATCGTCCCCCGCAACACCGGAAAGTGGGTGCAGCCGAGCACCACACAGTCGGTTCCCTCGCCCATCCCTTGTTCCCAGCCGGCGAGGTACTGCCGAGCCACGACCTCGGCGGCGACATCATCGAACCAACCTTCTTCGGCCAAGGCCACGAACACGGCGCACGCGCGGGAGCGCACCCTTGCGCCAGGAGAGACCGACGCGATCGCCTTTTCGTACGCCCCTTCCGCCACGGTGCGCTCCGTTCCGAGCACCAAGATCACGCCGCTGACCGACGCCCGACAAGCTGCACGAGCACCCGGTTCGATGACCCCGACGACCGGCAACGGGGCAAGACGCTGGCGAAGATCGTCGAGCGCCACGGCCGATACGGTGTTGCACGCGACCACGAGCATCTTGACGCCGCGCCGCACCAAAAACGCACTCGCCTGCTCGGCATACCGGCGCACCGAGTTCGCGCTCTTTACGCCATACGGGAGTCGTGCGGTGTCTCCAAGGTAGAGAAACGACTCGCGGGGAAGCTGGCTCGTGAGGGCCCGCAGGACGGTGAGACCACCC
Organism: Nannocystaceae bacterium; assembly: GCA_036479215.1. Lineage (GTDB taxonomy): Bacteria > Myxococcota_A > Polyangia > Nannocystales > Nannocystaceae > FL481. Next base: position 20,996 of record JAZGFE010000264.1, on the reverse strand, counting down.
ATGCCCGAGTCGAACACCCCGATGGGGAGATCATGCCGGTCCACCGGGCCCTCAAGAGCGAAGCACGTTCCGGGCAATCACCAACCGCTGCACCTGCGAGGTCCCCTCGTAGATCTGCATCAGCTTCGCATCTCGATAGAGTTTTTCCACCGGGTACTCACGCGTGTACCCATATCCGCCGAACACCTGAACGGCATCTGTCGCAGATTGGACCGCAAGATCGGCCCCCATGCACTTCGCTACCGCGGACGTGATGGTCCGACGGATACCCCGATCCACCTCCCAGGCAGCCTTGCAGTACAGCAGCCGTGTCGCCTCGTACGCCATGGCCATCTCGGCCAGCATGAACCCAACGGCCTGGTGCGTTGCAATGGGCACGCCAAACGTTTTGCGCTCGAGCGCGTATTGCTTGGATTCGTCGAGACAGCGACGGATAATGCCGGTGCACCCCGCCCCGATCATGGGCCGCGACTTATCGAAGACCTCCATCGCTAGGTAGAACCCCTTGCCCGGCTCTCCGATAATATTTTCTTCGCCGAGCTCAACCTCGTCGAAAATGACATCGACCGTTTCCGACGAACGATGGCCAAGTTTCTTTTCCTTCTTGCCCACAGAGACCCCTCGCGCGTCACGCGGGACCACGAAGGCGGTGATCCCCTTGTGCTTCCGTTCGGGATCTAGCGTGGCGAAACCGGTATAGAACGATGCCTGATCGCCGTTGGTGATCCAGCGTTTCTGGCCCGACATCCGCCACTTGTTGCCGTCGCGTGTGAGTCTGGTCTTCATGGCCGCCACGTCGGAACCGGCCTCGGGCTCCGAACAACAATACGCGGCAAAAATGAACTCGCTCGTGAGTCGCCCGAGCCAATGCCGTTTTTGCGCCTCAGTGCCGCCGACCAGAAGCGGGAGAGACGCGAGGTGATTGCAGTTCAAGCTCGTGCCCACACCCGCGCAACCGTACGCGATCTCCTCGGACATCAAACAACCGTCGAGCGTGCCCAGACCGAGCCCGCCGTACGCCTCGGGGATCTCCACATTCATCAGCCCCACGTCCCACGCCTCGCGGAACACTTCAGTTGGGAAGCGCTCTTCTTCATCGAACTCGATGGCGTAGGGGATGATCTTGTCGGCTGTGAACTTGCGGGCGGTGTCGACGAAGGCTTGCTGTTCGTCGGTGAGCGTGAAATCAAACATGGCATCTCCAGGTCGCGGCGACGCGATGGTGGTAGCACAGTCTGCGCGGCCGGACGCCGCAACGCACCCGATGACCCAGGCGATCGATCAGTCGGCGTCAGTCAGATCTTGCGCGGCGTCTGGCGTCACGAGCTGCCCGCCTCTCGTCGCGCTCGACCGTTCGCTCCTTTGTTGCCTCCGCAGCGCGAGCGCCGATCAGGTATCCCACGATACCTCCGAGCAACAACATCCCCGGAATGTACAGGAAATGGCCGAGGGTCATCGCACTCGCTTGTCGATCTGACTGCGCAGCGCGTCCACGTCGCGGCCCAGGCTGAGCGAACGCTTCCACAAGATGGCGCCGTACACCGCGAAGATCGCCCAAATCAGCCCGTAGGCCCAGATCACGTGGACGTGATCTGTCGCCACTTTTTGTTCCACCTCCGCCTCATACTCGCGTTTAAGCTTCACGGTGTGGGCATCAAGGCCCTCGACGGCAACCCACTCGTCGTCATTCGAGGGCGGGGGTGCCGGGGGTGCTTTCGTACCCGGGGTCAATGGCTCTTGCGCGTGCATGTCGTGTCGTGGATTCCGAGCTGAGAAGCTAGGCGGGTTGGGAGCCTACGCGGTCGAACGCGACCCAGGCCGCGTCCATGGCCTGGGACAAACGCTCCTGACGGATCCGCACAAAGAACAGGCCCAGCGTGCAGAGGAGCAAGGGGGCCAAGGCGAGCCAAAGGCTCGACCACATCTGGGAAGGCAAGGAACCGACGACCCCGGTGGTCGGGTGCGTCGATTTCCATAGTTCCACCGCGTAATAGACGATGGGCACATCGATCATGCCGAACACGGCGAGACCAGCGGCCAGTCTATCGGCGTTGGGCGGGCCGTAGCGCTGGACGAGCAAGTACGCCACAAAGATCAACCACAGCAACGCGGTGAGTACCTGACGCGGATCGTTGGTCCATGGCGTCGACCACGAACGTGCGCCCCAGATAGGACCGGTCACCAGCACCGCCAACCCGGTGATCACGGCAATCTCGCCGGCAGCGGTCGCCACCGCCTCAGCCGAGGGCGAGCTGCGCCACAGCTGAATCACCGCTGCCACGCCGCAGATCACCGCGAAAAGCATACACATCCACGCCATAGGGACGTGGAAATAGAAGATCTTCTGCACGGTGCCCATCTTGGCTTCGATGGGTGTCTCGAGGAACACACGATTCACACAGTAGGGGAAGAGCGGCACGCAAGCCGCGAAGAAGGCATAACAGAGAAGGGCGCGGCCTCGCTTCACGAGACCTCCTTTCGTGGAACGCTGTATCTTCGGCTCTCAAGCATGAGCGACTCGAACAGCAACGCGGCCACCACAACGAGCAACACGTCAAGCGCCGCCATCTGCAGCAGTGTCTGCCAGAGATCCGGATGATTCTCGAGCAAGCGTTGGGTGGCGACGAGCGCGTACAGTAGGACCGGCATGGTCAGGGGGTACAAGATCAGCGACAAAAGCACGTTTTTTCCGCGACCGCGAGCGAGGCCGCCAGCAAACAGCGTGCCCACACCTGCGTAGCCTAAACAGCCCAGAAACACCAAGACGAGGGACGCGGGCCACCGATCGAGCAGTGGCCGAGCTCCCGCGAATACCACGACAAGCCCAGGAACCACAACGATGCAACACATCAGTAGTACCGACATCGTCGTCAGCAACTTCGCAGCATAAATCGCCAATCGCTCCACGGGCGCCACCAACAACGCGGACAGCGCGTCCGTCTCTCGCTCGCGGTCGAAGACGCGGCCGAGTGTCAACGCACCGGTGAGCGCCACGGTGATCCACAAGAACGCGGGTATGGCGTGCGACTGCGCGTCTGGCCTCAGGGTGGCGAATGCCAACACGAACATAATCAGCACAGTGAACGTAAAAAACACCGCGGTGACAGCCATCTCGAAATCGCGCAGCTCCTGTCGAAGATCCGTTCGCGCGAGCAAGAAAGCCTGGCGGAGAAGCGACATCGGACCTCCACAGATTACGCCATCTGGCGTACGGCACCAACTCGGCGCGTTGAGACCACAGTCCCCAAATTCGTGACGAGGCGGCGATACTCGTGGAGATCGACACATTCTCGGGCGCGGACCTCCCCCGAGATCACGCCGTGCTCGAGCAACACGACGCGGTCGGAGACCGAGAGCACCGTCTCCAGATCGTGGGAACACAGCACGATGCCCGCCCCCCGATCCCTCTCCTCACGCATGATCTCGGCAACCAGCGCCTGCCCGTCCCGATCGAGGGCCGTCAATGGCTCGTCGAGCAGCATCAACTCGGGCGCAGCGGCCAGCGCTCTCGCCAGACTCGCACGCTGCGCCATACCCCGCGAGAACGCTTCGATGCGCCGATCCGCGTGGGCCGCCAACCCCAGCCGTTCGAGCATCCCACCGGCCTCACGGCTACTCGCCCCGGCTGCGTCGCGCAGCTGAGCGGCCAATTCAAGATTTTCCCGCGCCGTGAGTAGGGGATACAGCTGAGGGCCATGGGCCACATACGCGAGCCGGGCCCGTATGGCCACGGCGCCAGCCTCCAGATCGGTATCCGCGAAGCGACATGTGCCCCCGTCGGCACACAGTAAGCCAGCGATGATGGAGAAGAGGGTGGTCTTCCCCGCCCCATTCGCCCCCATCAGTCCCACGATCTCGCCACGGCCCACCCGCAAGTCCACGCCCCGCAGGATACTGCGACGGCCAAAGGCCCGCGCAATGCCGCGAAGCTCCAGCGGAAGGATGCTCGATTCAGGATCGGCGACGTAACTCATGGCGTCCGCTCAGGTCGGAGGTGTACGGAGCCCGTCGAGTTGCCGGTAGATACGATCGAGAATCCGCACGGTCTCGGCGTACGCGCGGGCGTCCCGCTCGGGCTCGAGCGCTCGCGCCCGAGCGAGCAACGCGTCGCGCCGACGCAGCAAGGCTTGGCGCGGACCCACAGAGTTGGCGAGAAAAAAGCCGAGCGCACACGCGATCACGATCACGCCGGCAAAGCCCAGACCCAAGTAACGAAACAGGGGATCGTGTGCCGGCAAGCCCACCACCGAAAATGCCAGTGCCACGCCACCTCGACGGGCAGCGCCGTCCGGACACCGGTACGACGGATCGTGCCTCCACGCCGTCTGACACGGCCCGTCGACGTAGTCCCTCATCTCCAGCGGATACAGATGTACACCCAACTGCGCGGACGCTGTGCCACTTTTTTGCCCCGGTACCGTCGCCGGGCCCGACGCGCCATCGACCACACGGAGTTCGGAACTCATGCTCACCCGCGCGTCTCTGAGCGGAAACGGAGCGTTCCAGGCGAGCCGCAGCGCGCCGCTGTGCGACATCAGGTACGCCACCGAAAGTACGATCCTTTCCCCAGGCACCAGCGGCCGCGAGATGGTTGCGAAGGGGGCATCCTCCCCTTCCGTCAGAAATTTCTCCGCACCACGCATGACCCTCACCCCCGAGCCTCCCCGTGCAGCGTGGATCTTGAGCCCGCCGGGGACCCAAAACGCTTTGTCGCCTTCCAGCACCGCTTCGTACATTTGCAGGACGCGGGCGCGATCATTTTCCAGCGCTGTGACATCGAACTGTGCCGCGCTGCGGAGTTGATCCACGTCTGAGGTCACCTCGTACACGCGTACCGACACCTCCGCGCCCCGGCCGGTGTCGAGCCGGAAAGAGCCGCTCCGAAACGGCGCGCCATCGTATCGCGCGCCAGCGAAATAGAACGCGTCTCCGGCCACCCCCACGTCTTGGACGAGCGCCGTCCCTGTCGCATCCGTGCGGCCCAGATAGCGAGTTTCCGCGCCGCGCATCGTCTGCCTCACCACGTGCACATCATGATCCGCAATGGCCCCACCCAGAGCATCCACCAAACGGACCCGAACCGTACCTTCGGCAAGTGACGGATCACCGCGGGCCGGTCCTAGCGGGCTCGCAGCGGGCGGCGCAAGCGTCGGGGCCCGCGGGATCGGTCCCTTGAGGAACACCAGCGCCATCCCATGCTCCGAATCCATCTCGAACGCCTCAGACTCCTGTGCGGGTTGGTCAGGATCCATGGCGACCTCGACCCGAAACCGCGTGCCCTCAGGGTATGCGTCGCCGCGAAGGCCTTCAAAGATGACCCGACCGTCCTCCACCGTGGTCCCGCGCTGGAGGAGTGGGTTCTCGCCGTCGCCGGGCAGATCTGCAGTCAGCAGCACTTCGATGCCGATGACCGGAGAAGACTGCTTGAGATCGAAGGTGCCCACCACCAAAGTGCCCGCAGGGCGCTCACGAAGCGGAAACACGCGTCCGGGGGTGGGCATACCCGCGCGTCCGAGCGCCGAGTGAGCCGCGTCGCTCGCTGCTCCGGGTTTCCCCGCGCCAGCGCCAGCAGCCCCACCCTTCACCAGCATCACGGCCGTACCCGCATCGGCCGACAGTGGGATCGGTCGAGATCGCAGCAACTCACCGTCGATCGTCGTCGTCGCTATCGCGGTCGATCCGACGAACTCGCCGAGTCCGTCAAATCGCGCTCTCCCCTGCTCCGCCGTCACGGCGACCCGACGCGTTGGGGCTGCACCCGCCAGCCCCACCAGCTCGAGTTGCACCTCGATGCCCACAGCGGGTTGTGAGAACGACCCACGGAGACACCGGACCGTGATCACCCCCACGGCCAACTGCGGATCGACCCGCGGAATCCCCGACATCGCGCGCGGGTCGGGCCGACCATCTTGAGCCAGCGCCGAAGGCCCGGGAAGTAGCCAGGCCAAAGCGACGAGCAGACCCACACATCGAGCAAACAACGAACGAGGAAAACTCACGACCCCATCTCCTTGCCGCAAGCCTTACAAAATCGCGCGTCTGGATCGTTCGCCGCCCCACACTCCGCACATGCCCTCCCTGGGGTCTCGGCGACTACATTTGCTTCCTTCGCTCCCCGCTTGAGCTCCGCCACCAGCTCCGGGTGCAAGGTCTCGCCTCCATCGATCTGGCGGCCCAAATCGATCGCACGCAAACGATAGCGCGTGACGATTTCGTCGTGATCGCTCCCCGATAGCTTGCCCAGTTCGTGATCGAAGTCCAGTTCTTTGATGGCCCGCAGCAACCGTCGACGTTGGTCCCGAAGTTCAGTCATCGGAGCCGAAGCACCACCGAGATACTGGAATACGGCGTCGTGCTCCGCTGTGGCGAGTGTCTTCCCCATCTCGTACACGGCATGCAACGCCGCCAACAAGCCCATGCCTGCCAGCGCCAGACTCGCTGTCGCCGCGTCGAGTTCGGCCTCGAACACAAACAGCAAGATGGCGAGCACACCCACGCCTGCGGCCGGGTACCAGCCGAGCGATCGCAGATTCATCTGTCTACTCTTCCACTCGCTTGCGCGTACCGATACAGATCGCTCCGCCAACAAGCAGCACCATCGTTCCTACCCAAATCCAGTTCACGAGCGGGTTTACGTACAGACTCATCTGGGTCCAACCCGTGCCCAAGTCCACTGTTTGGATCGAAACATATACATCCTCGCCCACAGCCATGTAGCGATCGACCTCCGTCGTCGGCTGTTCGGGGAGCTTGAAATACCACCAGCGAGCCGGATGCAAAGTCGTCAGGGGCTCGCCGTCGGCCTCGCCCAGTCGCAGGACCTCGACATCCGCCGTGATCATCTCTTTTTGCCAATCCTCTGTGGCCCGCAGCCCGGCGTGGCGAATCATATAGTCGCCGAGTTCGACGGTGTCGCCCGGCCGCAGGTTCGCCTTTTTCTCCACCTTGTAGCTGTTTCCGCCCCAACCCAAGAACATCAGCACAATCCCCAAATGAACCACATAGCCACCGTATCTCCGCCTCGCCCGGAGCACCAACCGGATGGCCGCGTCGACGATACCGTACCGTCCTCCGTGACGCGCTACGCGAATGCCTCGATAAAATTCTTGAACGATGGTCCAGCAGGTGAACGCGCACAAGCCGAAGCAGGCGAGACCCCAAGCGGATCGAAGGCCGAGGAACCAAGGCACCATCAGCCCAACGGCCCCCGCCGCCAACGGCCCGAAGAACTGCTGCGCCAGATTTTCGGGCGTCGTCTTGCGCCAGGCCAGTAAGGGTCCAAGACCCGTCAGCGCCAGCAAAGCCAGGCCCAGTGGCACCATATAGTGCTCAAAAAACGGCGCGCCGAGTACGACGCGATCGCCCACGTACTCGCTGATCGACGGGTACACCGTGCCTCCCAGCACGAAGAGGGAACAGCTGAGGAGGATCCAGTTGTTGAGTAAGAAACCGAATTCCCGCGAAAAGACGCTCTCCAGCTCGCCGCGAGAGCGCAGCAGCGGCAGCCTCCAAATCAACAACCCGAAACTGAAAACAAGGATTACGACGATCAAGCCACCAAAGGTCCACGCGAGTACTGGGTTGGCCCCGAAGGCATGTACGCTCTGCACGACGCCGGATCGCGTCAAGAATGTGCCGACGATGGTGAGCCAAAACGAGATGATGACCAGGCTCATATTCCAACCGCGCATCATCCCGCGCCGCTCCTGGATCATGATCGAGTGCAGAAACGCGGTACTGGTGAACCAAGGCAGTAGGCCGGCGTTCTCCACCGGGTCCCAGGCCCAATACCCCCCCCAACCCAGTTCTTCGTAGGCCCACAACCCTCCGAGTGTCAGCCCCGCAGCGAGGAAGAGCCACGAAAACAACGTCCAACGGCGTACCGCACGTTGCCATGCAGAATCCACGTGCCCCGTGATGAGCGCCGCCATGCCGAATGCATAAGGCACCGACAAGGACACGTAGCCCAGGTACAAACAGGGTGGGTGGATCGCCATGTACGGGTTCTGCAGCAAGGGGTTGAGTCCACGCCCCGATACCGGGGTCTCGAGAAGGTGTGGCGCAAACGGATTGCTTTGGAACAAGATCAGAGTCACGAAGAATAGGCTGATGCCGGCAAGGATCGTCACAACGTGGGGGATGAGGTCGGCGTGACGACGTTTGTTGGCACGAACAGCGATGGACGCAAACACGGCCTGCAGGAGTAGCCAGAACAAAAGGCTGCCCTCGAGCGAGCCCCAAAAGGACGTAATCTTGTAGAAAACTGGCATGGTCGCATCGCTCGTCTCCGCGACGTAGCGGATGCTGTAGTCCCCGGCGAGAAACGCGTAGACGATCAGTGTGGAGGCGAATACCGATAGCCCCGCCACCGCATCGATCCCGCGAATCGAGCCTTGGATCATCCTGACGTCTTGACGCCGCGAGCCCACAAGCGACAAGCCCAACGTGGCCACATTGACCACAAAGAGGATGAAAAGAACGAGCGTGCCGAGAGTAGACAACGACATGGTGGATCCGGATCAGTGAAGTATCGAGCTGCGGGCGATGGACTAGGAGTCGGAGCGACGCGGCAAAGGCTCGGGAAGGGCGCTCTGTTTCTCTTCGTACTTCGAGGGACACTTGGCGGACATCGAGGTCGCCTCGAAGGATGCCCCCCCAGCGTCTAGCGTACCTGTGAGCACGACCTCGCCGCCCTCTGTGAAGGTATCCGGCACCATGTCTCCGAAATGCACTGCGAGCTGCTTGTCACCATGCTCAATAACAAAGCGATAGTCTCCGGCCCCGTTCTTCCGCTGCTTCACCGTGCCAGGGACCACGATGCCATGAACTTTTATTTCCCGGCCCTGGAAGCCCTCCGGGCTGGCCATGACCTGATCTACGTACGCGTATTCGAGCACGCCTTCGCCCGAGTCTGAGAGTACGAGATAGAGGGCCGCACTGGCGGCGACCGCAACGAGCGAGATTCGGGTGTTTGTACGCAGTGCCATCGCTATTATCCTCCGATTGTGACCATCGCTTTGTTTGGACCACCGGTGCCATCGAGCGAAAAACTGTGTGCTTCACGTTTTCCGGCCAGCACCGAGCGCACCACGGCTTCAACAGAGCCGGTCCCAGCGCCGACACGCAAGGCGGCTCTGAGATCTCCTGCGTCGTCGTGCGCGAGACAACCTTGGATCTGACCGCTCGCCGAGATGCGCAGACGATTGCAGGCAGCGCAAAAGTTCTCCGTCATGGCACCGATGGTACCCAAGCGGCGCCCCGCGTAGCGGCCCCCCGTCACACGCCAGTAGCGAGCCGGTCCCAGACCGCGTACGCCATCACCGTCATCAGGTTCGAGGTTTGCGCCCAGCTCGAGCGCGATGCGATCACGGATGTCCTTGGCCGTCATCAGTTCCCCAGGTACAAACAACTCGCCCTCCGCCATGGGCATGAGCTCGATGAAACGTGGTGTGAATCGGCGCTCCCACGCGAACATGGCCAGCTCGACGAGCTCGTCGTCGTTGAAGCCACGGATCGCAACGATGTTGAGCTTCACGCCCCGGAAGCCGAGTACACCGAGTTTGTCCAAGCCACGTCGAACCCTGCCCAGGTTGCCTCGTCTCGTGACCCGCCGGAAACGTTGGGTCTGCAAGCTGTCAATACTCACCGTGACGTCCCGCAGCCCCGCAGCGAACAACGAGGCCCCTAGCTCCGCCATCGTCTCGCCGTTGGTGGTCATGGCCACGCTCAACCGCCCCTCCGGCGTGGGTAAGGCCGTCAGACGCTCCACCAACGTGCACAGGCCTTTGCGCACCGTAGGCTCTCCCCCGGTGATCCGTACCCGCTCGACACCCCAGCCAACGAAGGCCTGCACCAGCTCGACCCACTCTTCAAAACTGAGCAAATCTTGCCGCCGGACCTGTTCGACATCCTCCGGCATGCAGTAGGTACACCGATAGTTACATCGATCGGTCACCGACAAACGCAGGTAGCGAACCCGCCGGGCGAACCCGTCCTCGAGCACCGCAACGGCAGAGGCCCTGGCAGCGTTCGCGTCCCGCGGCTCCAAACGAAGTTGCGTTAACTGCTGCATCGGCTGCAAGACCTTGCCACACTGTGAGCGTTCCGGCAGCTGGCGGCCATCCCGCCGCCACCGATATGCACGGTCTCGAGGGGCCGGCCCCGCGCGCGGGCGCGGGGCCCGAACCCGCGCTGGAGCGATCTTGTGGACGCGGACAAAACTCGTCCGATCCCCACGGCACGTGCACCCCACGCGGCACTTGTGTGATACTCGGATGTCATCTCCATGTCGTTCGACTGCCCGTATTGCCACAGCCGCGCCACCCGAGTGACCCGTTCGCCGCTATGGAAGCTAGCCGTCGTCCTCAGCATTGCGACGGCCATGCCACTCGCGTGGCTGATGCTCCTCGGAGGACCGGCGTTCGCCCCTCCCCTTGTACTTGTGGCAGCCATCGCCGCTGCGAGCGCCTTCGGCCCCGCGTATGAGAGGGCGACCGAGCCGCCGACCTGCTCGTCCTGCGACAAGGTCGTGGACCGAGTCGCCATCGCGGACTAAATCGCCACACGTAAGGGAACGTGCTCCGACCGGTGCGGCGCACCGCACCGGGGCTGGTGCGTCGTCGGGCTCGGCTCGTTGCGACAATGGAGCCGTCGAACCTACGGACCCGCAGAGCCGGTGCCGCCACGGGGCAACCGGCACGGTGGCTACCGGGGGTCGATCTGTTGCGCACGGCCCTCTCCGGGCGGTCGGAGGAACGAGGATCACGTCCCCCCGCATCCGCATACCGGCAGCGCCGGGCACGACGACACGCTAGAAATTCTGAAAATGCACCGATTCGGCCAAGCGCGGATCGTTGATGGGGACCAGCGGGCGTCCCTTCATGGAAATTCCGAACATCATTGCCACCACCCCGAGAAAACCGACTAGCGCCAGCATATCCACTTCATTGAAGGGAATCACCGTCTCGTACCAGTGCGCCAGGTGGTGGTTGTCGGCCGCGTGGGCGGCCGCAGCAGCATGGTGGGCATGGGCGGGCTGGACCAGCCAGTAGATGTCGAGAAACTCGGTGAACACGATCAGTGCAGCCGCCCAGCACAACAATCCGGGCATGCGCTTGATGGGACGCCTCAGGAGTAGAAACCAAGGAAGCAAGAACCGCAGGACCACGAGCGCCAAGCTGAGATAGAGCCACTCGCCGTGGCCACGGTAGGAGAACCAAAAAGTCTCCTCCGGAATGTCCGCGTACCAGATCAGGAAGTATTGACTGAAAGCGATATAGGTCCAGAAAATCGTGAACCCGAACATGTACTTGCCAAGGTCGTGAAAATGCTCCCGGGTCACGACTCCAGACAGATGTCCACCACGCAGCAAGCTGTAGGCCACCAAACACAGCACTGCATGTACCGTCAGTGCCGCCCCGGTAAAGTAGTACACGCCGAAGATGGTCGAGAACCAATGCGGGTCGAGTGCCATCAGCATGTCGAAGGCCGCGAAGGTGAGCGACAGCGCGAACAGAGCGAGCGCAGGCGCTGAAAAGGCGCGCATGCGATGGGTTAGTTGGCTCGGATCGCTTGCGCGATCTTGGTCTCGGGACCACTTCCAGAAGGTGAAGACCAATACGCTCCAGACTGCCAGATACACGAAATAGCGGATCCTCATCCCTGTCTCGTTCAGATAGCCGGCCTTCTTTGACAGGATCTCGTCCCCCTCCACCACGCCAGGGTGCGTCCACTCGAACAGGTCATGCGCCCCGAAAAACACAACCGCGAGGCCGAAGAGCGCTACGAACGGGACCGAAAAGGCCAGATGCTCTGCGAGCCGACGCAAGGCCACCCCCCATCCAGCCCGGGTCAGATGCAAGATGATGACGAAAAATAGTCCACCCAGACCCAGCGCCAACGCGAACATGAACGCGGTCAAGTATGCGTGCCAGAAGTGGCCCAGATCGTCGCGACCCGTCGCTACGGCTCCACCTAGACCGCCGACCGTCAGCACGAGACCGATCGCGGGCAGTTTTTGCCAAAGAGAATCATCGCGCAACTCTGTGTTCTCGCGACTTAGGGACGGTGTATCCGAATGTGCACTCATGGCTACTCTTCTCCGATCGCGTTAGCGCTCGAGTTCCTCGACCGAGGCCGCGCCAGTAGACTCGAGGAGACGACGGGTCTGTGGACCGTAGTTCGGATCTCGGGCTTCGACGGCAATAAAGAAACGGTCGTCCGTGGCACGACGGAATCTCTCGGAGTTAAACACGGGATGATGGAGGCGCGGAAGGCCGTTGAGACCGAGCATACCAAACAGCGCACAGAAGCTCGCCACGAGTACGCCCGACTCGAATGTAACGGGCACGAACGACTGCCACGGGATATACGGTTTTCCCGCATAGATGATCGGGTAGTCCACACCGGAAACGTAGGCCTGCGTACCGAGGCCGATCGCCACCCCAAACATGCCCCCGACGAAGACCAGCCAAGGCACCGGGGATTGTTTGAGGCCCATCGCCTTGTCCAAGTTGTGCACCGGAAATGGCGTGTGGGAGTCCCAGAAGCGATACCCCGCGTCGCGTACTTGCTCGCAGGCGTGATAGACCTCCGCCGGAGTTTCGTACTCGGCGAGCAGTCCATAAATTCGTTTTTTCTGGCTACTCATGCTCGCCCTCCTTCGCGTGGTAGTGCGGGTTTGCCTGCGGCATCACAGACTTCAGTTCGGCGATGGCAATCATCGGGAGAAAGCGGCAAAACAGCGAGAACAGAAAGAAGAACAGGCCGAACGTGCCGACGAGCAGACCCACATCCCAGATCGTGGGACTGAAGTAGTCCCACGAAGAGGGCAGAAAATCATGATGTAGCGAGGTGACTGTGATCACAAAGCGCTCGAACCACATCCCGATATTCACGAAGATCGACAGGATGAAGAGTGCGGCTGGACTCCTGCGAACCTTCTTGAACCACATCAGCTGTGGCGTGATGACGTTGCACGTGACCATGATCCAATACGCCCAGGCATAGTCCCCGAAGGCGCGATTGATGAACACGAACGACTCGTAGTCGTTGCCGCTATAGTACGCGATAAAGAACTCCATCGCGTACGCGTAGCCAACGAGGCTACCCGTCAACAACACGATCTTCGCCATATTCTCGAGATGTTTGATGGTGATAATATGCTCGAGTCGATACCACTTACGCAGCGGGATCAGTAGGGTGAGCACCATCCCGAACCCGGAAAATACCGCCCCGGCGACGAAGTAAGGGGGGAAGATCGTGGTGTGCCATCCGGGGAGCTGCGCGACCGCGAAGTCGAACGAAACGATGGTGTGTACCGACAGCACCAGGGGGGTGGCGAGCCCGGCGAGGAGCATGTACGCCTTCTCATAGTGCACCCAATGCCGGGTCGAGCTGCGCCAGCCAAGAGAGGCGACCCCGTAGGCCATCCGGCGGATGGGTGTCCTCGCGCGATCCCGCATCGTCGCCAGGTCGGGGATCAGTCCCATGTACCAAAACAGGAGAGATACGGTGAAATAGGTTCCCACCGCGAACACGTCCCAAATCAGGGGGCTACGGAAGTTGGGCCACACCCCCATCTGGTTCGGCAAAAAGAACATCCAGTAGTCGAACCACGGACGCCCGGTATGCAACCCCGGCATCATTCCTGCTATGACCACCGCGAAAATCGTCATCGCCTCGGCGGCACGATTGATCGACGTCCGCCAGTCCTGGCGGAACAGGAATAGGACCGCGGAGATAAGGGTTCCGGCGTGACCGATGCCCACCCAAAACACAAAGTCCACGATGGCCCACCCCCAGCCAACTGGGCTGGAAACGCCCCAGACGCCCGGCCCCATCCACAGCAGCCAAAGCACCGATACGCCGAGCACACCGAGCAACACGTTCGACAACAGGAAGGCCGGCCACCACATCAGCGGTGGGTCCTCCACCGGCTTGCATACGGCCTCCGTGATGTCGTGAAAGCTCACGCCTCCCTCGGCGAGAACCTTGCGTCCCGAGAGGGGGTCGAGCGGGTCTTCCGTATGGATCTGGGCAGACATCTTGATCACACGTTCTTCAGATCGGGATTGGGATTGCGGACCCGCGCGAGATATGTGGTGCGGGGAAAAGTGTTGAGATCCGTCAGCAGCCCGTAGTCACGACTGAAACTCTTGAGTCTGGACACCCTCGACTTTGGATCGGAGATGTCGCCAAACACGATTGCCTGGGTCGGACAGGCCTGTTCGCACGCCGTTTGGATGATGCCGTCAGACACCTTATTCTCTTGGCGGACGTGAGCGTCCGATTTGGCGACCGTGATGCGTTGCGAACAATAGCTACATTTTTCGATCACGCCGCGGAAGCGCACAGTCACATCGGGGTTCTTCTGCATCTGCTCGACGGGGTCGAGATCGAGGTTGTAGTTAAAGTAGTTGAAGCGTCGGACCTTGTACGCGCAATTATTGGCACAATAGCGCGTTCCAATGCAGCGGTTGTAGGCCATGTCGTTGAGCCCCTCCGGAGAATGCGCAGTGGCGCCAACCGGACACACATTCTCGCAGGGTGCCGTCTCGCAATGCATGCACATGACAGGTTGGAGCACAACCTCGGCCTCGTCCGGATCGCCGGAGTAGTAGCGATCGAGCCGCATCCAATGCATCTCCCGCCCAACGCTCACCTCGCCCTTGCCGACGGTCGGGATGTTGTTCTCGGCCTGGCAGGCCACGACGCAAGCGTTGCAGCCGATGCACGTGTTGAGATCGACACTCATTCCCCACTGGTGAGGCCCCGTGAGCTTCGGCCGATCCCACAGCGATTTGAGCCGCTCCTCGGGCATCAAGTCACCGTCCTGAGAAAAATCGGGGTTCTTCTTGAACCCTGGACGATCCGTCTCTCGGTAGATGGGGCGACGCTCGTAGTTGAACAAAATGGGGCTACCGTCGGGTCCATCGGGATCGAGCGATCCGAAGTCTTGTGTCGAAACGAGCTCGTAGGAGCCAGAACCCGTGCTCACTGACCCCGATGCGAAGTGAGACACAAGATCTTGACGCAGCGGGTTGACATCGAAGCCCGCGTCTTTCGCTATGGCTCCCAAACCGCGTCTCCCGTAGCCCAACGTCACGGACACGGTGTCCGGCGCCTGACCTGGTGCAATCCAGACGGGAAGTTGGACCGCGCGATCTTCGATTTTCACATCGATAAAATCCCCGTTGCTCACCCCCAGCGAGCTGGCGAGCTTCGGTCCGATATACGCCGCGTTATCCCAGACCAATTTGGTCAACGGATGGGGGCATTCTTGCATCCAGGCATTGTTGGAAAAACGCCCAGCCATGACTTTCGGATCGATATGAAAGTTGATCTCAGTCCCTTCCTCCGACCTCAGGGATTTGTAGGCCGCCGCAGCTTTTTCCCACATCGACGCTTTGGGCACCTGGAACGTGCGAGGGATCCCGGAAACCACCCCGTCGTGCAACCACCGACGCCAACGCCGCGTCGCCACCTCGCCACCCTTGCTGCCCTGCGTCACCTCGGAGCCCCAATACGCCTTGACGATGTCGTGCCCACTCCCAGGCTTGCCGGGATGGTTGATCCGGTACAAAACCTCCAGCAAACTCGGCGTTGCCACGCGGCCCGCTTCGACCTTGCCCTCATGGAGCGGGGCGATGAGCGGTTGGCAGATCGTCGTGCTGCCATCGGAAGACTCCAAGTCTCCCCAAGCCTCGAGATAGTGCGTCACCGGAAAGTGGGCGTGGGCGAGCTGTCCCGTCTCGTCGCGATGCATCCCAGCGTGCACCAGCAGCTTGGCTTGCTTCAAGGACTCGCCAAGTCCGAGCGCCCCCGAGGCATCGTACGCGGGGTTGCATCCCAGGCAGACGACCGTCTCAATGGAGCCGTCGTTTAGCCCGGGCCCGAGAAGAGCGGTGGACTCGACCTGCGGCGCGTCCACGTCGTAGCGGAACCTGACGTGGCCGGGCACCCCCGCTCCGGTATCCCCGATCAAACCGTTGACGAAGTGAGCGAGGGCGTGCACTGCAGCGGGCTGGCGCTCTCCCACGACGATGATCGCTTTGCCCTTGTTCGCCGCCAGGTCGTCGCCGACCTTCTTCGCCCATTGCGTCGCGCGGGCATTGAGGGAGGCGCCCTCCACCGCCTCCGCCAAGGAGCGTGCTCCCGGAGCGACCTTCGCTTTGTGCTTGTCGACCAGCTGGGTAGCGACGACCGCCAAGAACGCTCCGACATCCCGTGCACGCAGCGCCAGCCGGTTGTCCGCCTGCCCCCCGGTGACTGTGAGGTGTGGCTCGACCGCGTAGAGGCGGCTCATGACATCCGACGGCGTCTTGACACGCCGGTTTCGCGCGTACTCGCGCGCCAACCTGACATGGTCTTGATCCGTGCCGAGAAAGTCGCTGTCCAGCGCCAAGATGACCTTGGCCCGGCGCAAGTTGTGGAAGACCCGCGCGCCCTTACCCGCCACCAGCTCAGCACCAGCGACCGCGTTGGCCGGGTAGGTGGGGTCACTTCGGAAGATGCGAGCCTCACTGTATTTGGCTCGGAAGTCGCGCAACAGGCCGCGGTACGTAGGCGACATGCTGTGGTGAATGACCAAGGCCAGGCCCGCCCCCTTCACCTTCAGCGCGGCCTCGAAGACCGCATCGAGTCGTGTCCACAAGACGTCCCAGGGCGTGCTCGTCTGCACGTCCCCGTCGAGTTCGAGTGCCGCCTTGACGCCCTCCTCCCCTCTCTCGATCGACCATCGGCCGCGCTCGGCGATCATCTTTTCACAACGATTCGCGGCCTCGCGTGCACGATCGACCGATCGAGAGTCGGCCAGTACGCGATTGTGCACCCCGTCGTAACAGAGCTTGGTCGTGGCGTGTTTCTTCGCGGTCGCCTCGTCACTACTGATGGCGTAGGCCACGTTGAATACGGACCAAGGGGTACGCGTGCGATCGAGGTCGTATAGCTCGAGCACCGAAGCTTGGCACCAGGCGTCGGTTCCCCCTTGTGAACCAGCATGGCGCCGATTGCCCTCGACCTTGGTCGGCCGGCCGTCCTGACTCTCCACCGACAAGCCCACCACCGACGGCCCGAGCTGGACTGCCGTCGAGTAGTACAGCGCTCGCCCAGGCACCAGGTCCTCGGGGCGATCGGCGAAAGGCACAATCTTCTCTTTGGGCTTCCTGATGCAGCCGGTTGCGGATCCGGCGAGGGCGGCGGTGGCACCGAGCATCCCCATGAAGCTCCGGCGCGTGGAGCCGTCGGGGGGGACCGCCAGCTCCTCGGCACCGGCGGGAAACTCCCCCCCGCCGGGCCGGCTGTCGATCACGTTGAGCCGGCTGCGCTTCGCGGTGGCCACGTTGCGCCAGTATGTTTTCGGATTCTCGTTTGATCTGCTCATCGCTGGCACCGAGGGGGATCGAGCGCGCTCGGCCTCGACGTGTGGACAGCTCCCAAACGCGTGCCCGCGGGGCGCGACCGCGGGCGCCGTGCAGGCGCACGCCATCCGCTGGGACTGGAGGTCGAACCTCGAGTCCCCAAACCGGTCGCGGGATCGGGATAGGGGAGAGCCATGGTTTGCAGCACGTGGTTGAAAACCGCGTGCAAAGCGCCCTGATTGGCCGCGAACCTATCAGCCTCTTCAAGCCCAAGCAACCGCGCGTGTTTGCCGTAATCGGCGTGCTACAGCGGCATGGGACCACGTTTCCCCGAAACGGCTGGAGCGAGCTGGCGCGCACGCGAGGGCGGTTTCGGGCGACACGCCCCGCGCAGCGGGCCCAGAGAAAACCGGGGGAGCAAGCTGCGCGGGGACAACTCGACGGGGGATCGCGTCTTGGGTCGTAGATCGTCCCGCGCCGCTCGCCGGAACGCATCCCTGCCCCCCGGTCCCGCGCCAGCAAAACTTGCGCGATCGATGCGCCGAGAGCCAGGGAGAGACGCCCACGGAAACGGCGCCGGTCGTGGTGTGCGCACATAGCGCGAAACGACGGGTCGGCGGATTCGGGGCTCAGCGAGACCTTCAGCGGCCCAGCGAGACCCTCAGCGGCCCGGCTCCCTCCGTATCCCACCGGATCCCTCCGCAGCGCTCCGTATCGCTCCGTATCGCTCCCTAATCCGGCACACCCGGATACGTCCTCGCAAAACCTGCGATCAACCGCCCCTCGAATCACCAATAGCAATCGGAACATAATTCGAGTGCAACTGTTATTCGCCAACGGCATGCCCATCGGTCCCCATGCTTCCCCCCCTCCCCTTCCCACTATATGTTGGCAGGAACATGCCACTCGTTGCGCGCGCCTTCTCCCTTTGTGCCGCTGGTCTCGCACTGAGCCTCGCCTCAGCCGCCAGTGCCACCACCGTATCCACACCGAAAGACCCCATCGTTTCCCGGTACGAGGTCGATCTCACGGACGAGGAGACCTTGCACGCCATCGCTACACGTTTTTCGATCGAAGGTCGCCGCGGCGACACGTACACGGTCTACGTGCACCTCGACCAAGCCCACGAACTCTTACATCTCGCGCCGCAAGCCCGCCTGATGGCGCGGGACAATGACGCGTGGATGAGGGACCTTACCCGCGAGGATCGTGCGGGATACAAGACCCTCGCCGAGTACCAAACGCTTTTCGAACAGTACGAGACGGACTTCCCAGATCGCGTGAAGGTGATCAACCCGGACTGGATGAAAACCCAGGACGGCAAGCAAATCATCGTGTTGAAGGTCACAGAGGACGTCACGGGCGAGAATCCGAAAAAGCCGATTGTGACCATCACCGGGTCTACCCATGGTGACGAGTGGAGCAGCACGGCGGTTTCCATGGGTGTTCTGGACAAATACATCCACAGCTACGAAAGTGACCCCCGCGTGGAGAAGATGACGGACTGGTCCGTCACCTATTGGATCCCAGCGATGAGCCCGGATTCCTACCAGAAGACGCGAGAAGTGCATGGATACGACCCCAACCGCGTGTACCCGAATCCCGAATCCGACGCGGAGCCGCCCCTGGAGCACGCGCGAAACATCGTGCGTTGGCACGCAGAACATGTGCCCGCGGGGGTTCTGGATTTTCATGCGGTACACGGATCCGTCCTCTGGCCGTGGGGCTACACGAAACAAGAACTGGATCCAGAATGGTACGCGAAGTTCAACGAGGTAGCGGCCAACATGGTATCGAGCAGTGGCTACCAGCATGGCCAAGCCTCGATTGTGCTCTCCGTCGCCAAAGGATCCGACGACAGCTGGCACCACCTCCACCGTGCCCTCTCTTTCACCGTCGAAGTGGGTGGAAACGGAAAGAAACCATCCGAGGGTAGCCTCCAGGGACACATCGACGACAACATCGAGCACGTGTATCAGCTGATAGAATACCTGCTTCCCGACGAGGACCCAAGTCAGGACGACGACGACGCTGGCGACGGGGATGCTAGCGATGGCGACGCCGGCGGGGATGGCGATATTGGTGATGGCGAGGATGGCGATGGCGATGTCGGCGGGGATGGCGATATTGGGGACGAGAATGATGATGATGATGATGATGATGAAGATGGCGATGATGACGATAGCGATGACGACGATGACGATGATGATGATGATGATGATGATGATGATGATGATGATGATGACGATGACGATGACGACGATGACGACGATGACGACGACGACGATGACGACGACGATGACGATGGCGGCGCGGACACATCACCCAAATCTGGCGGCTGCGGTTGTGCGACCACAGACCCAGGCGGATCCGATCTCGTCTTCTTGATGGGCGTGTTTGGAATCGCCGCCCACCGGAGACCACGTGCGCCGCAGGTGGGCTGAATCTGTTCCTATTGGATACGACGGCCGCTACTCGATGACGCGATACGCCAAGTCATCGAGCAGCGACGCTCCAGGCCCGCTGCACGCGCTCGCGGGGGAAGCGAGCCAGCAGCATGTTGAGTAGCGCGAGGGAGGCGAGAAGGACCCACCAGTACGGCTCCCCCGTGCCCATCGAAACCAAGAGTCCGAACAGCGCGACCGACTCGAAACACGACAACCGCAGGATAAAGAACAAAAGCAGCGGAGCCAGGCAACGGCGCAACGCCTCTTCGCGGGTCCCCCCGCCCGACATCGCCCTGCGCACCACAGCCGCAACCCTCTCCTCACCGAGTCGCGGGACGAGCCATCCGACCGCGATCATGAGCAACGACGAGAACGACAGGGCGACCATGAACGCGGGTCCGCCAGGTTCGCTCGCCAGGAGTCGGACGAGGTACCGCGCCCCTTCCACCGGGAGGCACATCGCAGCGGCACCCGACGCAAGCACCGATCCGATCATCACCACCTTGATCACACTCGGCACCGCGAAGGACGGGTGTGGGATCTCGGACTGCTGCGACATGGCGGAGAACGATAGCAACACTTCACGGAGGTGCGTTCGGGCGCTAATTTGGATTACATCTCCCCACATGTAATGCTTTCGCACATGTCCCTCGACCCTCCCCGCAGTCGTCAGCCCACCCTCAAACTCGTCCCCATCCCCGGGTTACTCGCCCCGCACATTGAAGGTGGCGTGGTGTGGCCGGTAACGGCCGGCGCGGACGACGTGGAGGTCCCCTTGAGCCGTGGGGACGCCGCAGACGATTGAGCTCGTGGCTTCCGCGCTCAACCACCGAACCAGCAGCGCGCGGCCGCCAGCGCGCGTAGCGGTGTCCGCTCGGCCCACGCTGTCCGTGGCGACGGACAGTGGTACGCCGCGAGTGCGAGGCTGGCGTATACGGCCGCCGTGGCGAGCCACGAGCCGCGACTCCACAGTTTGAGCGCAGTCCCGAAAGACCGCCGCATCCGTGCACTCGCCAAGTTCACGCTCGAGCATTCGTCGAGCAACAGGTGCACGACGAAACCGAAGGAAACAAACGCACCAGCGAGCCAGCAAGTCAGCACAGGGAGCTGGAATACCCTATATGCTAAGTTGACTGTGCCAAGGCCGAGTGCCGCCGCAAACGGTACGCTGTGGACGATACCGCGGTGC
>JAZGFE010000263.1:0-5054 GCA_036479215.1 Nannocystaceae bacterium | reverse complement strand
GAGCGCGTGTTGTTCGGCACCCACATGGAAGACAAACTGTGTCCCCCACGCCATCTCTCCGACCTGTCGCCGGGACCCCCAGTGGACGCACCGGCCTTCCCCACGCGCCCGCCATGCCTCGGCTTCGCGCCCGCGTATCGTCGGCGCCGCGTCGCTTTTCCGTCGCTACGGGACCTGGAGACCGAACGAGGCCGAGGCGTCGCACCCCGTTTGTCCCGCCTATCCTCCCTCCGCCATGTCGTTAAGGGAGTCGCTGTGTAAGCGGTCAGGCGAGGACCACTACCGCGCACCGCCCGAATTCCGAATGCTATCGGGATGAACTCACCCAGGCGCAGCAAGGACCAGTGGCGAACGATCATCGAGGAATTCGAGGCGGGAAAGCTCAACCAGGAGGAGTTCGCTCGGGCGAGAGGAGTCAAACTGGGAACGTTTCGCTCTCGACTCTATGAGTTCCGCAAGGCTGCGAAATCCCCACGATTCGTCGAGGTCGAACGTCCCACATCGCTGCGGACAGCAACTCATCGTCCGCCCGTCACGGTCACCGTTGGCAACACACGGATCGAATTCTCCGAGCGCCCGTCTCCAGAGTTCTTCATCGAACTCATCGAGGGCCTTCGCAAGGAAGGCTCATGATCGGCCTCCCAGACTCGGTCCGCATCTTGCTGTTTTCGGAGGCCACCGACTGCCCCGCAAGACGCATCGGTATGCGAAAATTTCGATCGACCCGTCGAAATCTTCCAGCCGGGAGCCTGGATGGGCCGTTTGTCCACCCGCTGCCGGGCAGGTCGCTCCTCGGTAGACGATCCCGCACGCCGATATCGCCCGAACTGTAAAGCTGGAGATCGAGCACCCCGTTTGTCCTGCCTATTCTCAGCCCGCCGGAGCCGTCCCCGACCCGAACCCGGTTGCGACGTCGAGAACTGCTGCTCACCGATGTGTTCGATCGACGCCGCCGGTCCGTGTCCCGGCGTGGGGCAGACCTGCGAGCCGGTGTTTGAGATGCAGCCGGTGGGCAATGAGGATGTCGGCGTTTGTGTTGCGCCCGCCGTGAGGCATGAGCGTCGCCCGTCCGCCCGTCCACCTCAGGCCAATCCCTCGAGCAAGAGATCAAACACCACACGCATGCGGCGGCTCGTGCTCAGCTCGCGGTGGGTTGTGAGCCACATCGGTACGGGATAGCCGGGCAGGGAAGGCAGGGCCCGGCGCACCAGGGGTTCGGCGTCGCCTACCTCCTCGGTCATGATGGCGATGCCCACGCCACGTTTCGTAAGTTCCCACTGCAGGAGCTGATTCTCGGTGATCACGGGGAAGCTGTTGGGGGTGAGCGAGAGGCCCATCGCGTTGAGGCCCTTGAGAAAGACCTCGTCTCGATTGAACCCGATGAAGTCAGCGCGGGAGAGCTCCTCGGCGGTGGTCGGATTTCCCAGGCGCTCGAGGTAATCTTTCGACGCGTACAGATGGGCCAGGCCGTCCTTCACCTTGCGAGCGAAAAGCTCGGGCTGGGTGGGCCGGAAAGCGCGGATGGCGATGTCCGCCTCGCGACGGGCCAGGTCGCTGGTCTCATTGGTGGCGATGACCTCGACCTCGATGCCGGGGTGCTTCTCGCGGATGGTGGCGATGATCGACGGCAGGGTGTGTACGGCATCCACCTGGCTGGCCGAGATGCAGACCACGCCGTCCAGTGACAGGGATTGTCCGGCGGCGATCAATGACACTCGCATCGCGGCGTCGCTCATGGTCCGCAGGTGCTCCACCAAATCCGACCCGGTCGGCGTGAGCTCGAGCCCGTGTCCAACTCGCTCGAACAAGACCACGTCGAGCTCCGCTTCAAGCGCTGCGACTTGGCGTCCGATGGTGGGTTGGGAAGTCTTGAGAACGCGACTCGCGGCGGAGAACGAGCCTTCTTCGGCGGTGGCCAAGAAGGCCCGGGCCCGGTTCCAGTCGAATCCCGGGGAGGTCGCTGCCATACATGAATGCATAGCATCTCTACGACTTCTAGGGATTCTCAGAACGTATTTGAATAGGCATAGTGATGAGGCGAGACGGGCCATGAGGCTCTTCTCCGCACCTAGACCTCAATAGAACCCCCGAAAAGAGAGATTCAGACGATGAAAGCCACTATCCACGCCCAGTACGGCTCCCCGCGCGTCTTGCGCATCGAGGAAGTCGCCAAGCCCACCCTCGCCGACGACCAGATTCTCATCGAGGTCCACGCCAGCATCGTCACCCAGGGTGACCGACGCCTGCGTGCCGCCGACTACCCGGGAGCGACCGCCATCATCGGTCGCCTGATGTTCGGCCTGCTGCGCCCGCGCAACCCGACTCCGGGAACCAACTTCGCCGGCAAGGTCGTGGAGATCGGCAAAGCAGTCACTCGCTTTCAAATCGGCGACGAGGTCTTCGGCGGCTGCATGAACAGCGCCCAGGCCGAGTACCTGGCCGTGGCCGTGGACTCGCCCATCGCAAAGATCCCGTCCGGCGTCGATTTCGACGACGCGGCCGCCGTTCCCTACGGTGGCGCCACCGCCTTGGCCTTCATGCGAGACGTGGCCGCGGTCAAACCCGGAGACCGCGTGCTCATCATCGGCGCCTCAGGTGGCGTCGGCCGCTTTGCCGTTCAGATCGCCCGTCACCTCGGCGGCAAAGTCACCGGAGTCTGCAGCGCTGCCAAAGCCAAGATGGTTCGGGAGCTCGGTGCCCATCGCACCATCGACTACGCCCGAGAGGTATACACACAAGACGGCGAGACCTACGACGTCATCTTCGACACCATCTCCGGTGACGGATTTCGCGAGGCCAAGCCCTCACTCAGCCCGCGGGGTCGCTACGTCACCTTGCACATGACCATGCGCGTCATGTTTCAGATGCTCACGAGCGCTATCTTCGGCGGCCCCCGAGCAGCCGCATCGGTGGTGCTCGGCGATCAGCAACTCACCGAAGACGTCGCCGCCCTGCTCGCCGAAGGTGCGATCTGGCCCGTGATAGCCGCGCGCTTTCCTCTGGCCCAAGTAGTCGACGCCCACCACGCCTTAGAAAGCCCCAACACCATGGGAACCGTGGTGGTGTCCGTGGTGCAGGATGCGAGCGACGCCGCTGACGGGGCGGGCCGCTCATTCGTAGAGGGTCTCGCAGGCCGATAACGTCCGAACTGTAAAGCTGGAGATCGCGCACCCCGTTTGTCCCGCCTATCCTCGGTGCCTGGACTCGGAAGCGGTCGACGGTGTCACAGCAGAGATCGGAGCGAGCACGAGTAGCTGCGATGGCGATCTCGGGACCGTCTACTTGATGTGCGGCGTCCGGTGGCTTGACGAGAGCGGAGTCGGCACGGGCTGCATGTACGTCGCCCACTGGATCGACCCGTGCCTCGTGGGGGCTCAGTCGGCGCGGCGTTCTTGTGGTTTGCCACGGTCGCCCTCCTAGACATTGCGCAAAAAGGTCGACCCATCGCTCACGCAGCCGAGGGTCGCCCATGCAGAATCTTCCAGGGGCCAAGCAAACCCTTCGACAAGGGCTCTGGGGCATCCCGCTGGATGGTGCCACCATGTGGTCGGGAGCGTATTGCCGCCAGGCTCCGCCTGGAGCACCTCCACGTGGTGATCAAAAAAGCGGTCTGTGTTACGACCGGAGTGCCAGGAACAACCATGAGAATTATCAAGGCGAAGGTACAGAAATACCGGAGCATTCGGGATTCCGGATGGTTCGATGTAGAGGATGGGAAGACCATCTTCGTGGGTCCGAACGAGGCCGGAAAAACGGCACTTCTTAAGGCGCTCCAGCAGCTCAACGCCCCCGAGGGCGTGGATGGCTTCGATGCCCTTCGTGACTATCCAAGATCCGAACTGAACGATCTCGACTCCGGGCGGGTCAAGGCCGCCGAAACCACAGTAGTCCAAGCTATTTCACACTAGAGCCCGACGATCGGCAGGCAATTGAGTCCGACTTCCGCGATTGCCGCTACATATTTGGGCGCCGTCTCGATAACTCCTGGTGGCAGCGCCTCGATGGCGGGCCAGAGCGTGCAAAATACGGTGACTTGACGAAGAACTTGGCACGGCTGGCCGCACACGTCGACAAGCGACTGGCCGATACGCAATTGGATGCGGACCCCGAAGCGAAGACCACCGAGACAGCTGTTCCGAGCGCCAGATTGGCAGTGCTCGTCAAGGATTGGAAATCGGAGACAGTACTCGCTGCCGACCGGACGACCGCACTGCTGACATGGCTTGAGGGCACCGCCCTACCGTTGGTCGATGAGGACAATGAAAAAGAGGAAGCCAGATATGACGCTCTTCTTGCCGCTGCCAAAGTGTCAGAAAAATGCTTACGGGTTCTCACGATCCTCCGTGAGAGGTTGCCGACGTTCGTCTACTTCAACAACTACTTTCGCGTGCGTCCAATGATTCATCTTGAGCACCTCGCAGATCGTCTGGAAACCAAACTACTCGACGACGACGAATACGACTTTGGTAACTCCTGTTTGTTGAAACTACTCGGTTTTTCGGCCAGGAAGCTCTCCGAGCTTGGGAAGGCCGCCACCCCCCCGCCAGGTAACCCCGCCGCCTTGAAAGCTTATCGAGATCAGCTTGGCGGGCGCACCTACAACCTCAACGCCGCGAGCGTCAAGCTGACGGACCACATCCGACAAGCATGGCAGCCAGACGCAAAGAAGGGGGAGGCATCGGCGCTAGCGACTCGCGCCGACCAGCAGTACCTAAAGGTCGTCGTGCAAGACGAACTTGGGGTCGAGGTCGAACTTGATCAACGCTCCGAAGGATTTCAGTGGTTAGGGGCCGTGCAAAAATAAGTCGATCGATGAAGTTCGTGGAACGTGCCTGGACGCCTCTGGCGTCCATTCTGGGGGAATACGAACATTATGCTATTTTTGCGCGGCCCCTTAGCGACCGCCCGCTGCTGGAATACAAGCACGCTGCCCGCGGAGCTGGACATCTCCGGTGCCGACGAGAACGAGCTCTACGCGGCCATGGACTGGCTCGATGGACGCCAGGAGGCCATCGAAGAAAAGCTCGCCGAGCGCCATTTGGAAAACGGGGGGC
>JAZGFE010000262.1:0-2206 GCA_036479215.1 Nannocystaceae bacterium | reverse complement strand
GCCGCCCACTCCTCGCGCTCCGCCTCCGTCCGCCTCGTCTTGCGGCTCTTCTTGATCTCGTTCATGTCCCACCCCTACACCACGAGATGATCGGCGTGGTGGGGGTGATCCGTAAGGGGTTTACCCTGATCCTCCAAACGACGGCCTTCATCAGCCTCCTTCCCCATGGCGCGAGACACATCGCCCAGGCGGTGGTGGAGTTGATCGAGGAGGACAAAGTCCCGCTCCCCCTTCTGTCGGAATCTGCTTCACGCACGATCGCGGTGACGACCAACCCCGACGCCACATTCGCGGAGTACGATGCCGCGATCCGCACCGATCCGTCTCTGACGATGCGCCTGCTCCAGGCCGCGAACTCCCCCGTATACGGGGTTGCCCGATCGATCTCCTCGATCCGGCAGGCGATGGTGATCCTGGGCGTAAACAAGCTGCGAAAGGTCCTCCAACAAGTCGTGTTCGAAGCGAACCTCTTCCGCGGACGCGAATCGCCGCAACTCGCCAACGAACGCACGCACGCCGTGGCAGTGGCGCACATCGCAGACGAGATCGCATCTCGTTGCCAGGGTGGATCCGCAGACGCATTTCTGTGCGGCATGCTCCACGACTACGGCCGAATCATGTGGCCTCAGCTCGTGCCGCTGCTCCCCCCGGGGCACGACCCCGATGAGCTCTCGATCAGCGGCGAACTGTTGCACACCCAACTTGGCGCCTACGCTGTCACCAAGTGGAGTCTCCCTGCGAAAGTCAGCGAGGCCGCATCTCGACACCACGCCTTCGCCAAGAATGAAGAGTCGGAACACTCGAAGATAGGTCAGATCATCGCAGCAGCGGAGCTCGTTGCCCACGTGTTCGGCCTGGGCAACGAAATGCAGGGCGATCCAGAGAACTGGGCAGATCACCCTATCTGGGAGCAACTCGGCGTCCGCAGCGTCGAGCTGCCCGCAGTGGGAATGCAGGCGGAACAGGTCCGCCGCGTGTACGGCCCCGTTCATCCCCAAACCCCTGCATAGACCCAGTTGCACACCGACGCCGGAACGCTAGCGCACCGGCGTCGTGTTACAGCATCTCTCGTTTCCGACAGGGAGGAGACGGTGGCGATCCCGCGGGCCTAGCCGCCACCCCCCGGGAATTTGTCGGCGACGTCACACATGAAACGCCTCGAAACATAGCCCTCTGTCACATCTCTCATCCTGTCCAACTCCTCTTCGACCATGTTCCAACGATACCCCGCGGAGGCATCGATCGCATTGTCGCCGCTGGGCTCCGAGAGGTTGACGCGGTCCGACACCCAAAACCCGCTATCGTCACCGGCTCGCCAGTGACAATCCGGATTCGAGCTGCGCATCGCCGTGAACGCACAGGTCGATCCGACCTCGTCGGGGTAGATACCCAGAATATACATGTAGCCGTCCACCAAGCCACCGCCAGCGTCGGGACCAAATGACGCGTCCGCGCCCACTCGGATCCCCGACTTGAGGTGGCCTACCGTCCTCGGCACAAGCAGCCGCATACCGAGCGTGCTACAAGCTGCTTCCGCCGTGACCGCGTTGGCAGCAGCTTCATCGGCGCCCACTTTGATCTTGTAGAATGTGTACCCACCGCCGTCGGTGCTCATGTCGCACCAGACCTCAATTCCATCGGAATCGGCGCCGAGAGTGTGCACCGTATACAGCCCGTCTTGCTCGAAAACATCTACCTGACCGAGGATATCCAAGCAGCTGTCACCGAACTGGCAGCTCTCGAGACAGCCATCGGTATTGTCGGCGTTTGCGTCGTCGCAGGTCTCGCAGGCATCGGCGCAATCCGTGACCCAAAGCACGCCGTCACCGCACGAGGCCGCACTGCAGTCGTCGCGACAAGCATCGCTGTCGTCCGTATTAGCGTCGTCGCAGGCCTCGTGGCCGTACCACCGATGACCGTCGCCGCACGTCGCCGCCTTGCACGTTGAGAGGCAAGCATCCGAGTTCGACATATTTCCATCGTCGCACTCTTCGCCATTGCCGTTCTGATAAAATCCGTCCCCACATCGCGCATTTTTGCACTCGTTCGTACAGCTATCCATGTTCAGATCGTTGCCATCATCACATTCTTCGTCGCCTTCGGGGATCCCATTTCCACATTCGCCACCGTTGCCAGTGTTCCCCGATTCGCTGTCATCCCCATCCCCATCCCCATCCCCATCCCCATCCCCATCCCCATCCCCATC
>JAZGFE010000261.1:0-9935 GCA_036479215.1 Nannocystaceae bacterium | reverse complement strand
ATGCGGGGCAACCACTGTGCCACTTTGGCTACCGTCCGGATGGCGCCCTGTGGGATTTCGCTATCTACAAGTATTCCTCGGGCCGCTACTCGAACTCTGGCTCACTCCTCCCGAATCGAGGCGCGCCCGGAGACTGTCTCGATATGACTCTACACATCTACGACCTCGCGTAAGTTTCTGTGGGCGCTTGTATGACCATGTGGGTGAGACTTTTCTCGCCCACATCAACACAACTCGCGTAGGCAAACGTGGTGTCATGTGCGCCTATGTGGGGCCGAGAACTTTCCACTGTCGAGTTGAAGAACGCAATCGTGTTCATTGTCGGGCGCTCACTTTCGCCAATGTGAATGTTAGATTGAACTCGAACTGAGCCTCCTTGCTGCCGTTGTCACGCAGACTCTTCTGCGCACGATGCACGCCTCGCCCAAAGCTATTCACGAAGCCCAGAATTTTCATGGCTTCGGCCACCACCGGATTGCGGCAACTATTCTGTGCGGGAAAATTTTATGGGGTGGCCTCTCCGTCAAGTCCTCCCGGGTCTTGGATCTCGATTCGAGTGTCAAACTCGTAGAATCGAATCGGCGCAGTTGATGCGTAGTCACGGTGCATGACAGCGTTCATCAGCAGTTCGCGCAGGGCGATCACGGGATAGCGCTGTACAGTCGTTTCGGTGAGCGCCGAACGCTGCGTGGGCTTGCGCTCGCTCATCACAGCGACAAAGGCGTCCAACTGGCGCAGCATCGTGAGTAGATCGCCTGCGAACACCCGGTCATCGAGAATCTCGGTGTCGAGAGAGTCCCCGGAAGTACGCAGGTACTGCTGCACATACGCGCCGTCAAGAAAGCGGCGAGCGTCCTTGCCAAACAGCAACATGCCCGCGTTTGTTGGCCGGTTGCGGGTGGGGTCGAAGAATCGCAGCGATTCGAGTTGCTGCTGCACGCTACGGTGGTTCTCTTCGATGATTTCAGGCGCCACCGCGGCGGATCGGTAGGCAGCGACGAAGAGATCAGGCGCGATGTCCAACATCGTGGACCCGTCGCAGGGCGCGCGTCGAACGTGCGGGCGGCCGATACTCGGCGCTCGATGAGCATGCGTTCCTCTTGCTCGGTGGCCACGGCCCTTCGTGGTCCGACACGGATGTGGACACGTCCTTTCCATCTCACCGGTGGCATGGACGCTGGCTGCACCTCCACAACCGCAACCTCGTTGTCCGTGTCGAGAATAAAACGCTGCACGGCGATGCTCGGGAGCGGCTGAATCCCTCCGTCGTCTCGAAGTGCGGCCAAGTTCTGGAGGATCCGGTCCGTGACTTTCAGTCCACTCGGCGATCCATCGTCGCAGACGCCAACGAGCAGATACCCTGGTTGATGGTGGTCGGGAAGGTCGTTGGCGAAGGCGCAGATTGCTCTCGCAGATTTGTCGGTCTTCCCGGTCGCTTCGGTGCGCTCCACACGGTCGCTTTCCAAGTCTCCCAGCAAGAGACGTAGTTCCTCAACGGAAATCATACTCCGCCCACACTACTCGATTGCGGGCGGGACAGTTCCGCAGCCGGGGCACGTGTAGCCGTGCTGTTGGATCGCGCCCCTGCGCGAGCAGACCGCTCGTTGTTGCGCCGAGCGGGACCGGTGAAGCTTCCGCATCATAGGGAGTTGCGCTAAGGTCGCATTTGTTTGCTCGCTACCCCAGGACCGGGTATCCCCCAGCTACGATACGATAGAATCGGTTCTGAAGACGACAGCACGAATGGCGCGGGCGGCAGTGGACTGATCAGTGGACTGATCAGTGGACTGATCAGTGGCCTGATCAGTGGACTGATCAGTGGACAATGTGCCACCGCAACGCGCCCTATCTCGTTCGGTTAGGACGGGATGAGTTTTCCCTCATGGAGATCGAGCGGATCGAGGCGGAAAGCGTGTACTCGTCGTAGCGTGTGCTCATTCTGCTGTTTGTACCCAGTGTCGAACGGGACGGAACGACCGAGATCGAGCAAGGCCGTTGGGTCCACGCGGCTCTCGCCATGTTCGGCAACGTATTCGGCGGAGCCACGGCATATCAGGCACGGGGAGTATGGCGCGACGACGAACGGCAGGGACGCTCGTGTTCGACGAGCCCGTCGGTACGTGTCGAATCGCCTGGCTTCGATGCGTGACTGCGGTTGCTGTCGGGGTGTACGTCGTAGTTCAACTCGGCGCGCCGTTGCGGCATTGGCTGTATGCGAGGACGTGTTGTGGGTCGAAGAAGGGCATATGTTCGCTTGGCGGATGAATCTGCGCGGCAAGAACGGAACGTGTACGTTTTACGTGCGCCGGGCGGGTCACCACCGGTACCGAGGTCGCGTATCCAGAGCGCATGCTGACGCCCAGACAGGTCGAAGCATTGCCGAAACACACCGCGCTTGTCCTACAGTTCGCGCAGTTTTTGGGGAAGACGAGGGCGCTAGATGGCGATGGGCCGGTGAGTGTATATCCGGACGTGTTTGTAGGCGTCAACGCGAGGCGCCCACGGCAGCCTGTGCGGGAGCATGTGGTCCTGTTGGGCGTGACGTGGGGTACGCCAGTATCGGCCTGGTTGACATCACTGGAGGATCCCGGGGTCCCCCCGATGGGGAATGAGGAATTATTCTGCCAGTGTGAAGTGCCAGGCCAACTTGGAAAATATCCATGATGGTGGCTTTTTAAGCGCTTCGGGATGTTAAGCGCTTCAGGACGATGACGGATGGTGGTGGCGCGAGGAGGGGAGGGCGGGATGTCGAGGTCGGAGCTGATTTGGGCCTGAATCGCGTCCTGAGCAGGAGATCGGCGGATCGCATGTCCGGGTAAGGAATCATCACACATCCATCACGCGCAGGCGCGAGATCTGCACGCTCTGCTCGGATGTCGTGTGGCCCCCAGCGAGGCTCACAACAGAACGATAGCGGGATGTTTTGCGTGCGTGGCGTCCCGGCGGTCATTGGCGTTCGACCCTCCCTTACCCTCCCTTACCTGGATCAATCCGACGAGGCGCGCGCTGAAGCCCCGCGGATCCAGGCCCGCGCCTCGTCGAGTGTACGTACCGAGACCGCGTGGGCAAACGCGTCTGTCATCGCCTGGCCGTCTCGTGCTGCCTGTCGGGCGTGCCTGGCCTCCCGCAGTGCCTCACCGATGGATGCCGCGAGTCGTTTGCGCTCCTTCTCCACACAGACGGGTTCTTCGATAAACGCGCTCGCTAGTCCACCGTCGCGCGTCAGTGTCTCGAAAGCTGTGCGCACCCGACGAAACGCCTTCGCATCTGCATGTGGAGGATGCGCCGCGAGTGCGCGAAAATACGCACGCTTGACCGCCACGGCGTCCAGCGTCGGCGCGATGCCCAGTTCGTCAAATGCTGAACGTGCCACAGGTATTACACCTCATACTGCAACTTGAGCTGTTTCAAAGGTCCGCGCTTCGCGACAGGTCCGGTCGCCCCGGGGGTCTTCTTCGCAGTCACCTTTTTCTTCGCCGTCACCTTTTTCTTCGCAGTCACCTTTTTCTTCGCAGTCACCTTTTTCTTCGCAGTCACCTTTTTCTTCGCCGTCACCTTCTTCTTCGCTGTCGCCTTCTTCGCTGTCGCCTTCTTCGCTGTCGCCTTCTTCGCTGTCGCCTTCTTCTTCGCTACCTTTCGCTTCACCTTCTTCTTCGCGCGGCCGCGACGTTGCCCCGGCGTCCGCTCGGCCAATTCGAGGGCCAATTCGAGGCGTTCGTCAGGGTCCTCGCCGAGCCCGCCCGCCTGCGTTACGGCGCCGACCAGACTCTTTGCGACCCGACTCCTCAGCGTCCTGGAAATCGGGCCTTCCGGCGCGAGACCGAATGAAAACGGAAACGGTGACGCCGCGCGCTGCAATACCAGGAGTACCAACTCGGCCAGTGGCCGCACCTCCGTTGCGTATTGAGCCAACATGCGGGCCACGAGATCCGACGCGGCCTGGAGGTCCCGCGCGAGGAGGACAGTCAGCAACTCCAACTCACGCTCGAGGCCCGCGTCGGGTTCCAACCAAGCGCGGGTGATGTTGTCGACGATCTCTGCGTGAGCAGCCGTCGCTAGCGCAACATCGAGAAGTTCCCGGCTACAGGGGAGCAATCGCAGAAGTGCGGTGTGACAGAAGGCGCGCTTTCGGGGACTCATCCACCCGTGCACCCCGTGCGCGACGATTCCGCAACAAACCCGGTAGAGGGGAAGTTCCTCGGGTTCCAATGGGTCTCGATCCCGATTCTCCCCGAGGTCCCCCAACACCTCCATCAGCATCCGGCGAAGCGCGTCGGGTAAGTACTCCCCGTACACGCGGAGCGCAGCGTTGGCGGCACGCCACTGGGCCTCCTCGGTGGCGATGCCCTTCACCGCTGCGGCACCTTGGAGATCATCGGGCGTAAGCACCTGGAGCAATAGTGAAACTTCATCGGCCATGGTTCGACGGACTCCAGGTCCAACGAGATCCCACTGCTGCTCGACGAAGGAGAGAAAACGATCGCAACCCAGCGCCCGGGCGAGGCCATCTAGCGCGAAACTACGCGGCTCGTCGGCCTCGCGTTCGAGCCACCGAAGCCACGGCCTCGCATCACGGCACATGTGACCCGTGGCATCCTTAAGCCACGTCGGTGGGTCGAGCGACACGTCTGCGGCCTCTAGACACCCCAAGTCGCCACTGTCATGACAAGATGGATCCTCTCGATTCCACACAAGAAGTGCCCGCCCAAGCAACGCCGGCGTCGCCGACACACGCGCGACTAGCCGCTTCAAGATCTCGAGATCGAGTCTGCGCGGCAACACCACAGACCCGCTCGCAAACGCGGAAATCACGGTCGAGCGCAACGCGGCGCAACAGAGCGCACCTTCTGCCGCCGACCAAATCACCCTCAGCGCTTTGTCGTCGTCTGTTTCGGGCGGGTGCTCCCTCACGTGGCGCAGCACGAGGCGCAATGCGGTGAGGGCCTCGTGTTCGAGGCCGTCCGGAGCGCACGCCACGATCTCGGTCAGTGCCGACGCGTGAGTGGCGAGCGCCGCGAAGTGCTGTCCATGCGCCGTCCTGCCCGGCTGCCCCACCCAACGTAACCAGGTGTCGAGCACAAGTCGGCCCGCGCACTGGGCCGCTTCCTCGGCGAGCGCACCGTGGAGCGCACCGTGCCACCGACAGACGATGAGTCGAACAAAATGAGAGATTCCGAGCTCGGTAAATGCTGACGTGACGCAACGGACGACCTCAGCTGTTGCATGTGGGACCCGAAGATCGGTCGACTCAATCGGAGAAGCCATCGGCGGCACCATGGGCGTCTCGGTGTTCCCGAGGTCGAGCGGCAACTTGGGCAATGCGGTGATCACCTCGCTCGAAAGAATGCCGCTTCCCGACACATAGGCGTCAAGCCAAGCGACGAGGATAGGCTCATCGACTCCGGAGCCATCACCCAAAGTCCGCAATCGCGCCCATAGCGTACGCACCCGGAGCCAGTCGCCCCGCCGAGCCGCGCCCCACAGTGAGGACCAAAGCGCTTCGGGCTCAATGGGCCCGAGCAAGGCGAATGCGCCGTCACCACACCGGTTGAGCGACTGTCCCCACCGCGACAACTCAGCCCAGTCTTCGCGTTTGCGCAAACGCGACAGTTCCGCCCGCGCTAGGTCCCGAAAGGTGTCCAACGTTTCGCTGTCTGGGACGGGGCCCTTGATCAGCGCCGCAAGGGCGTCGAGCGCACGCCCACGCGCCAGAGACTTCTGGAGGTCCGTCTCGGCGCGAGTTCCCTGCTTCGACGTCCGACGATTCTTGGCACGCGACATCGCCTACTCGTCGGCCTCGTCGGCCTCGTCCGTCTCGTCCGTCTCGTCCGTCTCGTCCGTCTCGTCCACATCAGGTTCATGCTCGAGAAAGAAATCGAGCAAAGCGTCTTCGGCCTCCGCCCGGGCGTCCCCACCGACTTCCCGCACGCGGGCGAGCAACCCGGCCAATTCGTCTCGTCTCGCCTGTCCAAGCGTCCCCTCGAGCACCCGCGCCCGGCGCTCGAGCGCGCCCTCTGGAATCTGGGCGTCTTCGGCTGCAGACGTTTCGGGCTCCGAGGCATCGGACACCGTGAACGCCACCGTTTTGGAGCTGTCGACACCCGGCTGGGAGACCGAGACCCGCACGACGCCATCGAGATCGTACTCGAAGCGGCAGTGGACGGGTGAGCCTTGGGGTCCAGGCACGAGCTCGTATCGGAAGGAGCCCACGCGGCGATTCAGGGAACAGCGACGCCCTTCGCCCTGAAACACCTCGACTTGCACCATCGCCTGCTCATCTTGGGCGGTGTAGAGTTCTCGGGTGCGCTCGGCCGGCACTACGGTGTTGCGCGGGATCAAGGGAACAAAGGTGTCGGCTCCCGCCGCGGAGAGCGGGTGATCGAAATCATCGGGACCAGCCGCGAGCACGCCGAGGCTGTGGCTGGCCACGTCGACCAAGATCCGCTGTGTCTCCACGCCGGCGCAGATACCCGCTTGGAGTGCAGCCCCCAGCGCCACCCCTAGATCGGGATCGATCTCCTCATGGATGCTGACCTCGAAGGCTTCGGTGAGGAGCCGCCGTACCAGCGGGATCCTCGTCGAACCCCCAACAAGACAGATCCGAGCCACCTGGTGCAACTCGAGCCTGGCATCATCTATCACCTGTCGAGTCAGCGCGACCGTCGTTCGGATCAACGGCTCGATGGCCTCCTCGAATTCGGTGCGCGTTACAGTGGTGTGAAGATGAATGGGCTCACCGTCTGATCCGGACAGCAAGAATTCCTCGCGCACTTCGACCTCCATGGCCGTCGACAACGCAGCTTTCGTCTCTTCGGCCACGCGACGCAGACGCGCAAGGGCGCGCGGGTTGGAGCGCGGGTCTACGTCTTGTTTCGTGTCGATACTGTCGATGAGTCGTCGCACCAGCCGTTCGTCGAAGTCGTCGCCACCCAGCGCGCTGTTGCCCGCCGTGGCTTTGACCTCGCGAATACCGTCGAACACCTCCAGCACGGATACGTCGAAGGTTCCACCGCCAAGATCATAGATGAGGACATACTCCGAATCATCAGCAGCGGGAGATCCGGTGTCGGCCGGCTGGGCCGCGATCTGGGCATAAACGAGGGACGCGCTCGTCGGTTCGTTGACCAGGCGAAGCACATGCAAGCCCGCGCGCTCGGCTGCGGTCAATGTCGCGCGCCGCTGCGCGTCATCGAAGTAGGCGGGCACCGTGATCACGACCTCGCGCACGGGGAGCCCGAGGTCGCGCTGTGCCCCCGTGCACAACGCCTTGAGTATCTCGGCGGACACCGCCTCGGGTCTGATCTCGCTCCCGGCGATGGAGTACCTGTGCTCGCTGCCCATCTTGCGCTTGACGGAAGAGATCGTGCACTCCGCGTGCTGATACTCGAGGTTGCGAGCCTCTCGTCCCACGACCACGTCGTCGCCTCGATACAGGACGACCGACGGCATCGTCAGGTGGCCATCGATCGCAATGGCCCGCGGCGCACCGTCTTCCAGTACGGCAATCACCGAGTTTGTGGTGCCAAGATCAATTCCGATCACGGGTGAGCGCTGTGCCGTTGCCATTTCCAAGTACTCCTACTGGGTCTTCGTTGGGTCTTCGTTGGGTCTTCGTTGAGTCTTCGTTGGGTCTCTCAAAGCCGATGGACGAGTGTCGGACGGGTGGGTCTGCCTGCGCCCGCCTACGGACCGGTGCGCCGCACAACGACCTCGCCCTCACGCAGAACACTGTCGCCGTACGTGACGGCGGCCCGCACAACACGCAAGACACAACCCTCTGCCACGCCGCTCGACGCCGCCTCACCGCCCACGATGCGAAACAGCTTGCCGTCAGGGGGCACACCACGGTCGGCATGGCGCTCCATCCCCTGGGTGGTGACGTAGCTGTCGAGCTTGTGGAGCACACTTTGCAGACCCCGTCGCACATCGGGCGAAGGGGACCCGAGAATGGCTTCATCAAGCGAGTCCATGGCGTCGAGCACACCTTCCAACTTCGGAGGGGACGCCGTGGCTTCGGATGCGACGGCAGAACTCTGCCCCTGAACCTGGGAACGCAGATCGTCGAAGCCCGCTTCGAGCTTGCGCTCGATCTCGTCGAGACGAAGCGAGAGCCGAGCTTGGGCCCGACCGGCCTTCCGCAACCGATCGTCCAACATGGCCCAAGGCGGAGTCACCTCCCCCGCTGCGATCGCCGGCCCGCCCTCAGCAGGTGGATCTCGAGGTTCCGCGGAAGGACGCTTTCTTAGCCACGCGAACATAGGGAGCGCACGATTTCGCCAGCACACGGCGAAACATGGCGGGTGCATACCATCGAGGCAGGTTTTCTGCGACAGGCTTCACTCCGAGCAGACGGCCACCTACGGTCCCTGATGGGGTCGACCAACAGAAAATCGTGCCCCCGCGATGCAGAGATCCCCCCCCGACGCAGAGATTCCCCCCGACGCAGCCCGCGCTACATCGCCTCGCCGTGGCTGGCAAGGTTGGATACGGCGGAGAGGATACGACCCTATCCTCATCGCTGAGCTTCTCTCGAAGTGGGCGCAAGCTGGGAAGCCGCTTCGTAGTCGGGGGCTCGGACGAGGAAGTGCCGTGTCCAACTCGCTCAAGGCCGCGAGTGGACCAACGACAGGAGAAACCCGGGAACGAGAGTTGCGCGTCAACAACCGTTGCGACCTCCGACTTGGCCACCTCGGTTGGTTGTTGGCAAGAAATCGCGCCACTGACGGCGGCACAGGGGCCAGTTGTCCGGTCGCGGTAGAGGAATGGCCTTCTCGGGCCGCTCCCCGCACAGCATCCAGCCGGCACAGCGACTGCACTTGTGGGCTCCTGCCTTGGGTATGGGCGGCGAAGCGCTTCTCCGGCCAAGGATGCACAGCGCGGACGGGCGGAATCCATCGGACGATCAGACGACCCGGGCGACCCGGGCGACCCATGTGGCCCCAGGACATCCGAGAGAGGTGATGCAGCTCCAAGGTAGCGTTTGGGGCCGCATGTGGGTCTTTTCTCGCCGTCGCCCAGGGGCAGAATCAAAGCCGCGGCGAGATGCTGGGCGGGGTTTCTCGCGGATGTGGTCGATTGAGTGTCGAGCGCGCACAGGCAGACCTGGACGCGACACTTTGGGCTGTGCGCGAGGTGCATCCTCGTGGACGCCGCCTCACGATCGCCCGTCCAACGCGCCAACGGAGCATGACGTATGCGCAAAGATGTCCTTGTTCTGCTGTCCATCCTCGCCCTGATCACGGTGCCCTGGGGTTGCTTCCAGCGACCGCAGATTGTGACCAGCCACAATCCAGAGATCAAAATGGGCACACGCCGCCCGGCAGACGCGCTTCACCTTGGTCTCGTTGAAGCTCGGGCCGCGGGTTCATTCCAAAGCTGCGCATCGCATCTCTCGGAAGCGATGGACAAACTCACGATTGCGGCGCGTGCTGCAGGTGGGACAGGTGTGGAGGGGATCTCGTTCCGTGGAAGATGGCGCTGGCAGAGCAATCGACCACTGTGCAGAACCGTGTGGAGTTCACGTCGGACGCGCCGCCTGACGCGGCTGAACATGAGCGGATCTTCGTGTGTCCGATCGATTTTGGTTGCGCGCAGCCGCGTCTTCTCATTCCCCGCGCGAGTTGGGAGCTGCCGGTTCGAGTGTCAGGGACCGAGTGACCTGATCCCATCACAGTTCGGCTGACGTGATCCCGACCGTGAGTCACGCCGGACCTCTCTGCGGTAATCTCACTCACGGCCCTCCAGGTCGCCTGACCTGATCCCAAGTCGTCATCCTAAGCGGCCTTTTTTCGCGCCCGCCGAGGGGGGTTCCGATAGGAATCCCCCTCGATCTCAATGATCTCCGCATGGTGCAGAAAACGGTCCAGCGCCGCTCCGGCGAGGAGCTGGTCGTTGAAGAGTGGGCTCCACTCTGGGAGCGCTCGATTGGATGTGAT
>JAZGFE010000260.1:0-4098 GCA_036479215.1 Nannocystaceae bacterium | reverse complement strand
AGTGGGCCCAGCAGCTGGAGCCGAAACTTCTGGACCTCCAGTCAAATCAGGTCCAACTCATCAACGATGACCGCCTCGGTCGCACACTCGACAAGCTGTTCAAATCCGACCGCAAGAGCATGCTCATTCGGCTCATGCTTCACATGGTCCAGGAGTTCGACAGGGGCACCGCGATCCAGGGCAGGCTGGATGAGTTGTGTGACGTGCTCTCGGCGGTCCGTCATGAATGCGGATAGTTCCTGTGCCGGTGTCAGGCGGCCATTTGTCTTCGATTTGCGAATTTTCTGTCCCCAGGGGCCGTCCGTCGGCTCCTTCGATGTGACGACGTCGACTCCTAAGCAGCATGACTCCTAAGTAGCATGAGCCGGGTCGGAGAACGCGCACGGTTGTGAAGTGCGCGAGTTGCTGATTGGTGTCGTGCGATTGCGCGCGTGTCTGAAAAACTCGGGACCCGATCAGGCCAAGAACGCCCCGCGGCGCGCCTTTGCGGCAAAGTTTGCGAGAGGGTGTGGGGCTGTTCTCGGGGTGGCCCACAGCAAAGAACCAAAGCAGCGGCGACACGCTGGACGGGGTTTCTCGTTGCGTGTTCGCGTCTCGACCGTATCTGGGGGCGTACAGCGTGGCTAGCGAGGGATAACCTCGTCGTTATCGCCACCTTGCCACACGCGGCCGCGCGAGAGCGTTGCCTGGCCCCCTCGCGCCCTGGGCGTATTGTCCGTTGGGCGCGCATCGGAATCTGTTCGTTCGCTTGCTTTTTGGGTGGCGGGCACGCGGATGCATCACAGCCAGACGACTGGTCCATCGAACGACGTGATGACGATCGTGCGCTAGTTACACAGCGTCTGGCGAAGCTGCGGCGCTCGCCGTTCGATCCGGGTCAGTGGAAGCAGCTGCGGCGGGCCCTCGGACCCGTGCCCAAGAACTCTCGTCTGCGGCTCAAAACTGACCGTGATCGAATGATTGCGCTCGCCTGCCTACGTATCCCTCGGATTTATGCATCATTTTCGGTTCCGCAATGAGCGAATTCGCCATGCGCCAGATTTCCATTCCCATTCTGTATACATTCTGCGCCTCCAGCGCGAACGGCCCTCTGACGTTTTTGCCAATTGATGATGGCTACTCGCTTGGGCAGGGCACATCTTGCCCCGGCGCGGGGTGTTGGGCACCGGGGCCGTGGCCCCAGCAACAGATGCTGGCGGCCTGCGTGACGGCGCATGCGTGCTGGAGTCCGGGCACGACGGAGGTGTAGATTCCCGGAGGTATCTCCCAGCCGAATTCATCGGGTCCGTACCAGCTCTGAGCGCTACCGTCTGCAAACAGGCCGGTGGCACAGTGCTCGCCGAACGCGATGGTTTCGAGGCCGGGAGCTTCCGCGGGTATGTGATCGACGATGTGTTCGAAGCTGCGCGGGTCACCCCAGCACGCGACGACGCCATCTCCTGTTAGCGCACAGTTGCTGCTCCCACCGGCTGCGATCGCGTAGTGGCCCGTGTCTTCGGGTGGATAGCCTGCCCAATTTTCTTCCCAGTACGCACTGCCCCAGCAGGTAGTCCGACCCTCACGGTCGAGTGCACAGTTGTGCGAGAGCGCGGCTGAAAGGGCGACATACTGACCATCATCGGGAGGGTCGAGTAACTTGCCGCCGTCGAAGAAGGGTTGACCCCAGCAATCGATGTCGCCGTCGCCGTACAATATGCACATGTGCCCGGAACTGCTGGCGACGGTGACGATGTCCGCGTACGGGCGCACGGTGTAGTCCGACGGCGAGTCTTGCCCCCAGCAGGAGAGATCGCGTGCAACGGTGATGCCAC
The DNA here is from genome assembly GCA_036479215.1 of Nannocystaceae bacterium. Lineage (GTDB taxonomy): Bacteria > Myxococcota_A > Polyangia > Nannocystales > Nannocystaceae > FL481. Next base: position 2,287 of record JAZGFE010000260.1, on the reverse strand, counting down.
ACGACCAGTTTTCACCGGTCGCCACGTGCGTGAAGCGTTCCTCGGGCGGGTGCGTTTCGCCCGCTTTGTCCTGGCCCCAACAGTGCGCGATACCCTCGACGTCGAGGGCACAGTTATGGCCGATACCTACGCTCACGGCCACGTACTCTGGAGGTGGGGGCCCCGTGGCGTCGTCACCCGTGGCGTCGTTGTCGTTGTCGTTGTCGTTGTCGTTGTCGTTGTCGTTGTCGTTGTCGTTGTCGTTGTCGTTGTCGTTGTCGTTGTCGTTGTCGTCGTCGTTGTCGTCGTCGTCGTTGTCGTCGTCGTCGTCGTCGTTCGTTGCGTCGCTCTCCTCATCCCCGCTCCCGCCGCCTCCGCCCTCGGCTGTGGTGGCATGGGAGGTGTCGACGGAGGCGCTGTCGGTGCTCCCAGTTGTGCTGTCTCCGGTGGCGGCCTGGAGGGAGCCGGCGGGGGTTTGGCCGACGCCATCCACCAGCATTGGGCTTCCGCAGGCGAGGGTGAACAGCGGGGCTGCGAGGCAGGTGGACAGATACAGGGTTATTCGCATGCCGTGCCTTGCTCGGGGCTCAGTATAAGTGGGAGGCAGGTTCCTCCATCGGGACAATCGTCGGGTTCTTCGGGGCGACACTCGCCGCATAGGCCCAGCTCTTTCTCCGAGGCCACGAGTTTGGCCCACACACAGTGTCCGGCACAGGCGTCGCCGCCCGCGTTGGCCAGGTCACAATATGCATCGTTGGGGATCGAGCGGGCCGCCACACAGCTGCGGTAGTCGGGGACCTCTAAACTCGAGGGGTAGGTATGTCGAAGGTGGCACACCTCGTCGGCGGTGGTGTCACAGTCGTCGGTGGTCTGGCAACCTGAACAGCGACGTCCGGTCGGCGTGGAGGCGCACCATCCGTCGAGGCAGGCCTCCGGCTCCTCGCATTTTTCGCCCAGTTCCCCGGGGAGACACTGGTGGAAGAAGAGCCATTCCACGGGTTCGAACACCCGGGCGCAGTTGGCTCCCTCACCCGAGTCGCGGCATTGTTGGGCATCGCGGCACATGGAACAATGGCCGTCGGTGCACGCCTTGTCGGCGCAGCCTTTGTGTGCATCGCAGGATTCGCCCAACGCGCCGTCACTGCAGACACTCACGCCCAGGTCTCTGCTGTAGGTGCAGTTGAGGCCGACGCCGGCTTCTTGGCAGCCTTGGTCTGAATCGCATGCATCACATTGGCCGTAGCCGTAGTGCGCAATGGTGCAGTGCCCCGCGGCGCAAGCCGAATCGCTCTGGCAGGCTTCACCTACCCCGCCGTCGGAACAGTGCGGCGGCTGCCCGTCGAACATGCCCGTGCAGTTGAGGCCGAGGGAGGTTTCGGCACATTCCGCGTCGGTGAGGCAGTCGCCGCAGTGACCCCACACCGACACGCCTTCGTGGAACCAGCATTTCTGACTCTCGCATTGTTCGTTGAAGTCACACGAAGAGCCGTTGGGGTACAGGGGGGGCGCGTCGTCTGGGTCCGTCTCCGACCCGGTACTGGACGAGTCGTTGGGAGTGCCGGATTCGATGTCGGCTTCCGTGGTGGTTTCGGCTTCCGCGCTCGTTTCGTTGTCGGTGGTGGGCTCCGATGGGGGGGCGTCGGTGGCTTCGCTCTGTGTGCTGCCAGTGGCGGAGCCAACACTCGTGGAGCTGTCGAGTGTCGATGGCGCGGGTGCCCCGAGCAATGGGACGTCCGACGCGCAAGCCGTCGTGATCAGGAGTAAGGCGAGCGCGGGTCGAAGGAAGAGATGCGCCGTGGGCAGAGACGAGAATTCCATGTGGTGCGTACAGGTCCGGGCCCAGTTTGGCACAATCGGTGCGCCCTCGTTCTTGCGTTACCTCACGGTGCGCGCTAGTTAGGGTCTGCCCGAAATCGCTCAATTCGGCGATGCCGTTTGAAATTGGCAAGTTGCAGCCGAAATTTGAGTCTCCATTTTCGTGCTGAAGAAATCAAAATACCGACTCCTCAGTGTCAAGGACCGGGTGACCTGATCCCATCACAGTTCGGCTGACGTGATCCCGACCGTCAGTCACGCCGGACCTCTCTGCGGCAATCTCACTCGCGGCCCTCCAGGTCGCCTGACCTGATCCCAAGTCGTCATCCTAAGCGGCCTTTTTTCGCGCCCGCCGAGGGGGGGGGGTCCGATAGGAATCCCCCTCGATCTCAATGATCTCCGCATGGTGCAGAAAACGGTCCAGCGCCGCTCCGGCGAGGAGCTGGTCGTTGAAGAGTGGGCTCCACTCTGGGAGCGCTCGATTGGATGTGAT
>JAZGFE010000259.1:0-31644 GCA_036479215.1 Nannocystaceae bacterium | reverse complement strand
AGGGTTGGAGTCGAAGGGCAACGACGACGCCTCGCGAGGCCCGGGCGATGCGCACATGGCGCATCACCCGGTGCCCGCCGACGAGATGGTGACGGTCACGGGCTCGGTCGCCCAAACGCCACGATCGAGCACCAGTTTGTACGGGTCGACGGGAGGCGAGCACCCACCGGAGTGGCTCGCCAACCTGCGCAACTTCTATGCCATTCACAACGTCACCGCCTGGCACACGCGGTTGCCATTTTGGGTCATCCAGTGGGACAACAACACCGCCCTCGACTGGATGGAACTGACCATCCCGCGTCGGGAGCTCAAGCCATTCCACTTCGAGATCCACTTCGGCAAAGAGAACGCACGCGACGCCCACTACCTCGACGCGCTGGCCGTCGCGCGCGACGAAAATCAGGTTGTGCTGCGCGAGCTTTTCGGCTTTTGGGATCTGTTCTATCCCCTCCCCGCCGACCCGCAGCGGCGGACCTTCCTGCATGCTGGACAGTTTCTGCGCGTGGAGCCGACCTGGGAGAGCATCACGGCACAGTGGCGCGCTCTCACCGCCCAAGAACCTGCAAGCGCGAACCCTGATTTCGCGCGGTTCGTACGCATGGCCCTCAACCTGCCCGTCCTCGGTGACGCTGCCTTGGAAGCGATCGAGGAGTTCACGGAGCTGTATTCGGAGTTTCTCACCGGTGGTACCGGCGGAACGGAGATCCAGCAACGCATCGACGAGCTCAATCGTGAAGTCTTCTCGCGCACATGGCCCATCGAGGACTGGATTGAAAGTACGATCAGCTCCGACAAGTTTCACCTCACGCCCTGGCAGGCGGAGGGCGAACTCACGGACTGGATGCAAGAGGGCATGGGCATCAACAGGCTGCCCACCACAGCCATGACGCTCATGCCGGTCGACCCGCGAGCGGAACCGCTGGACCCGTTGCGTACGATGGTTCGAAACGCAAGAATTCAGCGGGCGTGCCGGGCATTCGCTCGAGCGATGCCCGAAACCGCGGCGACGTCGTTGCAGGACTACGGCGTATCTTTCATCACATCTACACAACCGGGCAAAAGCGGCCCCCACGAACGACTGGAACTCCGAGAACGAGCTCAACGGATCCAGCAACATATCGTCGACAACTTTGGCGTTCGCTCGGTTGTCGGTGTCGGCCGGACGATGCCCCCCGGCTCCCCCCTCCACTCCTCCCACCGAGAAGCGGTGGTCGCCCTGCACCTGTGCGTGCAACTCGAAAAGGAGGTCCTATTCTTCGACGAAAACTACGAGCAAACCCAACTGCGTTATGCGGATTTGCAGCACGCAGCAACGGAGCTGCTCGAGAGTTTTGATCGCCAGAACAACAACGAAATCAAGCTCGCCAGCGACCGCTATGTCCAGGTCGTGCTCGCCTACGCCGACGAGCGCATCGAGGTCGTGCGGGGCCAGTTTCTCGCCACGTTGTTCCAGTTGTTCGCGGCTATCGAGCGCCGCCACCCACTTCGAAACGAAGCACGGGACCGTTTCGCCAACGACCTCACAGAGCGTCTCGAGGAGGCCCACTCGGTGTTCCAGGTCATCGAAACATTCAAAGCCGCCCTGCAACGTCTGAGTTTTGTCTCCTCCAAGGCTCTCGAGGGCCCAAAAGTCATGCGCCTCGAGGCCACCCTGCAACACCTCAGAGAAAACTTCGCTGAACCGCTTCGCTTACCCGAAGTCGCCCGCAAGGCCGGCTTTTCCGTGCCGGCGTTCAGCCGCGTGTTCAAGCAGGCCACCGGGACCTCGTTTCTCTCCTATCTCCGCACCATACGGGTCTCACACGCCAAGCAGCTTCTTACCACAACCCCGCTGACCACAGAACAGATCGCGCAAGCGTGCGGCTTCCAGTCCCAGCACCACCTCATCCGCTCTTTTAAGAAGGTGACCAACGAAACCCCCGGCGCCTTCCGGAAGGCCCACGCCACCAAACAAGCCGACGATGCCTAGGCCGCGGGGCGACGCAGCGCCCTCGGCTCTCCCCGCCTGCGATCGCCTGGGCATCGGCTTGGACCCTCATCCGCGTCACCCTGGCTAGCGGCTTGGCGAGCCGCTCGCCATTCGGTATCAACCGCTCATGATCCCTCGCCTCGGCGCGACCGCCCCCCACAACGCCGCGTACCTGCGCTTCATCGCTGCACTTCGCGCGTCCGGTTTCGAAGGCGAGATCTCGACCGACCTCGGCAGTCGCGTGGTCACGGCCACAGACAACAGCGTATATCAGATCCTGCCCCAGGCGGTCGTGTTCCCGCGGTCGCGCGACGACTTGGTACGTTTCGTCAAACTCGCAGCCGGCACCCAGCATCGATCGATCAAGTTCAGCCCGCGCGGCGGGGGAACCGGCACCAACGGCCAGTCCCTCTGCGACGGGATTATTGTGGATCTCTCCCGTCACCTTAACCGCGTGCTTGAGGTCGACCTAGAGGCTGGCTGGGTCCGTGTCGAACCCGGTGTCGTACTCGACCAGCTCAACGCCTGTCTGCGAACACACGATGTTTTCTTCGCCCCCAGCCTCTCGCCGAGCAACCGCGCGACCATCGGGGGCATGATCAACACCGATGCTTGCGGGAAAGGATCGAGGATTTACGGGCGGACAAGCAATCACGTGCTGGAACTTGAACTCGTCCTCCTCGACGGCCAAGTGCACCGTTCACAGTCTGTGTCCACGGACGAAGCGAGCGCTCTGGGGCAGCGCGACGACCATATTGGCCGGGCCTACAGGACCTCCCAGTCGGTGCTCACTCGACACAGGGACCTCATCGGCCGACAGTTTCCGAAGTTGAAGCGATTCCTCACCGGCTACAATCTCGCCCACGCCTGCCCCGCCCCCCACGATCAACTCAATCTCAACGCCATCATCTGCGGCTCGGAGGGCACCCTCGCATTCGTGAGCGAGGCAAAGCTCCGCCTCAGCCCCATACCCGCCCACAAGAAGCTCATCGTCGTCAAGTATGCCAGCTTCGAACAAGCACTGGCAGCCGCGCAGGAGCTGGTCCAACTCGACCCCGGCGCCATCGAGACGATCGATGAGACGATCCTCACACTTGCCCGTGGCGACACTATCTGGCCACGCGTCGCCCCCTTTCTCGAGGATGAGGGAGCCGTTCCCACAGCGACGATCAATCTCGTGGAGTTCGAGTCGCACGACGCGGCGATCGTAGCCGACAAAGTGCGTCGACTCATCTCTGCACTCCGATCGAACGAGGGGGGACCAGGGGCGGCTATCGGTCACTATGTGGCGAAAAACGCCGCCGAAGCGGGTGCGCTATGGGAGCTGCGGAAGAAGGGTGTAGGACTTTTGGGAAACGCCGAAGGTGAGCGCCGTCCCATCCCATTTGTGGAAGACACTGCCGTCGCCCCTCAACATCTCGCCAGCTACATCTCGGAATTCCGTCGCCTCCTGGACGACGCTGGGGTCTCCTACGGCATGTTTGGGCACGTGGACGTGGGTTGTCTTCACGTTCGCCCAGCGCTAAACCTTCGCGATCCCCGCGATGAAACGCTGATGCGTGAGCTTTCGGACCAGGTCGTGGCCCTGGTCCGACGCTACGGCGGTGTGATGTGGTCCGAACATGGCAAGGGCTTTCGAAGCGAGTACAGCCCTCAGTTTTTCGGGGAGGAGCTCTACACCGCACTATGCGAGATCAAAGAGGCCTTCGATCCCCACAACCAACTCAACCCAGGCAAGGTCGCAACACCCAAGTCCAGCTCGGCAAGCCTGGTCAGCATCGACGCCACCAAACGGGGACAGTTGGATCGACAGATTCACGCGCCGGCACTGTCGAAGTTCCAGGTAGCCATCAACTGCAATGGAAATGGTGCGTGTTTCGACTACGATCCCGATACGGTCATGTGCCCTTCCTCCAAGGTGACCCGGGACCGCATCCACTCGCCCAAAGGGCGAGCGGCGATGCTCCGAGAATGGTTGCGACAACTTTCGGTCGCGGGCGTGGACGCCACAACCCCGGCGACCCCGCCACGTGGGGCACCCACTTCCGGGAGTCTTCTGCGCTGGCTACGACCGATCTCCTCGTCGCTACGCGTGAACGACTTTTCGCACGACGTCTACGATGCCATGAGTGGCTGCTTGGCCTGCAAGGCCTGCGCGACACAGTGCCCTGTGAAAGTCGACGTTCCGCATTTTCGATCTGAGTTCCTGGAGCTGTATCACACCCGCTATCGCCACCCGCTTCGTGACTTCTTCATCGCCACCCTCGAGATCGCGGCCCAACGCATGTCCAGCGCCCCTCGCATGTTCAACGCGGTGATGAACCTCGGACTGACGAGGTTCGTGGTGCGCACCCTTGTGGGAATGGTCGACATTCCCCAGCTCTCCGTCGAATCCGGCCCCAACGGCCTACGCCGACGCGGCATTTGTGTACTTGATCCAGCCTCACCGCAACTCGCCGAGTCGGCCGGTGAAAAAGCTGTTGTGATCGTACAGGACGCGTTCACGAGCTTCTACGATTCACAAGTACTGTTCGCCGCATGCGAACTCGCCGACGCCCTCGGCTTCGTGCCACACGTATTGCCGTTTATGGAAAATGGCAAAGGGCGGCACGTTAAGGGCTTTCTGAACGGATTTCGACGGGTTGCGACCCGCAACGCAGCGGTGCTCAACCGAGTCGCTGAGCTCGGTGTTCCCATCGTCGGCATCGATCCCGCCGTGGTGCTCACGTACCGGGATGAGTATCCGGCCCTGCTGGGGGACACGAGGGGCGGGTTCGACGTGTTGCTTCTCCAAGAATGGCTGGCAACCCGACTGGCGGACATCCAGCGCTGCGCGGCCGCACGCGCCACCACGGAAGATCTGCAGTCCTACGTACTGCTTGGACATTGCACCGAGGCCACGGCAACGCCGACAAGCGGGAGGCAGTGGTTCGAGATTTTCCGCGCTGCGGGTCTCGGCCTCGACGAGGCAAAGGTCGGCTGCTGCGGCATGTGCGGTGCCTTTGGGCACGAACGCGATCACCAAGCCGAGTCCCGAGGCATCTACGCCATGAGTTGGCAGCCCCGCATCGCGGCGACGCGCGCCTCCCCCCTTTCCCGCCGCTTGGTCGCAACCGGTTATTCCTGCCGCAGTCAGGTGAAACGGTGCGACGGCCTCGAACTCCCACATCCGGTGGAAGTCCTACGCGACCTCGTCCTCGGCACACACGCGACCTGAGGCCCACCTCTTTCACGCGCACGCCTCACCCGAACGCGGGGCTTCCACGACCCGTATCCTCCGACTCCATCCATGGGTGAAGCTCGGGGCCACGCGTGAACCCACCCGCTCCGACTCGCTACCGGTCACGACGCCTGCAAACAAGAGCCGCGCCGAACATGACCGCCAGCACCCCGCTCGGAAACCCACCGCGCCCTTGCGATCGACACGCGCACCCGCTGTCGCCGTCCCCGTTGTCATCTTCGGGGAGACCCCCACCTGCCGAGTCGCCCGTCGCCCCGGCACTTCCGCCGCTTCCGCCGGTTGCCCCGGTTGCCCCGGTGCCGCCGGTATCCCCGGTATCCTCGGGCGGGGGGACGAAGGCCGGTCCGCAACTTTCGCTGTAACCCGACTTCGGGATGCCGACGCAGCCATCTGCCCAGGTGCCGTACGCGGCATTGTCATCGATCCCGCCCATCCAGAAACCACCGCAGTCCGCCGTCGGACTCCACTCGCCGTTGTCGAAGCACGGTGTAACGTCGATCCCCGACGCCGACTCCAGCCACTCCAACACCTCAGGTCGGCCTAAATCCGAATAGAAGTTCATGCCACCCACCCCGCAGACTTCGTTCTACGTCGAGGTGATGCCGATGGTACGCCAACTTCCGTCGCTCAGCTGCGCCAGCAACGGCCCGCCTGAGTCGCCAGGACACGCGACGACCCCGTTCGTATCGTTCACTTGGATTTTGCCGATGTTGGCGACCTCGATCTGCGAGTGACCGAATCGCTTGACCCCGCCACCGGTCCCGCTGTCGTTTGTGATCCCGAAGCCACACTGGGTGACGGGCGCTCCATTCACCGCGAGCTGGAGCACCTCGCAGCCCACCGCGATCGGCGTGGTGGGGATACCCTCTACCGGCTGTTTCAACACGCAATAGGCCCAGTCCGTGGTCTCGGTGTCGTCGTAACCCGGGTTGATTTCGCAGCGCTCGGTCTGAACGTGAAGCTGTCCGCCGATTCCTTTGAATGCGATAGTCGAATGGTTGGTGCCGCAATGTGCCGCGCACAACATCAGCTGGGGGTGCACGAGTGTGCCCGTGCACCCGCTGATCTGGACCACCGAAGGCCCGAAACCGCACTCCACGGCCTCGATCCCGTTGGAGATACGAAGATCTCCGTCAGCTGACGCCAGAGCAGGCAGTACCAGGATACTGAGCGCGGGCAACAAGAGCCCACGATGCGCGATAGTTGGAATCTTCATGGGGTTCTCTCCGCGGTCATGGGGACCCACTCCGAGTGCCGAGCACGTAGGAGCGCTCGCATGCTATTCGAACCCGACGCCCCCACCTGTGCCGCACCTGCTTCGGCTCCCTGCTTTTGCGCGCCATACGCAAGCCCCCGCTCGCCGCCGCACCGTGCAAAACGGTGCCGACTAGTCCGCATCCACAATGTCGACCGCAGCGGCGAGCCGTCCGCGACAACCGATGGCGAGTACGTACCACGCGGCATGCGGCAGCCATTGCTCCCCCCAACGCCAGATCTGGTCGCCGCGGTCCTTACAGGATTCGGGCGCGAAGTCGATATCTCGCTCGTCTTCAAAGCCCGAAGTGATGCCGTTGCACACGCCCCCGCAAGTGGGGGGATACCCGTTCTCATAGGATGGGTTGTTGCGTCCCCGGCCGTGCAACATACACAGGTCGAAGGGGTTGCGCCCGAGAATCCAGTCAAGTTGGTCTTGTGCATAGCGCTCGAGTCGAGCCACCAGTTGCGGGTCGTCGGCAACGAGACGCGCTCCAAGTCGCGCTGCGGTGGCAAGCGACCCGAGGCGAGCGTTTTCCCCTTGCCACCAATAGCCAGACTCGTTCTCGTGGGGAATAAAGAACGCGTCACGTCGCTCGCCCCCCAAAGGACGCACGTACTGACGGGCATAGCCGAAGGGGTTGACCGCGCGCGACGTCACATCGAGCTCAAAACGCAAGGCCGCCTCGACCGCCACCGCCACTTCCTGTTGTCGTGTCGCGTCGGGCTCCACACCGTGATACATGCACAAGCTCACCACGGGCAGACCGGCCTCCGCTGCGTGGAAGTAAGGTCGTCCATTGCCGTCGGCGCGCCACCAGTTGGCGAACTTTTCGTCCTTGTCGAGGCGACCGAGCAGATTCGAAACCCGAGATCGAGCCGCCACGAGATACTCGTCGCGCTGCGTGGCACGGAACAACTCCACCGCCGCCAGAAGAGCGCAGTAGTCGTCGATGATGTTCTCGGTCCCGTCGTCGAGATACTGGGTGTTGCACTGCTCGAGATGGGAGAACCCTCGAATCGCGGTTTCAAGGTAACGCGCGGAACCAAACGCCCCCTCCACCCCCTGCATCGAGAGCTTTGCCAGAGCCGCGATGGCCATGCCCCCCCCCTGGCGAAAGCCGGATTCCCATGAGGTGAACTTGGTGCCTTCCTGAGTGGCGTAGGCACACACCTCCCGTTCATCTAGGTCCTTGCTCCAGCGATCGAATACCGTCATGTAGAAATAGCCCTCGACATCTTGCATACGGACGAGGAAATCTCCGCCATGAACCGCTTCGTCAAGCAACCGCCGGCGCAAAGTCACATCCAAGGCGTGTGTTTCCGGCGCCAGCGAGTCCGCTACGGTGACGAAGACCCACGGCAGCAGCGGGGTCTGCTGAGGGTTCATGAAATTCGCGTACGAAAGATGGCTCAAGTACTTGCTCGTGTCCCCCGATGCGTCGTACCAACCCCCGTGTAGATCGACCTCCCCTTCCCTGCGTGCTCCGTAGAACGAGGTTTTCCTGTCCTTGCGATCGAACTGCCCTGAACAGCGCTGGGTCTTGAAGTAGTCGAGCGACTCGGACAACGTGCCCTTGAGCAGGATTTCGTCGCGGATCGCGAACTCGTGCGTTTCCACCACGTTGACCGATCCCGAGCCCGGTCGACTCGTGTCGATGCGGAGCGAGAATACGCCCGACCCCTCGAAAGAACTGAAGTCAAGAGTGTAGAAATACCACTCCCCGCGCCGCCAGTTGTCGACCTCTCCCGATTCGTCGAGGCGCCCCTCGTGGACCACTGCACCCTCTGGCTGGGAGATGAGAGAAAAACTAGCGCCAGCCAGCCCGGGAACGGCTCGCACCACCGCTCGTTTGGGGCCGACGCGCTCAAAACCGATATGATTGTGGAGTATTTTCATCCCATCTCACTCCAGATCGCCTATTGCTGCATCGCTACAGCCACCAACACCAGATTCGCGTTGTAGTAGATATCGGATTCCGTCACGGCCCACCAGCCATCGGTCCATTTGTCGTGGTCGACGAAGCCACCATCCCACAAGTCGCTCTGTCGCCAATGCCACATGCTGTGCGCAGGCAGGCCGGAAGACAGCAGCTCGGGATTATCCCACAACAAGGCCTTCGCAGGCGCGTTGGGAGCGAGGAAACCCATATTCTGGTGGTTCGGCCCGCCGATGAGATAGCCGGGGGGTGGAGGCTCGGAGGCACCCCATTCCATGTGATAGAGGCGATCGGGGCCCTTTCCGATCCGAGTCACCATGGAGTAGCCGTTGGGATTTCGACCCAGTATCCAATGCCATTGGTCGCGGGCCGCCTCCACAAGCCATGGCTGATCCGGCGCGACTCGGCTCGCCATAAGTAGAATGTGTGCCTTCTCCATCAGCTGCGAATTGGAAGCCCAGTAGTAATCCTCGGGCTTGGAGGCACAACGATAGCCATCGCTTTGCTGGATCTGTTGGCGCAGCAACTCGGCAGCGGACAAGATCAGCGTTTGGGCCTTCTGGCGCAACGCCACCGGAGTCTTGTCGTTGAGCGCCAAGTTGCCCAAGGCCCAACGACTGAGGTTGGCCCACGCACCCTTGATGAGTTCGGTCGGCTGCGCTTCCTTGCTGTCGGCGAGTTCGGTCGCCAACGCCAACGCCGACGCGTCACCGAACGAAGCCCACATCTCTGTCGCCGCTACGAACTTGGCCCCCACCGCTGTGAACTCGCCATTGTCGTCCCAAACCGTCTGTTCGCTGCCCTTTCCGTCGACTAGAATGCGTTTCGGATTTGCTTGGAGGAATGCCCAACCCTTGCGAGCCGCGGTCTCGCAACGGGTAGCGAAGGGGCCGTCCCAGGGTTTGTACACGCGAGCTGCGAGCGCCAATGCAGCCACAGCCTTGGCGGTGGCCGCAGTGCTCACACCTGCAATCCAGCGCACGGTTCGGTCCTCGTCGGCAGGCTTCTCCGGCGACCACTTCATCACCGCCTCTCGGTGACGGAATGCGCCAGACTCTTCTTGCATCGAGAGCACCCAGATGAGTCCCCAGCGGGCCTCGTCGAGAAGATCTGGAATTTTGTTCCCCGACTCGGGGATATTGAGCTGACCGTCGAGAAAGAGGCTTGGATTCCACTCGTAAGCCATCAACAATCCCTGCGCCGTCGGTGCAGTGGACGGGATGTACATGTCGTAGTTTCCGGCGTCATGCCAGCCGCCTTCGACGTTCCACTTTCGCTTCTTCGCGGGATAGTCCTCCAGATCCCACCCCACGTCCGCGTGCACATGAGAGGGCTTGGCCCGCGTATACGACGTACCTTCCCACTCGGCATAGGGGAGTTCGAGCGCCATGCGTGTACGCTGGAAATAGAAGTGCTTCATGCCCGCCACGAACGCCTTGCGGTACACGCCGTCACCGATCTCAAAGGGGTCACTCTTCACCCCCTCCCCCTCCACGGTGTACGTGCCCGGATTCTCGAGCACCGAAAAATCAACCTGCCACACGGCGTCCTGCGAGGCAGCGTCGACCCCCCGCGCCTCCACATTGTCCGCCGCGATCTCCAGCACTACGCGACCCTGTGCATCACGTACCAAGGGGGCTTTGGGCTCCACATTGAAAATCGCCAACTTGCGCCATCCGGTGGGGTACCCGACGGTGTTCACCTTGACGGCCGGCACATTGACCCCGGGCATCGCAGGCGACGCGACGGCCTTCACCTGGGGCTTGGCCGCAACCGCACCGTGGCGAACCACCACCATCCCGGCAGCATCAGGCTGACCCGATGCAAGAGACGCGGCTCCGCAGTGGGCGAGCGATACACCGGCAACCCCCGTTCCGATGAGGTGGAAGAGCCGGGAGTTGGGGCTAGATTTTCGCGATGTAGGTGCCATGCCACGTTCTCATCGGCCGCCCGAATGCCACGCCAGGGGAGCCAGCCTCGTCCTGGGTAGCACTGAGGCTGATCTCGACGCGTACGTTTCGACTCATGCGAACGTACAATTCGCCCCCGCGCCCGCCGGCCTGCGGCGCCGTGACTGGGGTCTCATCGCGGTGCAGGCGCTGCATCGCTAAACTGATTGACTCTGCTCCCGGATCCGAGCACGCAGGAGCCGAAAGTATCGGCGCGCAATCCCGGAGGCTTCGGCGGCTCGGGCCACATTGCCATCATGCAAACGCAACACCCGTTCGACATAGCGCCGCTCGAACTCCGCCACCAAACGCTGGCGGGCGCGGGGCAGCGGCAAGTTCAGCCCCAAAATACGTTCGACCGCATCCGTCGCGCCACGACCCACCGGTAACGAGCCCCCCGAGTCGCCCCTTTCGTCCGCTCGTCTCGTGAGCATGGGGTCGATCAAGTAGGGGTCGTCTGCCACGAGCGGACCGAGTGCCATGCAGCGAGTGACGACATTTTGTAGTTCGCGAAGGTTGCCCGACCAACGGTGCTCTCGGAAACGGGTGAGTCGCCCATCTAGCGTCGGGCAGGGCAGGGAGGTGGACAGCGCCCAGAAATGCCGGAAGAGAGCGTCGAGGTCCTCGCCGCGATCGCGTAGAGGCGGGACCTCGACTTGGGTCACCGCCAGGCGAAAGAACAATTCCTCACGGAACCGACCACTGCGAGCCTCGGCCGCAAGGCTCGCACGCGAAGTGGCGATAACTCGTACGTCGAAAGGCATCTCCTGATCGCTGCCGACCCGGCACACGCGGCCCGCTTCGACGATGCGGAGCAGACGGACCTGTACATCTCGATCGAGCTCCGCCACCTCGTCGAGGACCAACGTGCCTCCGTTGGCCTGTTCGAAGACGCCGGGCCGCGCCGCTGCGGGCCCCAGGTAGGAACCTTGCGCATACCCGAACAGTGTGGCTTCGGCGAGACTCGCGTCCAGCGTTGAGCAGTCAACCACCACGTAAGGGCCGGCTCCGCGATGCCCCGCCCGATGGATCGACTCGGCGAGCAGACTTTTTCCGGTACCCGTCTCACCTTCGATCACCAAGGTCACGTCCGACACCGCCAATCGCTCGCAAACAGAGAAGAGCGACTTCATCGCCGAGCTCACGGCAATCAACGGCCCGAATCGGACGATCGCTGAGGGTGCAAACTCGGCGGCTGCGGGGCGACGCTCCGCAGCGAGGGGACGACGCTCCACGGTGGCGGGGCGACGCTCCGCGGGAACGCTCGCGGTAGGAGCGAACTCGGGCACCGTCGGTGTCCCAGTTGGCGGCGCAGAGGGCATCGAGGCCGAACTCCACCGCTGGGGCGGGGAGGACACAGACGCTGGATCCGGTGAATCGGGCGCGCGTACCTGTGCGTTGAAGGCAGCAGACGGAGCCTCCGCCGAACGTCGCTCCTGACCTCCTCTACTACCTACGCCTTCGCTACCTACGCCTTCGCTACCTACGCCTTCGCTACCTACGCCTTCGCCGTTCTGGGGATGATTGAGCTCGGATACCATGCGTACACTCACACCGTACCAGCGTTTGTTCTATGCGTCGCCCCGCATGACGCCCCCTGACCACAACATAGAGCGATTTTCACCAACCACCGTGCGGTCGAAGCACGGTGAGAGCGGCGGCGCCACACCGAAGCCTCATGATACCGGAGGCATCCCTAGGAAAAATCTCATCTATTTTCGTATCGTATCGATCTCGCTCTTCGCTGGCGACCATGGCTAGCACACCTCACGCGCCATCGCTTAAAAGACAAACGACCAGTCCCCACCTGGGTGGAGCTGGCCGTTTTCTGTGTGCCCGCGGTCGCTACTCCTCAGTGAACGCGATATCGTCGATCCAGATATCGAAGTCGACGGCGGCCTCGTTTTGGAACTCGACGGAGTAGAGCGCGTTGAGGTGGAGCGCATCGAATTTCTTGCCCCATCCCCCCTGCTTCAGATCTGCGATTTCGATCTCATATTGCTCCCACTTGTCGGTCAATTTGACGCTCGTGGCAAAGTGATCCCAGCAATCGTCGGCCTTGCTCTCGTCGCAGTTTCCGCCCTGTGGGTCGGTTTGGTCATCGACGAACGCCAGCGTAAAGCTCTGGGGTCCCGCCTCGCCGTTCCTCGCCCAGAAAACCAATCCGGCGTACTTGGACGCGTCGTAGGTGCCCCTGTCCTTGCCGTCGGGCTCGTTCAAGTTGAAACCGAACGCGGCGCCCCATTCCTTGAAGCCGCTGCCTTGGCAGCGGGCCGCGTATTTGCTCTTCTCGCGTGGCGCCTCCAATTCCGTCATGGTGAAGTCGGCGTCTGAGGCCGGGGTCTGCGTGCCGTCTTTGCTCTCGTCGTTCGACGTATACCAAGCGCCACTGCGGCCGCTGACCTCAAGGATCGCGCCGTCCTTGTCCTCCATGTCGTCGATCATCTCGCCAGGTGGAGCGGGGGTCGGAGTGGACTGGCCGCTGCTGTCGGCGCCGTCGTCGGCGCAGCCCGTGAACGTGAGCACGAGGGAAGCACTGCCCACGAGAGATAGAATAGCTAGTCTGTTGCGCATCGACTTCGTTCCTCAAATCAGGGAAGCGGCAGTAGACCACCGCGATCGCCCACGATCACTTGCAAAATAGGTCGTTTTGATGGGGATTTATTCCGCCGCCCTCATGGCGCACCACGGCGCCACCACTGCCGATTCAGATCTCCGCATCGGCGCGGTCTCGCACGACGCGCTGCGCATCCGCGCGCCCGGACAGTCTGTCCGCCCCAGCCTCCACCACAGCGATCCACGACAGCCGCGGGATGCTTTGGCCCTCTCGCTCCCACGCCCCCGCATCTTCAAAGCGACGCATCCCGTCGAGGCGTTGCACGTAGGTACGCAGCTCCCCGGATGTCCCGTCTCCCAGGTCGTCGGAGAACGCCAAGGACAGTCCGTCCGCGGCCGATGCTTGCAGCGTGTCGGCATAGAATGCCCATACCGCCACGGGCTCTCCAAAGCCGCCGAAAGCTTGTGTGCCCGGCCAGAAACGCGGAGGAACGCGAATCCCGCCCACCGGCGCGCGCTTTTCCTTGCCGAAGTCTGCCTTGTCAGGATCGACGCTGACTTCGAGACTCGGCGCCTCCACCACCACGACTTCGCCGCCAGATTCGATCTCCACGCGATCGAGCACCACCGCTGCACCGATGGGGTCTTGGAATTCCAAGACCACCTCCCCTTGCTCCACGACAAAGCCGTAGTTGCGCACCCCCGCCGCCTCGGTCTGACCTTCCTGTTTGACCAGCGAGACCAGGTGGACCATACATTCGCTTCGCCACGGGATCACTTGCTCGAAGCGGCCCGTATCTTGATCGACGGACAGTTTTTCTTGGAATGTGGGACCTTCGTCCGCCTCCTCCAAGCGCCGGCAAAATAGCTCGGCGAAGATCTGGGTCTCGAGCTCGGCGTCGTCGATCTCTCCTTCCGAGTCAAAGAAGACGAATTCGCCGCGCACGGTGCAATCGCCTTCTTCTGGTGTATCCACGCCGTCCCCGGTGTTCGACGCGCCCGTGTGCATATCGTCGGCAGCCGATCCCTCGGTCGTCTCGGAAACATCGGGCGCATCCGTCGTCGTTTCGCACCCGCCGAGCATCGATTGATAGACCATACATACAGCGAAATGGGCTCGGCCCCGTGCTGCATGGCGGCGGATCGTCCTGAGCGCTGGGATCCTTATCTTCATTGGAGGCATGGTAGGTGGCGCCTTCTAGCACGACAATCGGCGTACGGCGGCGCCTTCGCGTCGATGGGAGCGCCGCCCCTCGACCGAGGCACGCGCGACGTCGCTGCGGAGACGAACGATCGTGCGGCGGGCAAGACGGCCCGGAGAGGCCCCGTGCCAACCCCCGGCCTCTCCCTACATCACTCGGGCGCGCTTCGGTGACGACAGACACCAAACAAACGGTGTTCACACCCCAGACCGACGGTTTTCGACGCACTTCACCGACCACACGCGCACGTGCGCGTGTGGTCGTACAGGACGGATCAGGGCGCTTCTTGGCAACTTGCGCTATGCTGCGCACGACGAAAAGGACATGGCATGGAAAGCGCCCCCCTCGCATTCACGCAGGCGACGCCGCACCCAGGCACGCCCACACCCGTTGCGGCCGGACCGTTCTTCCGCTCCCGTTGCAAACCGCGAGGCCCGCCTTCTTGCTCTCCCACCACTTCAACCACACGTCTCAACTCAGGAGTTACCATATGTTCACGATTCGATCATTCACTGCGGTCGCCGCTTTCGGCCTCTTCGCGTTCACCACTGCTTGTGACAACAAAGACGATCCAAAAGGCAACGAGAATGCATCCGCCGACGATGACGATGACGATGACGGAGGCGAAGATGGCGGCGACGGCGACAAGGCCGACGATGGCGATGCCGGCGGTGATGGCGATGCCGCAAGCGACGGTGCAGGCGGCATCAACGCCTGCACACCGGGCATCGGCGAGTGCGCTGACGGCGAAAAGTGTCAGCCCTACGTCAAAAAGGACGGGGATTGCTGTGTAGACGCCGCAAAGTGCGTACCGATTACCGGCGAAAAGGTGCACGGCGAAGCGTGTACGCGTGAGCGCTACGGCGACACCTGCGCCAAGGACGTGCTGTGCATGCTCGGCACAACGGGTGATATCGGCGAAGGTACCTGCTACCAACTCTGTGACGGCGAAGAGACCGATAGCTGCAAGAACGTAGGGCTGCCCGCCGCAACCTGCAACAACTACAACGACGGATTTCTCCCGATCTGCGACATCCCCTGCAATCCCATCCGACCCGATGCCTGCGTCGCAGCGGACGGATGTTACCCGTTCGGCGCCGGCTTCTGGTGTATTCCCCCCGACCCCGAACCCGGCAAGGGCAACCAGAGCGACGAGTGTAACGCGGAGCAGAGCTGCCATCGCGGTTTGTACTGCGAAGAGTTGGGTAAGCAGCTCGTCGACGGATGCGGAGCCGAGAGTTGTTGCACGACGTACTGCGACCTAGAAGGCGACCACAGCGAATGCATGGCACCCGCTGCCTGCATCCCCTTCTTCGCCGAAGGCGACGAAGCCGACGACCCCTCGCTCATCCCTGTGGTGGGCAAATGCATCATCGACGCCGGCTAGGCCCACGCGCCTCGCCGACTTCGTTCGGCTCCAGCACCGAGACGCAACGCGCGTTTCGGTGCTTTTTTTTTGCAGGACCAATCTTTGCGGGACCAATCGGAGATCCCCTCCGGGATGCCGACTCAAGGTCTCGCAGATCCGGGGATCGCCCCCCCGACCTGGCTCCCCTCGATCGGCCAAAAATCGAAGAGTATCCGGGCCACATCGGTATTCGGGTGATAGCCGCGAAACAGGTGTGCACCGGGCCCAAAACCCACGAGCGGCACATCTGTAGCGGTATGATCGTGGGTCGTCCAGCCCGTGCCCGAGCGGAGATCGATCTGGGCAGAAACGGCACGGTGCATCGCCATTCTCACGTTGGGGCTGGCGCCACGACGTGCGAGCCGACGCATCGCCGCTGCCGCAGCGGCGTCGATGGTGATCCCGGTCCCCGCTCGCATGACCTGTTTCGGATCGCCGCCCGCCAGCATGCGCTCGGCGAGTTGCTTCGGCGACTGCGTCGCGGCTGCGACCACATCCGCCCGCCAACGCGTCGAATTGGCGGCCCCGACCGCGAGGCCGCCGGTGGCGTGATCGGCCGTGATCAACACCAATGTATCATCGCGTGCAGACGCGAACTCCAGCACCAATTCAGCCGCCTCCGCAAACGCCCGCATCTCGGCCACGACCCCAACGATATCATTGTCGTGTCCGCTCCAATCGATCTGGCTGCCTTCCACCATCAGAAAGAAGCCCTGAGGATCATGCGACAACGCCGAGAGTGCAACGCGGGTCATATCCGCCAACGATGGCTCATCTGAGGTTCGATCCGCCGCACCCGCCATGGCCAACGGAGAGAACAGGCCGAGCACACGCTGCGCGCGACTGGTATGGAGCTGGTGCGGGGAGGAGAGCACCTCGTACCCCAACGCCGCGAACTCCTGCATCAGGTCGCGATCGGGACGACGAAAATGCCGCTGCCCGCCGCCCAGCATCACCGATACAAGCGGTTGCCCGTTCATCCGCCGGTCCAGCAACTGATCCGCAATCGCGGATTCCTGCCGTCGATCCGGGTAGTGCGAAGCGAATGCGGCAGGTGTGGCGTGGGTGATATTCGACGTCGCCACCAAGCCTGTGCTCTTTCCCAGCGTCACCGCCCGCTCGAGCACGGTCTCGACCGCCGCGCCGCCCGGACCCACCCCAATGAAACCATTTTGAGTACGCACGCCAGTGCTCATCGCCGTAGCGGATGCCGCGGAATCGGTGATCGTCCCGGGGGGTCCCGCGGGATCGGTCGCCAGCACACCGACGAGATGGCGATCGAATACGGTCATCTCGACCGCGGGTGTCGACGCATCATCTGTAGCGAGACGAAAAACCTTCAGATAGTCGAACCCCATCCCGTCGCCTATCATCAACACGACGTTCCGCGGACGTGCGACGGGCCCATCGGTAGGGGCGCCACGACCAAATGCCTGAGCGACAGCAGGATCCGCAGCCACGGGGCGCGCGACCGTTTCTGGCATGCCGACACAGCCCTCTCGCGCGTTCTTGTTGTGCACAGTGTACACAATGGAGACGATCATCCATCGCCCACCTCGGCGCAGAAGCTGGACCGAATCCATTCCACAGTGACTGAACGCGTCACCAACATGGAAATCATAGGGGGTCCAGACCGCCGCGATATTGCCATCGACGCGCACTTCGGGATGCCACGCGCGCTCGAGCAAAACATCGGATGAGGCGGCGAGTTCGCGAAGGAAGGCCGCCCGTGTCGTCACCCGGACGCGTTCCCCATCGACCGCAATGAATCGAGCATCCGCATGAAGCATTGAGTGGAGGGCCGCCGTATTTCGGACGCGTACGCCCTCAAACAGCGCAGCAAGCACCCGCAGCACCTCTGCCGCGCTGGGGTCCTGCTGGTCGACAGTGTTGCTCGGATCCACAAGGCTCGTGATCGAAGCCGACTCCCCCGCGCACCCCACGGGGACCTGAATCACGCACAGGCAAGCTGCGAACATCGCTTGCACAGCTCGCCCAGTGCGCCGGGCCGCCGGCCGCCGCAACCGTGTGTGGAGCCGCATGTAGATATCGACAACCGATCCGAAGCGATCAAGATTCCCCTGCTCCCCGTCGTAGCCGTCGTAGCCGTCGTAGCCGTTTTGGAGGCTCATCACCGCGGGAGACTACCGCAGACACCGCCAGCCCGCCACCGAGCAGCTGGAACGCGAGCGGCAGTGGAGCGGCCGCGCTGGCTCGCGCTGCTCGATCACAGCGCTCACTCGGCTCGAATCTCGATCTGTCGGGCCTGGACGGCCGCCTTCTTGGGGAGCTCCACAGCGAGCACACCGCTTTTGTAAGACGCTCCCACTGCTTGCGCGTCGACCTCGGGTCCGACCTGGAAGCGACGTGCAAACCGACCGAATCGTCGTTCCCGCAGTCGCCCCGAATGCCGAGCCTCCTCACGCGTATCCTCGCGTCGAGCGGTGATGGAGAGTACGCCATCGTCGAGGGTCACCTCGATGTTTTTCTCGTCCATGCCCGGAAGGTCGGCACGCACGACGAACTTATCGTCCATCTCCTCCACATCCACACGGGGTTGCCAAGCGCTCTCTTGCTCACTGTCGTATTGGGGAGCAGAGCGACCATCGAAGTAAAATGGCCGTAGAAGTCGATCGAGTGCGTGCGTTCGAGGAATCAACATGCTGTCCACCTTTCGGAACGGTTCGTGCCGTTGGCCGCTACTATGTGCTCGGTGAGCACAAGGTCAACCCAACGACCTCAAGTCGCCCGCCCGCCAGCTGGGAGCGCGAACAGGTATGGCGGTTCCTGTCGACCCGCCGAACAAGCAGGGGTTGCCAGACGGCGAACGCGACTTAGCTGTGCTGGCGCTGGCAGCCTCGTCCCGGGAGGTCCGAAAACGGGGCTACTCGGCGACCGCGCTGCAAATGAACGGGCCGGTGGCGACACAGTTGCGTTCGCGCCACGTCGGGTTCATCGAACCGCCATAAAATACGCAGTCGAACCATCCGAGCGCGTGTGCAGGCTCCCCGTCGGCCCACGCCGTGAACGTGGGCTCGGTTCCGTCCACCCACACATAGGTCTCCTCCTGAACACGATCGTTTAGACCGATGGCCCATTTGGTGGACCGAATGTCGCGTGCGACCGCCCAGACCTTCTCGTTTTGCTCGGGGCTATCAAGACGGGCAAGACGGTGCCCCTGATCCGCGCAAAACTGCCGGGCCTTGGTCCACTTGAACGTATGCTCGCAAAAGTAGAACGTGTTGCCCGCGATCTCCCGGCTCGCGCAGGGACACTCCGGGATATCGTCCACGAAGCCAGAACAATTGTTGTCCACCCCGTCGCATACCTCCACCCTACCCGGGTTGACATTGGGGTCGGTGTCGTCGCAGTCCTGAAAACAAGGGCCAAATCCATCACCGTCCGCATCGGGCTCCACGCCGCCCACGAGACAATCTAACTGCTCCCGGAACTGCGCCGGCCGGTCCTCGATCCAGCTTTGGACTCGCTTCTGGCCGGACTCCATGCTTGCGTTGCTGTGCCGCTTTCGAGGATCGTTGCGAGCCGCCTCGTCGATCAGTGCAATCACGCGCTCCAGCTCGCCCTCGAGATGCAACGCCTCCGCACCGTCCGCGAGCCGCTCTGCTCGACCGATATAGTAGACCAGGCAATTGGGTAGATTCCGGCACTTGGTATCCACAAACCCGCCGCCTGAAAATGGTGAGCTGCGGCGGATCAACGTCTGGTCCAGACTCCACGGGATCCATGTCCACTTGTCGATCGTGGGCTCGTGATAAATGAAGTAATTATGCGACGCTCGGTAGCCATCGAAATGGCCCACGTAGGCCTCCGCCGCGATATGATCGAGCACGCGATCGGTTTCGAGGGGTGGGTTGGGGCCGAAGAACAGAGAATCGTCGTCCCGAAGTGCAACCTCGGAAAGTTCTCTCAAGTCGTCACGCGAGGTATCGTCTCCCTCATCCTGTTCAAAATTCCATTCACTGTGGTCGAGATCATCGCCATGTTCCCCCTCGTATAGGTTTCCCGAAGCATCCTGATAGTTGTGCCCAAGGAACTCATCGTCCAACGTCTCCAGGTTCACGTATAGACCGTACAATTCGTCGTTGAGGTACACCTGAGCGTACCCGGTGCGCGAAGCGGGCACGCCGGACTCACGGAAGATCTTGTACGCAAGATGCTCACGCACCATCGAAGTGTCCGTGTGGCAATTCTGTAGCGTGATAGACTCGAGACCCAGAAATTTTTGCCCCTTGATGAACTTGTTGAACTTGACTTTGAAGGACGGTTTCTTGGTAAGGTTCGTCAGAGTAAGATTTCCTTTGAGTCGCACCCCTACTTCGTCGATGGTTTCGTCTCGATAGCGGAAACTCCCCGTGACGTAGGTTTTGAGGACCGACTCGTCGTCACCGCTGAGCTTTTCAATGCCCTCATCGTCGAGGTAGATGTGGAAGCTCGGGAGATGGGCGAGGGAATACATTTCCTCCACATCATCGATCACCGTGTCTCCAGGACCCAGGCTCGAAGTCGCAGTCTCACCTTCGTCGCTCGGGTCGTCGCTCGTGGCCGAGGACCCCTCGTGGCTTGTGCCTTCGCCGCTCGAGCTGCCAGAGCCCGAGCTGCCGGCCGCGCCCGGGCCACCCACGGCTGGCGAGGTGGCGACGTCCTCGCCCGGAGGTGCAGCGGCGCACGCAAGCAGAACGGTGACGAACGTCAGGGCGAGCGCGGATGCGAAGGAGGAAGTGACGGCATGCATGATGTAAGAGAACAAGCCGCACCAGTATACCCCAAAAGGCGCGAAGCCCATGCGCCCAACGAACGTGGTCTACGCGCCGTCAGCGTCACCCTGGCATCGATCCCGGCACGGCGGCATGCCCCGTCCCGCCGTGCCATGTCCGGCCGCGTCGCGCCCACGATGTTGGCGCCTACTGCCGCGGATCGTGCTGTTGCTCGACGCGATTCGCTCGCCATCTCTCCCAGCCTAGCCACAGCACCATCACCATCACATAGGCCGTCAGGCCCCAAGCCAACCGACCAATCAGAAATACGCGGTGCCCCGGGTAGGCTGTCTCTGCCCAGTTGGAGAAAACTTCGAGCGCCAAGAGCAAAGCCAAGCCGACGCGATTCCTGAGTCTGGACAAGTCGCTCGCATGCGTCGCTATCAGCGTAATCCGCGCGACATAATAGTAGTAGCTCGCCGTCGCCAGCAAGAAGAAAGGGATGCAGCCGAACGCGAACACTTCGTCGTCGCGCATTTTGTGCAGCCCCCACGCCAAGGCCAGGAGGGTCAAGCCCACAAGGGGCAAACGCTCGCCGGCATCTTCTTTGATGTTCTGTTTCTTCTCGACAGATATATACTTTGGGAGGCGTTCTCCTTCGTACGCATATCCAAGCGCGAACCCCAACCGCCGAGAGGACAACTGCTCCGGCCGAATATGCTCCGTGATGTTTTCGACGTGCACGACCGCCGCATCCGACCCGAATCGGAGCAGCGCCGCCGACTCCACGACGAGCACGCATGCGAGAACGCCACCCGCATACGTCAACAATCGGCGATCGATACGCTTTCGCCACGCTCCCCCACGGAGCAAGCCGGCCGCGCCTTTCGCAATCGGGCCGAAGAGCCACACCGCGGGGAAGAGGCGCACCAGGGCGGAAAAACCGGTGAGCACGCCGGCCACGAAAGGCTGACCCTTTCGCAGACAGGCCATCGCGACCATGAGCGCCGCCACCCAGTCATACCTCGAGAACACCTGTGTCGGCATGGGCCAACGCAGTGAATAGGTCACAGCCAAAAAGAACGCACACCATAGCATCGTGCTCACCCCATACGCCCAGCGTAGTGCGACGAGACCGATTGCCAAATACACGAAGTCAAGCCAGCACAGCCATTTGATCGCCTCCACCGATACAAGCGACGTCAGAGGCTTCATCAGCACAACCCAGGCGGGCGTAGCGTTGTACCCGCGATCCTGGATCATCTCCCGCCACTGTCTCCGGCTCATTTTGGCCGACCGCTGCAGATACAAAAAATCGTGTTCGAAGGCGGCCCAGCGCTCGGCGCTAAAGTGTTCGGCCCGGACGACGCGACCGCGTGCCACGCATCGACTCACGGGCACCAGCTGGTAGCCGTCCTGGTCCTGGAGGCGACATCGGCGGATCGTCCCATCGTAGCGCCCCCTCTCCTGATCGACGAGGAGCGCAGCTGGGTAGAGATCGTAGTAGCCCAACTCATCGAAGTATCGCGTCGCCAGGTAGTAGTGCATCAAGTCGTAGTTGTTGATCTCAACTGCGACCTGCCGGGGCCCCCATCGCGCGTAGTTGAGCATCGCCACCAAGGTCAGCGCGATCAACAAGCCCAGCGCCGCGCGTGTCGCTATGAATCGCCACAGGAAAACGAGCAGCATGCCCGCCAGCGCGAGCCAGATCTTGACTTCTTCGGTGTCGGCCCGCGTCACGTCCACGTGCGCACATCCTAGCCATCACATGAAACTTGAGCAACCCGCGCCGCCCATCACAGCGCCCACAGGTCCAGCCAAACCGCGCCCGGCCACCCCGAACGCCGAGCCCCCCCTTTGCCGCGAATCTATGCGATACCGACGTCCATGCAACGCGCCCTTCGAGAGCCCATGTATGTGTTGTTGACCCTCGGTCTCGCCACTGCATGCGGCGCCCCCTCGGAAAACGGGGTCTCCCCCGCACAACGCAAGTCGGCCGCCTCGGCCGACCACCCGCGAACCGTGGAAGGCAAATCGAAGATTTCGACCCACGCGACCGCCTCCACCAGAGGAACTGCACAGATCACAGCCAAACCGCGCGCCACCGAATCCTCCCCGGCGACTCCGGCCAAGGCATCCGTCGCCGCTGCGGCCTCAGGCGTGGAGCGGGCCCCACAAGGTCGACCACCGTGGCTGTCCCCAAATCTGATCCAGCACAAGAAAATCGCGAAAGACAGCCGCTCCGAGATGAGAATCGACGGGAACTACTCCGGCATCTTGATTTTGCACCTGACGGACGAACAGACCGAGAAGAGCTGTATCGAGACCCTGCACGCCAAACTCAAGCCGCTTCTCGACGAACTGGGGGAGATCACGTCCGGCGCGGAGACGGACCTTGAGTTCAAAGGCAGCGATGCCCTCTACGAGGTGAGCTGTATGTGCGGCAAAGACAAAGACGGCGTGCTGTCCGGTCTTATCAGCTACTCGACCAAGAACTAGGCGCACGGCGTCGATGCATGTCAATGCGCCGGCGATGGTTCACATCCACCGCCACGGAGCACCTCAGTGCAGCGCGACGTTCGGCGACCATCCGGGCGGCGCACTGGGCGGACGACGTCATGACCCACGACCCTCGCTCCACGCCTTGGGTTGCTCTCCCCCTCATGCACCCGCGCCCCTCGGTCGGGCGAGCACGCACGTATGGCGACGGGCGTGCTCGCCCTCACGCACTTCCGCCAAAGCATGCTAGCCCTGCAGGTATGGGTGGGGAAGCGAGGAGCAAAAGGGCGACGTTCGACGAGCTCGTTCGCCAGATCGAACAGGCCGGCGAGAACACCACCACGCTGCGTAGCCTGGGCGCCCAGCTGCATGCGATCGAGAAACCAGGTCCGCTCTCGCGTTTCTCATCCGCCGCGATCCGCAGCGCCAGAGATCAGTGGCAGCACCTGCTCAGCGAGATGGGCGAGAGCCGCGAAATGCTCCGCTTGATCGCCTCGCGCGTGCGCACTGGCGCCCCTCTCACCGATGAGGAGCGCGACAAGATTCGGGCCCAGCTCACCGACCTGGTCAAAGTCGTGCCCGCAGGGGTTGTCGCTGCCGCGACCACAGCAGTCCCGGTGCCCGGTGCTTTTCTGCTGACACCGACCGTCCTCACTCGGCTCGGGCTGATGCCCTCAACCTGGAGAGAAGCGCACATTTTGTCGCGCCTGCGCGAAGAACAGATCCGCATCCGGAAATCTGGGCTCACCGACCAGGCTGTCTCCCTGGCCGAGCTGCATACAAGCATCGTCGAGAACGCACACCGACGTGACGAGGTCGCACAGGATGCGGCGTTGCTCACCCACTGGGACGTCAACCGCAACGGGAAATGGGATCCGGAGGAAAAGAGAGCCTACCTTGGCGAACTCGAGCGGGTACGTACGCTCGTCACCCGCCACCGCGCCCGCAAGCGATGGTTCATCCAACACGAGGGCACGATCTACGGCGCGATGCGTCTGAGCGAGGTCCTCGACGACGAACTGGACCCAACCTGCGCCACCGCTCAGATGCTCGTCTGCTACGATGGTTCCAGCGGTTGGATCGAACTCGGGCACCTGATCGGCCACGAGCCCACCTGGTAGCGATCGTAGCGAGGCCAGCGGTCACAACGATGGGTTCACAATGAGAGCGAACAACCAGATCGCAGCAAAGGCTTCAAGGCGCACGAGGCCCGGACATCTGGTGCTCATCGGCGGCAGCGTACGTTCTGGAAAGAGCAATTTTGCCCTCTCACGCGCGCTTCAAACCCCTGGTAGGCGGGCGTTCTTCGCCACAGCCGAAGCACACGACACGGAGATGCGCAGCCGCATCCAAGCCCATGTGGCGGAACGTGGCGATAGCTTCGAGACCATCGAGGAGCCACTCGAGCTCGCGCATCGACTGAAAACCCATGCGAACTTCGAGGTGGTGGTTATCGACTGTCTCACGCTGTGGCTCAGCAATCGTCTCCTGCGTGATCAACAGGCCGTGCAGGTAAGCGACGCCATCTCGGAACTGGTCACGGTGCTTACCGAGAGCAGACAGACCGTGATCGTGGTGACGAACGAGGTCGGCATGGGCGTCGTACCTCCTTCCGCCTTGGGCCGCCAATTCCGCGATCTAGCGGGGGAGGCACATCGTCGACTTGCCGCGATATCCGACGAGGTCTATCTCGCCACCATGGGCATGATCTTGCGGCTCCGGCCCCACCCCGTCGTCACACTCTAGCCCACAAGAACCACGACCGATCGCACCCGCTGCGCGGCCTCGCGCGTTCGCGTGGACAACCTCCTCCCATTCCATCATCGAGACCCGCCTTGATCCATATTTCTCTCGCATTTTCGTTGCTGACACTGTACGCGACAGAGCATCTCGACCTCTATACGATGGGTCCAGGAGATCGCATCTACGATCGATTCGGTCACGCGGCGATCTGCATCCACAACGAAAATCACACGAATCGGTCCCGCTGCTACAACTTCGGGACCGCAAATTTTGACACGCCCCCGCGTCAGCTCGGGTGGGAAATCGCACGGGGGACGAGCCGCTTTTGGGTATCGCGTTGGATACCCGAGAAAATGATCGATCTCTACCGCCAACAAGATCGGGACGTCTGGCGACAACACCTTCCCATCGCCACGGGGCAACTTAAGCAAGCGAAGCAGTATCTCGAAGAGGTCGTACGCGAAGAGAATCGCTACTATACCTATCATCACCTCGACAACAACTGCGCCACGCAGATCCGAGACCTGCTCGACCGCCTCACCCAAGGCTCGTTTTGCGGGAGTTTCGAGCAGCCCTACGGCGAACGCTCGTATCGGGAGATCATCGCGTCTCGACTGGCCGGGCGCAGCCCCGCCCTGGGAGCGATGACCGTTTTGGGGGGGCGCCGACTCGACCGGATTCCGAACGGGTGTGAAGCGATGTTCCTCCCATCCATACTTCGTGACACCACCGCCACCCATTTCGCCGCTCCGCCAGAGAACGTGAACCGCAGCGAGACGCATCGCTACGCTCAGCTGAGGGAGCCCCCGGCGTCCGGCGACACCGCACTGGCGATCTCCGCAGGAGGCCTGCTACTCGCTGCCCTCGCAGCATTCGCACGCTTTCCCGCCTGCGCCCGCACGTTTTCTTGCCTCGTGGGTCTCCTTCTGGGCGCCGTCGCGCTTTGCGTATGGAGCATCGCCCTCGTCTCGCATATTCCAGAGCTGCGCTTCAACGAGGCGCTATGGGTGCTGTGGCCAACAGATCTACTCTACGCAGGACGCCGGTGGCAGCAACGGGTTCGCTACGCCCGCTTCCGTTCGACCTGGCTGCTTGGATGCCTCGGTTTGAACGTGTCCGGTCTCCTCCACCA
This sequence comes from Nannocystaceae bacterium, assembly GCA_036479215.1. GTDB lineage: Bacteria > Myxococcota_A > Polyangia > Nannocystales > Nannocystaceae > FL481. Next base: position 6,036 of record JAZGFE010000259.1, on the reverse strand, counting down.
GCCACTCCTCGGTCTGATTCTGTGGTCCCTACTCCCGGCTCTCGTATTTTCTCTCAAGCAGCCGACCGGCCAACCGAAGTCCGCGCCGCGCCGCGTTGGGCCACGGCTGCCGCACTGACCCCCAAAAAGAGGTTCGTCGCCCCGCTGGTGTGGCGAGCGCCACGACTCGCTCCACCCGAACCGTCGTTGGGTCCGCCCGGTCGGCACACCCACGACAAGAGCTACGCGGCGGCGCACGCCGCCGTATCCGCCGCCTGCTATCTTGCGCCTTCCCATGCCCAAATCCGTGATCGATGCGTTTCACCCGGCCGTCTCGGGATGGTTCCGCGCGAACTTTGAGGCTCCGACACCGGCCCAAACACTCGGGTGGCCATCGATCGCGTCGGGACACCACACGTTGATCGCGGCCCCCACTGGCTCGGGCAAGACCCTTGCGGCGTTTCTCGCGGCGATCGATGCGTTGATCTGTGAAGGTCAAGCCACGGTTCTTCCCGACCAAACTAGGGTCGTCTACGTGTCGCCACTGAAGGCCCTGAGCACCGACGTCAACCTCAACCTGCAGGCACCGATCGCGGGGATCCGCGAGCATCTCAAGCGCCTCGGCCATGCCGATATCGAGATCCGCACCGGCCTGCGCACGGGCGACACGCCCGCTTCGAAGCGGGCCGCCATGCTCCGTCGCCCACCGCATTTTCTCGTAACAACGCCCGAGTCCCTCTACATTTTGATCACCTCGGAACGCGGACGAGAGCTGTTGCGTACCACCCAGCAGGTCATCATCGACGAGATCCACGCTGTGCTCGGTGACCGACGCGGAGCCCACCTCGCACTCACTATCGCCCGCCTCGAGGCCCTCTGCGGCCGTCGTCTCGTCAAGGTGGGCTTGTCCGCGACCCAAAAACCGATCGAAGAAGTCGCCCGATACCTGGTTGGGCACGCCAAACCCACCTCTGCGGCCACAGCCCCTGCCCCCATCGCCCCCGCTTCCCATGCGTTGGGGTCGGCTGTCGAGTGCAATATCATTGACGTCGGCCATCGCCGGCCTCTCGACCTCGCCATCGAAGTCCCCAAGTCTCCGCTCGATGCCGTCATGAGCCACGAGGTCTGGGAGGAAATCTACGATCGCATCGCTCAACTGATCGAGGCGCACCAGACCACCTTGGTGTTCGTCAACACTCGACGCCTCGCGGAACGTCTGACCCGGCACATCTCCCGACGCTTGGGCGAGCACGGGGTCGCATCACATCACGGTAGCCTGGCCAAAGAGCTGCGACTCCGGGCAGAGCAACAGCTCAAATCCGGCGAGCTACGCTGCTTGGTGGCCACCGCATCTTTGGAACTCGGCATCGACATCGGATCGGTGGACCTGGTGTGCCAGATAGGCTCCACATCGCGCATCGCTACATTCCTGCAACGCATCGGTCGCTCCGGCCATGCGGTGGGGGGGCTGCCCCGTGGCCGCCTGTTTGCCCTCAGCCGAGATCAGCTCATCGAGGCCACCGCATTGCTGGCAGCCGTCCGCCGCGGGGAGCTCGATCGACTGCAGATTCCCGACCGGCCCCGCGACGTGCTCGCTCAACAGATGATAGCCGAGATCGCCTGTGGCGAACGTAGCGAAGATGATCTATTCGACATCGTCTGCACCGCCTATCCCTACCGCAACTTGGAACGTTCGGAATTCGACGCAATCGTGCAGCTCGTCGCTCGCGGCTATTCCACCCACCGCGGACGGCGAGCAGCATATCTTCATCATGACGCCGTCCACCAGAGACTCAGCCCACGCCGTGGAGCTCGTCTGGCGGCGATCACCTCGGGTGGCGCCATTCCTGAGCTTGCCGACTATGAAGTGATTCTCGAGCCTTCAGGTATGCGCGTAGGTAGTATCAACGAAGATTTCGCCATCGAGAGCATGGCGGGCGATATCTTCCAGCTCGGCAACGCTTCGTGGCGCATCTTGTCCGTTACGCCGGGAAAAGTCCGGGTCGCCGACGCCAAAGGTCAACCACCCACGATTCCATTTTGGCTCGGCGAAGCCCCCTCGCGCTCCCTCGAACTGTCTCGCGCGGTATCGGATCTGCGTTCACAGATCGACACCCGCTTGGCCGCACACACAGACGATGCGCTCGCCCGGGCCGAAGTGTGTGCCTGGCTACAGGCTGAGCATCTATTGAGCGAACCCGCCGCTCACCAGATCGCCGAATACCTCGCCACTAGCCGACTTGCCCTCGGTCGGCTGCCCACGCAACGTCACATCATCCTCGAGCGATTTTTCGACGAAAGTGGCGGCATGCAACTGGTGATACATGCTCCCTTCGGCAGTCGGCTCAACCGAGCGTGGGGCCTCGCACTACGTAAGTGCTTCTGCCGGAGCTTCAACTTCGAATTGCAAGCGGCCGCCACAGAAGACGCGATCGTGTTGAGCCTTGGACCCACCCACAGTTTTCCGCTGGCCGACGTTTGGAGTTTTCTCCACTCGAGCAGCGTGCGCGGGATCTTGGTACAGGCTCTCCTCGACGCGCCCATGTTCTTGACCCGATGGAGATGGAACACCACCCGATCACTGGCGGTACTTCGGATGCGCGGCGGGAAACGTGTCGCACCGCAACTCCAAAGAGTCCTCGCTAGCGATCTTCTGACGACGGTATTTCCGGACCAAGTAGCCTGCCTGGAGAATATTGCCGGCGACCGCGAAATCCCCGACGACCCGCTCGTCCTCCAGACGATCGACGATTGCCTGATCGAGGCCATGGATATCGACGGACTGGAGGCATTGCTCAGGTCGATGGAGGCCGGAGAGCTCGAATTGCAGGTCTGCGAGCTGACAGAACCCTCGCCCCTGAGTCACGAAATTCTCAACGCAAACCCCTACGCTTTCCTCGACGACGCGCCCCTCGAAGAACGGCGGACCCAAGCGGTCATGCAGCGCCGATGCCTCAGCCCCCAAGATGCGGCCCGCCTCGGGGCCCTGGACCCAACCGCCATCGAACGCGTACGTGCACAGGCATGGCCCGACCCGAGGGACGCCAACGAGCTCCACGACGCCCTCATGATGCTGGGCTGGCTGACCTCGGCCGAAGTCGAGGCAGGCGCCAACTGGTCCCGCTGGCTCACCGAACTCCAGAATTCGGGCCGAGCGATCACCTGGGAACTCGAAGGTGGGACAAAAGTAGTGACCTGTGTCGAGCGTGGCGATGCCATGCGACGGATCCATCCCAAGGCGACCTGCGAACCCGACCTCGCGCCCCCACCGGCCTTCGCATTGGGCCAAGACGCCGATCCGACCGCGGTTCTTGTCGACCTAGTTCGTTGCCGCATCGAGGGCCTGGGACCGACCACCAGTGTCTCGTTGGCCGAATCTGTCGACCTTCCAAGTGCGGACATCGAGGCGGCCCTACTCGCACTCGAAGCTTCGGGCATCGTGATGCGGGGTCACTATTCTCCCGAGGCTCCCGACACCGGTTCGCCTCGAACGCACGCCAACATGGCGCTAGATGCTGGTTCGTCGCGAATCGTCGAGTGGTGTGAGCGCGGCTTGCTGGCTCGGATTCATCGCTACACCATCGATCGACTGCGGGCGGAAATCGAGCCCGTGACGCGCGGCGAGTTCGTACGGTTTAGTTTCGCCTGGCACCACGTCGACGCGAGCCACCGCACACGTGGCCGCGAGGGACTCTCGACCGTCCTAGAAGCCCTGGAGGGGTGGAGCGCGGCGGCGGATGCCTGGGAGTCGGAACTGTTGGCGTCACGGGTCCAAGACTACGACCGACAGTGGATCGACCAGTTGTGCATGGAGGGCCACTATACCTGGAAAGTCCTGCCAACAGGAAACACGAAGCGGGAGCGAGTACGACCCGGACCGCTGGAGACCACGCCGATCACTTTCATCCCTCGCAGCTTTGTTGCGCTCTGGCGTGAATTTCAACCCGGCGACGAAGCCCTGCGGCGCGAGGGTCTATCGAGCCAAGCGACACAACTCATGGCCCACATCGAAGGCCGCGGGGCGTTGTTCTTCGAGGACCTCGGGGGCTGCGGTCTATTGCGTAGCCAGGTCGAACTGGCTTTGTCCGAATTGGTCGGGGCCGGCCTCGTAACCTCCGACGGATTCGCCGGCCTGCGCGGCCTACTGCGCGGCAAGCAACGCGCACGCACTCTCGATCGACGACCACGATCCGGCCCGCGCCGCGGACGTGCCCGCGGCTATGGTGTGGGCGTTTCCGGCCTCGAACATGCAGGTCGCTGGGCCGCCATCACCCCTGGCTTCGCGCCTGAGAACGACGACACCACCGGTCTCGAACACATTGCCCGCGTACTGCTTCGGCGCTGGGGCGTGGTGTTTCGCGCGCTCCTGCTCCGGGAACGCGGCCTGCCACCCTGGCGACAGCTCCTGCGCGCTTACAGAAACCTCGAGGCCCGCGGAGAGATCCGTGGAGGACGATTCGTCCAGGGCTTTTCTGGCGAGCAATTCGCGTTGCCCGAGGCCGTCGGCCGGCTGAGAGCCACACGCAAGCGCAACACCACGGGACAATGGTGGCTTGTGTCCGCCCGCGACCCACTCAACTTCAGCGCGACCATCTTGCCCTGCGACCGCATCGCCGCCCAGCCCGGGAATCGCCTCCTCTACCGCGACGGCGAACTAGCGATGGTGCGCGAAGCTGGTGAAGTTCGCAACGTGATCGAGTTGTCACCCGGCGACGCATGGCAAGCCACGTTATGGCTTGAGCGCGGCCAGATGGGCCATTGCATCCCCAGGGCGACCCCGGCCCCACCATCTGCAGATGCGAACCACGCACCGCAACCATTGCTATCCGAGAAAGACGAATGGCGCAGATGAAGGTGGCCCCGGCCAAGCCCGTAGCCGCGAACAGCTGCGAACCGGTGCTCCCCGTACGCCGTGGGTCGATCGGGATGGTATCGGCAATCTCGGCTAAAATGTATCCCTGTCTTTGGTCACGGTAACCAAGTCGGCCAGGCCTCCGAGATGACGCCGCAGCTCGTCCGCTCGGGGTGTGCAGGGTCGGAGCATTGCTGGAGGTCGCCCCGCCGACCTCCAGCAATGCTCCGACCGTCAGGCTCCCAACGGACGCTGGGACATGGGCGGTTCCCAACTGATGGTCCCGGGCCTAGGAGTTTGTTGCGAATTGGGCTTGGCGGAAAGACCGAGCAGGGCCCATGACCGCGTAAACCCGGCCCCCCAGGTGGCGGCCGGGCTCGCTCGCCGGTTGTGATGGCACCACGGATGGTCACGTTGGGCCGGGTTTCCGGCCCAGCGCCCCCTGGATCAGGCCGGGGCGGCGGATGCTCGCCAGAGCTTCAAGATGTTGTGGGTCAGGCTGATGAGCGAGAATTCGCGGCGGACCTTGTCGCTACCCCGCACAAGAAACTGGCGTAGCCCGCGGGGCGCTTTCACCTGGCCGAAGACAGGCTCCACAATGGCCTTACGCCGGGCGTAGATCGCCTTGCCTTTCTTCGTTCGGGTCTTTCTGTGCATTCGTTCTTTCGCGCCGAGCGTGGCCGATATCCGCCCGCTTGGTGGCGACTCCACTTCTCCTCGTCGCAGTCGGCCCGTCGCTATGTATGGGTCGATGCCCATTTGGAGAGCCGCCTTCTCGTTCACCTCCGACCAGTATCCAGCGTCGGCTGAGACCTTGTCCGGGACTGCGGCACAGTTCGAGATGGTGAGCTTGAGCATCGGAACGAAGTGCTCGGTGTCCGGGGCCTGGTTGGTCACATCCGCTGCGACGATGACCTGGCACTCGGCATCGACGACCGCTTGCGCGTTGTAGCCCTGCATGTACCCGTCCTTCCCTTTCTTCATGATCCGGCTATCGGGGTCGGTGAAGTTTCGCTGGGCCTCTGGTTTGGGTTTTCCCTCGGGAGTGGCCTGCACCTGGTGTGTGGGAAACTTCATCCGGGAGTGTCAGAAATTTTGTGTATGGGCGGACGAGCTGAGAAAGTACGGAAGCCATGCCCAGACGAACACAGACAGTAATCGCCGCAACGGACGACACTAAAATACGCGTCTCACTCCAAGACAAG
>JAZGFE010000258.1:0-2833 GCA_036479215.1 Nannocystaceae bacterium | reverse complement strand
GCGTCGTTTTCACAAACCCGCTGGAGTAATTCGAAGATTCGTTCTTTGAGCTGGGCATCTTTCTCCTTCAGCTGGGCATCTTTCTCCTTCAGCTGAGCGAGTGCGTCCAACAGCGTCACGCGATCGTGAGATCACGATACGGCAACGAAGTCGATCCCCATTTTTTTCAAAACGCGTGGTTCGCGAACCGAAAATATGGGTGGTTCGCATCGAGAATATTGGGGGCTGAACGGTTACCTCCAGGAAGGCCAGCAATCTCTGCACCCGGGGAAGGTCGAGGCCGGCCAGGGCCAGCTCGCCCACGAGGGCCGCAGTATCTTCGGAGAGGTCTTGGCCCTGACCTTGGGCTCGACCCTTGGCCAGACTGGCAACTTCTGGCAATCTCGTCCTCTCGAAGTCGCCCATGCCCGCCAGCCCCGAATTCCTCTCAATCCCCGAGACCGCGCAGCTACTCGCTCCTAAGTAGCATGAGCCGGGTCGGAGAGCGCGCACGGGTGTGAAGTGCGCGCATTGCTGGTTGGTGTCATGCGATTGCGCCCGTGTCTGAAAAACTCGGGACCCGATCAGGCCAAGAACGCCCCGTGACGCGCCTTTGGCCTCGATGATTTTGAGCGGCCCTTCGCGCAGAGGACACCTCGTAAGGTCGACGGTGAACACGCGGGCTAGGAGCCGGGCGCCAGGCTATCGGTGTCGGTGTCGGTGTCGGTGTCGGTGGCAGGTCGGAGTGGATTGCAGGGCGGTGAAAGTCAGCCTTCGGGTCGAACAAGGCGAGCTGCTCGATGTTGAGTTCCGCGTGAGGAGAGCTCTCGGACCTCGTTCATGCCTGCTAAGGGCAGTTGCAGGACCGTAGGCCGAAAGCACATCGTCTCCCGCAAGTCCGTACAACACCTTGTTCCCCGTGCCGTATGCAACCATCACGTCCCCCATCTCACCTCCGATCGCCGTGTGCTTTCCGCCGTAGTCGGTGAAGTTCGCAGGATCCAAACCGGAGGACTGAAAATCGTCACCATGGGTCGAGAGGACTGCGCTGCATGCACACCTTGGACCACGGGTGGATCTACTCTCCAAATTTTCTGCAATTCTTGGCATCAGTACTATTAGGAGCAGGGGTCACTCAGCTGTCGAGGATATCCACACGCTAACTGAATTTCCTCCCGGCAGCATATGTCCGGCAAGCACGTCGTCGAGCCCGTCACCGTTCACATCGCCGGCTTGGATGGACCCAAAGTACCCCACTGGTGCAGCGCTCTCTAGCGTAAGTTCGTCAAACGAACCATCTCCTTTTCCGAGCAGGACCACCGGTCGCCCTTCGTCGCTGAGCGAGCCGTCGACCGTGTTGTAGTAGTGGTTCGCAACCAAAATGTCGTGTGCTCCGTCTCCGTTAACATCTCCCACTGCAAGGTGGACTGGCGCGGGCAGTTTGATATCGATCGGCCCCTCCCACCCGTCATCTGACGCTAGGTATACCTGCACCCGATTCGACTCTACAGCACCCTGATGCGGTGGTGCACTGATGGCGATCGCTATATCTATCATACTGTCGCAGTTGAAATCGCCTCCGGTGATATGCACTGTCCGCTCCTGTAAATGTATGGTTCTGCTGTCGTCAGTAACGAAATGCCCCCCCCCATCTCCCTCAACGAGCATGACGACTCCTGACAGATGCTCATCTCCGCCCGGGCCGCTCACCGGAATATTAAGACCGACGATGTCGGCGTGTCCGTTGCCAGTGGCATCACCAAAGACGCGCCAGTCCAGGTCGGGGCCGTCGTATTCGGTGTTCACAGCCTCACGATAGCCGCCACCATTTTTTCCCAGAAGAGTGTGTACGGACCCGAATTCAGGCGAAATGAACGCGACATCGGTCGTTTTGTCGCTGTCGATGTGTCCCCAGATGCTGCCACCGACCGGTACCCCGGAGATAATAGTATCGGGGTCCGTGAATGACCCGTTCGCTTTTGAAAACGCGAAGGTCTTGTTCCTCACCACGTCATGGCGACCGTCATTGTCGACGTCCACCAGTATAATCGGAGAGTCGCCGAGTCCAAGCTCAAACACAGCGACGGGTTCAGAAGTAACGACGCCTTCATCCCCGTCACCCGTGCGAACGGTAACAAGGCTTGGCGCGAGAACATCGGATCCCATGGATATCGAGCTCGAAATTATCAAGTCCGGATATTCATCACGATTGACGTATCCAACGGCGATACCTGTGGTAAGGGGCCGTGCAAAAACAAGTCGATCGATGAAGTTCGTGGAACGTGCCCGGACGCCTCTGACGTCCATTCTGGGGGAATACGAACATTATGCTATTTTTGCACGGCCCCTAAGTGCCGATACTCCCGTGTTTGTCACAACTTCGCGAAAGACCGGTCGTCGGCCTGAACTGACCATGGGAGAACATTTTCGTGGCGTCGTCGAGGGCGCAAGGTCTGTGGAGGTGGTCGGCGACGTGACGCCTCCCACATTCGTTTCGGACGAGCATCCACCCACGCACGGAACGGTCGCCAGTAGTATCGATAGGCTTTTTTTTCCACAAAGTTCATTACTCCTGCATCTACGCGAGGTTGTCAATTTCGTCCGTCCCTTTCTTCCGCCGCCAGGCCAGACAGTGTAAGTTTGGAGTCATGTTTCTCGCATTTTCGTCCAAATGCATGACCGCCAGAGCACACGAGTATACTCGCCGATTTATTCACCGTCAAGATTGGGCCTGGATCGCTCCCAGAGCCGGAGATCAGCTGGTCAAATATCCTGGTGAGGAATCATCCCACATCCATCACGCGCAAGCGCGACACCTGAACCCCCTACGCGGACGTCGTGTGGAGCCCGGCGA
>JAZGFE010000257.1:0-6166 GCA_036479215.1 Nannocystaceae bacterium | reverse complement strand
GGACCTCTTCGAGGCCTTCGTACATGACCGCATGCGGACGCAGGGACTCAGGGACCGCGCGTCGCCAAGACTGAAAAACAATATCGCCGCCCCCCTACCCACTGCCGCCTAAACCGCCGGCTACGCCAAGCAAAGACGATTTTCAGCCTTTACATGAGGCGATCTGCACCCAAATGCGCGTCTCGAAGAGCGGAGGGCAACCCGATATCAGGGCCCTAACTGCCGCGTCTGGCTGCGAAGGACAGGATGTATCCGGCCGATGACGAAAGCAACCCGCGAAAAAAGTGTGCAGCAGGTGTTTGGCTATCATGAACGGACGAAGCATCAGTTCGGCCGCTACGCCCGGGCGCCCCTTGGCCTGGGCTGGGATACGCAGCCCAACCCGTTTCTGCGTTACACCGGTGCGTCCCTCGTCTCCTTGCGGCACGTGCCTGTCAGCGAGGTGCCGCGATACGAGGAGGCATTCATCGAGGGTAATGTTACGCCGCGTGCGCTCGACCGTGAAAGCGTGTCCCAATTGTTTACCGACAGCCTCGCCCTTTCGGCATGGAAGCAGGCCGGTGATATGTCCTGGTCGCTACGGACCAACCCTTCGAGCGGCAATCTGCATCCAACCGAAGCGTATCTGTTGTGTGGCCCCGTGGAGGGTCTCTGTGAACGCGTGCTCATCGGCCACTACGCGGCCAAGGAGCACGCGTTGGAGCGGCGCGGCGAGTTTGACCTCGCCACGTGGCGGGCGCTCAGCGATGGATATCCGCAGTCCACGATCTTCGTGGGCTTGACGTCGATTCACTGGCGCGAGGCGTGGAAATACGGCGAGCGAGCGTATCGTTATTGCCAGCACGATCTCGGACACGCCATCGCGGCGCTCAGTATGGCGGCGGCGGGTCTCGGCTGGCAGGCGACGCTGATGGATGAGCTGGGCACGGACGAAGTCGCCAAACTTCTCGGGGTGCACGGGTCCATCGGTCCGGAGGCGGAGGTGGCCGACGCGATCTTGGCGATCCACCCCCAGGGTGAGTGCGTTCCCCCGCGCTTCTCAGCCGCCGTGATCGAACAGATGGCCGCGATACCATGGCAGGGAACAGCTTGTGCGTTGAGCCCGGAGCATGTTGAGTGGTCGTGTATCACCGATGTGAGCACGGCTGTGGCGAAGCCTGCCTCCGCCACCGGGTTGCCCCCGCGCGAAACCACCGGTGCGCCGCTCTCGGTGGACCACGCACCCGTGTTTCTGCGCGAGATCATCCGGCAGAGGCGTAGTGCAGTCGCTCTCGATGGGCGCACTGGCTTGGCTCGAGACGGGTTCTATCAGGTGCTGCGTAAGGTTCCAAGCCGGACCGCGACAGTTTCCGTTCAACGCGCTGCCGTGGGCCCCGCTGATCGACCTCGTGCTGTTCGTTCACCGAGTCGAGGGAGTCAGCCCTCGACTGTACCTGCTGGTTCGGGATGAGTCGCGTCGTGCACGACTGCAAGCGGCGATGCTCGACGATTTCAAATGGGTGGTGCCGGACGACTGCCCCGTTGGGTTGGGTCTATACCGACTCGAAGCCGGCGACGCTCGGCAAGTATCCGCGCAAGTTTCCTGCGGTCAGGACATCGCCGCCGACGGCTGTTTCTCCCTCGGTATGCTCGCGGACTTCGAGGGCCCCATACAGACCATCGGGCCATGGGTGTACCCGCGGCTGTTTTGGGAATGCGGTGTGATCGGCCAGGTGCTCTATCTAGAGGCCGAGGCCCTGGGGATCCGAGGTACCGGCATTGGGTGTTTCTTCGACAATCCGGTGCATGGCGTGGTGGGCCTGCGTGGGCGCCAGTTCCAGAGCCTCTACCACTTTACGATGGGCGGATTCGTGGACGACCCACGGTTAAAAACCCTTCCCGCGTACGCGTGTGGTGTAGATCAATAGGATCGGGCTCTGCTGGACACCAGTGGCGGCGCGCATAGTCAGCTAGCCGCCGAATTTTTCCTGGCACACGCGCATGATGTGGGCGAAGTCTGTGTTCGAAGGAGCCTTCCCAAGGAGCTGCGTCTCGCACACAACGACCTCGACTTCCCGTTGGTGACAGGCGCGACGCATGACCTGGAAGCGGGCGTTGAACTCCTGGCCGTTCCAGTTGGCCAGCGCGTCGCCCCCAAGGGTTTTCTGTTTGTTCGCGTCGTAGGCCTTGAACATGTTCTGACACGCCAGCGCGAACCCTTTCGGGCGTTTCCTGGGCAGCGTGGCCAGGCGCTCGAGCTTGCCCCTGGCCCCCTGGTACGCCAGCTCAGATTTTTCCTTTTCAAGTTTCTCGGCCTCTTCGAGGCGCTTTGCCTCCGCTTGGGCCTTCTCGGCGGCCGCTTTTTCCTCGGCCAGCTTCTGCTCGGACGCTTTTTCCTCGGCAGCCTTCCGGTCGGCGGCCTGCTGCGCGTCCGCACCGCTGTCGCAAGCGAGGGGCCCGATGACGAAGAGAGTCACAAGGGAGAAGATTCGCGTGATCCGGAGCATGCGGCCAGCGTACTACTGTTCGACGGGAGTTACCTGTGCTGTCCCAGTGTCGCCCGGGCTGTCAACAGGAGCTGGGACACGTTCGCCGTACGAAGTACGGTCGCAGGCATGAACACCATCGTCACGCCGGACACGATCCTGCGTCGGTGTCGGCACGGTGCTCAGCCGCCGTCCCCGAACCGATCCACCGGCGCATGGCAGTAGGGCTTCTTCTGGGTCCGCAGGTAGTAGTCCTGGTGGTACGCCTCGGCCTCATAAAAGGGCGCACCCGGCTTGATTGCGGTCACGACCGCGTAGCCGCGCTTCTTGAGCCGGGAGATCAACCCCTCGACTTCCGCTCGTTCCGCGTCATTTCTGACAAATACGGCGGACCGATATTGGGGTCCGAGATCCGGGCCCTGGCCGTCCGCCTGGGTGGGATCATGGATCTCGAAGAACCGCCGGGCCAGCGTTTCGTAGTCGACCTTCGCGGGGTCGTAGCGAACGCGCACCGTCTCGAGATGGCCGCTGCGCTTGCCTGTTACCTGGGCATAGGACGGATTCTTTATGTGACCGCCCATGTAGCCCGATTCCACCGCGTAGACCCCCTCGATGTTCTCGAGGAAGAACTCAACCCCCCAAAAGCAGCCACCAGCGAAGTAGGCAACTGCCTGGGCTCCCTTGGCCACGGGTGCCTGCACAGCAGCGTCGGCTGGCGCCTCAGACCCGTCGGCTTCAGGATTCGACGACGAACACGCTATCGCAAGCGTGAGAAGGATCGAGACGGGGAGCTCACGTCGCATTCCCTTCCAGGGTACGCGGTGGGGACGGCGCGAGGGTCCCCACCGTCGGCGTGCTGCGGATTCCGCGAACTCAAGCCTCTCGATATGGCATGGGCCCGAGGTAGTCTCTCTTGCCGATGCCAACGCCGTTGTGTCGCAAGATCGCGTACGTGGTCGTCAGGTGAAAGTAGAAGTTCGGGACGACATGCTGCTGGAAGAACTCGGAGCCGGACAACGTCTTGCCCTTCCAACGCGGCTGAGTAATTACGCGTCCGGACGCGTCGTCCAGATCGGCAGCTGAAAACGAGTTGAGGTAGGCGATTGTCTCGGTGATCCGAGTTTGTAGTTCCGCCAGCGTTTTCTCCGTGTCGGCATGGTTCGGTGCCTCGTTTAACTTGCCGGCCAATCGCGCGGTCCCCAGTTTGGCGGTGTCGCAGGCGATTTGCACCTGCCGCACCAAGTTGAACTGGTCGGGCGCGAGCCGGGAATTGAGAAGCACGTCGACCTCGAACTTCCGCTCGCCGGCATGCTCGGCGCCTTGCTCTAGCAAGGCGGACAAGTTGCCCAACATCTTCGTAAATTGCGTGACGACCGTGGAGTAGAACATGCCGCAGCCTGACGAGATTCGTCGCGGAACACAACGAGAGTCTCCTACCGGGACGAAGGCGCTCCGCGAGCGCCGCGGCAGCGTTCGATCGTCCCCGAGGTTCGACCACCCCACGCTCACATTGCTATGCCCATTGTATCGCGAGTACGGAATCAAAACGATCGGTCTGGTGGGTGTGGCTCGCTGTGTTGGTCCTCGGAGGTCTGGGCACGTGGAGCGTGGGTACCTCCCCGGCGACCGTTCCCGGCGAGGGTGGCAGCACCTCGACGCACGACCAGCGTCGCCCTGGCTGGACACGTCAGAAGACCATGCCCCGCCTCCCCGAATCGCGACGCGGCGCTCGGATCTCCGGTACGATCGGTTCCGAGCCCAACCGCCCGCTCTCGGGCGCAAAGGTCTGCGCCGCTCCTCATGGCCCGAACCTGTCCTCGGCTCAAACGCGCCGCCCCACCTGCGTCACCTCGAGTGCAACGGGTCAGCCTCCGTCGCGGGTCGAGTCCCCGGAACGCGGCTGACCATCCGGCTGGTCCCCGAGTCGGTCATCGAGGGCCGAGTCATCGACGCACTGACGCGGACCCCCGTCGAGGGTGCGCGCGTCGGAGCGGGCCCCACCGGATGGTTCGGCGCGCGACGTCAAACCGTCACGCACGCGGACGGAACCTTTCGGATCGATCGTCTCGAACCCGGTCGGTACAAGCCCACGGCCCGCAGCGAGCGCGGCTACGGCGGGCTGGACGAGAGCGTCGGCCTGGGCCTGGCGGAGCAGTCGGAACGCGTAGTGATCGAGCTCCACCCGGCCGTCGTCGTGATGGGCAAGATCGTCGTGGAGGGAAGCGACGAGCCCTTCCCCAACGGGACGGTGTACCTGGAAGATTCGGCGCAAGACCTCCACGCACGGGGCGAGATAGAATCCGACGGCACGACGCGGATCAAGGGCGCCTTGCCCGGCGAATACCGTGTCAACGTCTACTGCGACGGGCACATCGCCAAGCGCGAGTACCCGAACGTGAACGTGGCCGACGCCGACGTTCGGGACCTTCGCTGGGAGGTAACGGCTGACCTCTCGATTCGCGGCGTCGTGGTCGGGCCCGATAAGCATCCCGTCGAGGGCGTGATCCGGTCCGCTCCCAACAAGGCCGCCGAGACCGGAGGGCGGAGCTATCGCGGGCGAGCCAGGAGCGAGGCCGACGGATCATTCGAGATGGAGGCGCTGGTCACGGGCGTGTACACGATCCGCGTGTCCGCGACTGCGAGCCACCCGGAGCTGATGGAGCCCGTGTCGGTCACCGTCGCGGAGCGAGACCTGGAAGGGGTCCGCGTGGTCTTGAATGCGGGAGGGCGTGTACGCGGTCGCGTGGTCGACGAAGACGGCAAACCGGTCCCGCGAGCCGTCATCATGGCCACCGGCCCGAGAGACGGGGAAACCAGTGCGGCGGATGATGGGTCGTTCGAGCTGAGCGGTTTGGTGCCCGGGCGCTACCGAATCTTGGCGAGCGCCGACGGGCTGGGAGACTGGATGCGGGCCCCAGGCGCGAGCGACGACGACGTCGCGGGGGAGCCGGTCGAGGTGACGGTCGACGCTGTCGCGGAGGTAACCCTGGTGGTCGGTCGACGCACGGGCACGATCTCCGGCGTCGTAGTGGATGAAGGCGGCGGCCCGGTCAGCGACGCGTTCGTGCGGCGCGTCCGAGGGACGTGGGACCGCGAACCCGTGCTCACCGATGTCGACGGTAGCTTCGTGACCGAGGGACTGCTTGAAGATGGCCACTACACCTTGCACGCGTATCGGAAGAGGGGCGGTGAAGCCATCGTCGAGCGCGTCGCGGTGGGCAGCAACGTGAAGCTGTCGATCCGACCGGCCGGCACCTTGTCCGGGCGGGTCTCCGCCCCCGACGGAACTGCGCCGCGGCAGTTCGACCTCACCACGACCAACATCAAGGCCGGAATGTCGCGGGAAGAGACCTTCTTTCGGACGAACGGCGCGTGGAGTATGGCCGACCTTCCCGCGGGATCCCACCGTGTCGCCGCCGGTGCGGCGGGTGGAAGCACGACGCTGGAAGACATGGCCCTCGGCGAGGGGCATGTCCGCGATGGCGTGAACCTCGAGCGCCTCATCTCTTCCCTCGACGCCGATATCCAAACACTGCTCGACGACGTGAATGACGACGACGCCGAGCACGAGGGCGTACGCGCTTGTCTGCAGATTGGCACAAGCCACGCGAGCGACACGATGGACGTGCGTGCTTCGCCCGAAGCGAAGCCCGTCTCCAAAGGCGTGCTCGTCTCCGGCGAGCACGTCGCCCTGCACGTTG
>JAZGFE010000256.1:0-8853 GCA_036479215.1 Nannocystaceae bacterium | reverse complement strand
TCTTTGTCGTCGCCGGTGCACAAATCGAGGCGCGTTCCTTCCCGGAAAATGCGCGTTCAAGTGCATCTGCTGCCGCTCGCCGGGTCGCCTCCACGTGCTCCTGTATCAGGTTTTCGATCTTCGCGGTCAGGCTCTCGATGGGCAGGTCCTTCGTATTCGTATTCATGCCCTCCACATCCCACGACTCGATCGCCCCTTCAATCACCTCGCTGAACGGTTACGCCGCGCGGATTCGACACAGGACCACCTAGTCGTCCACCCGGAGCCCGAGATCGTGGATAGACTTCAGGGGGGACGCACGGCTTGAGCTACGACGAGTTCGAACTCTACAGCGCATGGCGCGCAGGCAACCGCAAGTCCGGAAGCATCCTCGTCGAGCGCTACTACGACTCCGTGGTTCGCTTCTTTCGTACCAAGGTCGCGCCGAGCGCAGCCGACGACCTCGTGCAACGGACCTTCATGGTGTGCGCCGATTCTGAGACCGCCTTTAGAGGCGAAGGCAAGTTCAAGTCCTACCTGTTTGGTGTGGCCCGCCGCACCCTGCTCTCACACTTCAACTCCAAACACAGGCAACGTGAGGACCCCGATTTCGGGATCAGTTCCGCCTTTGATCTCGCGCCTGGACCTGTCACGGTCGCGGCTGGCCGCGCCGACCAACGCTGGCTAGTGGAGGCGCTGAGAAGCATCCCCGTCGAGATGCAGATCACCCTCGAGCTATTCTACTGGCAAGGACTCGCTATCGACGAGCTCTCCGTAGCCCTCGAAATTCCTCCGGGGACCGTCAAGAGCCGCCTGCATCGGGGACGAACCCTCCTTCGCCATGCGATGGAAAAAATACCCGTCCCCGATGGGCTTACGCGTAGCGTGACTGTGCTCATGGATGAGTGGGCGGCCGGCGTGCATGCCTTGGTCCCGGAGTCGAGATAGGCCGCCCTGTGGTAATTACGAGCCAGTGGAGGTGTCTCGCCGAAACACCAAGACCGGCTTCGTTCTCGAGCACGCACGTGGGCGCCTCGAAGTCCATGAACTCGCTCGGGGCGTAATTTTCCAGGACTACTACGGCGCTGTCGACGACGGCTACCTGCAACCGGTACTCGACCTGGCCGAGAGGCGTCTCGCTCAGGGCTGCCGGCTCACCTTCTACTCGGACATCAGCCGGGTCCACACGTCGACGACGGCCTACAGGCGCGGTTGGTCGCACTGGTTCAAAGAATACGATTCGGAAATTAACGACATCGTCGTGTTCGCCGCCTCGATTGTGCCCATTCTGGCGGTGAAGGCGGCAAACCTCATCACTGGTGGCTCGATCCGTATCTTCTACGATCGCGAGCGCTTCCAAACCCACATCGAGCAAGTCGTGACGGCAGCATGGGATTCAGCTGACGACGATTCGATCGACCCTCCCGATGATAGTGAGAGCCACGCCGGGAAGGAGTTCGAGAATAGCGACACCCCCGTCGCAGCGCTCGAGGTCTCGTCGTCGACCCCAGATGTATTCGCGTCGCCGCTCGAACGAAAGCTCGGGCTGGGCGCCCTCAACGCCGCGCTGTTCGGAGAGTCGTTCAACGAGCAGGATGAAGCGGGTTTCTCCATCGGTCGTTTCACGGTCCAACACAAGCTTGGAACGGGCGGCATGGGAGTGGTCTACGCCTGCCGCGATGAAGTGCTCGACCGCGATGTCGCCGTCAAGCTCTTGCACGCCCGCTGCGACAAGACCTCCCGCCGCCGGATCATGCGTGAGGCCAAAGCAATGGCCCGGCTTTCCCACCCAAACGTGGTGACGGTTCACGAGATCGGTGAGTCGGACGGAGCCGCTTTCCTGGTCATGGAGCTCGTCCGCGGATCGACCGCACTGAGTTGGCTGCGCGCCGAGAAACGCGAAACCAACGAGATCCTGGACGTCTTCCTTGGCGCCGGGCGCGGTCTCGCTGCCGCCCACGCCAATGGGCTCGTGCACCGTGATTTCAAGCCCGAGAACATCATGATCGACGAAGACGGCCGCGCCCTCGTGACGGACTTCGGGCTCGCGCGAGGCGAGGTCGCCGATCCGGTCAGTGAAGCGACCGACCCCGCCACGCCCACCTCATCAACCGAGACCACGGCAACGGGGATAGTGGTCGGTACGCCGGCCTATATGGCCCCCGAAACCTTCGCAGAAGGTCGCACGGATGCTCGCACGGACCAGTTCAGCTTCTGCGCCGCGATGTGGGAGGGGCTCTACGGCCAGCGCCCCTTCACGGGAGGCGACCTCGCCGCGCTGGCCAGGGCAGCCACTGAACATTCCCCGCTGGTACCACGCGGCAGCGCGGTCCCGCGCAAGCTACGAGAGGCGATGGAGCGGGGCCTGATGCCCGATCCGCGCGATAGATGGGCATCGATGGAAGACTTGCTCGATTCGCTGTCCACGCGGCGCGCCTGGTACCGCAGATGGTTTACGCGTGACTCCTGAGGCCTGCGCCGAGCCATCTGAAGAATTGTTTGAACCTTAATCCGGCTGGTCACACTGCTCGAAGACACGTGCGAATGCGCGTCCTCGAAAAGAGACCACCGGACCATGGCTACAATTAATCTACTACTGGCAAGCGTGCTGTTGGCGCCCGCGGCTCCCACCTCGGAGGAGCCGCAGACGACCAAGGAGCTGTCCCCTTGGCGAATTACAGCGGGATACTACGGCGACGTGGCCACCCATCCTGGTGGCTACGCGGGCTTCAGCTGGCGCGCGGCCGAAGCTGGACGCTTTAGCTTCTCCCTGGGTGCCGACCTGGGTAGCTACCACCACAGGCGGAACCATACCGCCGTCTTTTTGCGAGGAAATTTTGCCTCACGTGTCACCTTCGAGTCCGGCATCCTCATCGAGCCGCGTTTTGTCCTCGGCTACGCCCACACCTGGGCCGATGGTGACGGGTATTTCGTCGTCGATGACGAGGAGATGCTCCGACAGCGCACGCCAATCGGCGCCCCCAACGTCATCTACGGTATGGGCCTCGGGTTCGGCTTCGAGATCCAGGAGGGCCGGATGGCCGGCCTCGCCTTCATGATTCGACCCGAGGTCCTGGGTCGGGCTCCGTACAACAGCTACGCATTGAGCCAGTTCAGCCTGCTTGCCGGCGTCGAATGGCGCTTCGGCGGAAGAAAGTAAACTGAAATGAAACTCTCAAAACTCGCACTCATCGCACCCCTCCTCACGTCTACCAACTGCGGTCCCTGGATGACCGAAGGCGACTACTACCACGTGATGCGCAAGGGGGCCGAGATGCCCATCTGGGTCCGCGGAAATATCGCCAGTGGCATTTTTCTCGTGACCCTTCATGGGGGTCCCGGCCACTCCGGGCACGACTTCGTTCTCTCCGAAGGATTCCGTGCCCTCGAGGAGGACTACGCGGTGGTCTACTGGGATCAGAGGGCCTCGGGCCTGGCGAAGGGAAATCCCTCGCCCGACACCTTCACACTCGAAGACTTCGTGGCCGATACAGATGCGGTCATCGGAGCCATGCAAGACACGTACGGGTTCGACGAATTCTTTTTGCTGGGGCACAGCTGGGGCGGCGCCCTCGGGACTGCCTTCCTCATCGACGGAGCGCACCGAGACGAGGTCTCGGGCTGGATCTCCGTCGATGGAGACCACAACCTTCCGCTCTCCGTGGCGGAATCCAGGCTGTGGATGATCGACACGATCGAGCAACTGATCGCGGAGAATACCGACGCAGAGCATTGGTCGGAGATCCTTGAGTGGTACGAAGAAAACCCCGTCTTCTTGCCGAGTGACCCCCGGCACTATTCGTATCTCTCGACCACGGGTGGATACTTCTACAGGCCAGAGGACTACGTGCAGCCACCCTACGCGGAACTGACGTTCGCCTCGCCCTACTCGATGGGCACCTACCAGAATTACGAACGGAGTATTCGCCTCACACGACCCCTTACCGATGGGCTCGACCTTTCCGACCGAATGGGCGAGATCACGACTCCCAGCCTCTTCCTCTGGGGCGAAGAAGATGGCGCCGTTCCCGTTGCAATTGGCGAAGACGCCTTCGAGTTGATCGGGACGCCGGACGAAGACAAGTCCCTGGTTGTCATCTCCGAGTGTGCTCACAGCGCGCACGATGAGGTGCCAGAGCGTTTCACGGCGGAGGTCAGCGGTTTTATCGAAGGCGTGCTTGAGGCCCGACTGTAGAGACCCGCAGTAGAAACGGCGAATTGATCAACTCAGGGTGCATGGACGCCTTGACGACATACGACGAAGGAAGCTTACCGATGACCTCGACTCCTGTTCTCCCCGGCCCCTCGCTACGCGCATTTATTTTCGTCGCTTCACTCGTCTCGGTGGTCGGGTGCGGCAGTGGATCTCCGCCGAGAGCTGAAGGAAGCGGCGAAACCGGCGATTACCAGCTACCGGACGGCAGAGAGCTGACCAGCTACTACCCGCTCGTCGACGGCGCCACCTGGACCTACTCCAAAAAGAACCTCTCCGGCCAGGTCAGCGGCACCGAGATCGTCACCTCGGAGGCCGGTCTGTGGGAGGGTCAACAGGTCGTGGTGCTCACAGACAGCGAGAGCAGCAGCGGTAACTACACCCGGAGCACTATCTATCGAGACGGCAACACTGCCGTTCGCGTGCACAAGATCCTCGCCAACGTGGATACCGGTCCGTACACAGTCGTCAACTACAATCCGTGGTTCACGCGCGCAGACGACAGCTGGGAGAGCGAGGGGAACAAGGCTCATGATTGATCGCATTTGTGGTGCACATTGCGCGGAGCCCTGCGGGTGCGGACGTGTATCGCGGTTGACGTGGCGCTGCTGCCCAGCATGAGGTCGCTGCTTGACCTCGCCAAACTTCAAGAGTGCGGCGTCAACCGTTTCGAAGGCACTTTCTGGGAGAACTGCGACTGGTTCCAGAACCGCCTCAACGAGTCCGACCCGATGCAAGCCGGCCTATACGACCTCAATCGTTACTTTCACCTCGCCCCCCCAGCGACGGCTAGGGTTGGGTCGGTCAGTCGTCAGCTGGGCTGGACCGGCCTGAAGCATCCGCGGCCAGTCCCGCGTCGATGAGCGTAATACTCTGCTCGTCGATTGCGATGCGCTTGGCTTTGTATAGACCACCTACGCCACGCTTGAACGCCTTCTTGCTCATGCCCAGCAAACGCTTGATCTCGTCGGGTGAGCTCTTGTCGTGCAACGGCAAGGACCCGCCCGCTTGCGCCAGGGCGGCAAGAATTGCCTCTTGGGCATCGTGGATACCGCCTACGCCACGTCGTACCAGGCCGATGTCGAGGCGATTGTCATCGCGTATCTGCCGAACGTAGCCGCGCAATTTTGTCCCGACAACGAGACTTTGATGAATGTCGGTTTGGTGGATGAGACCGCGGTAGCGTTGGTTGACGATCACCGGTACGCCCGCTTCGACGCGCCCGTAGACAAGCAGGTCAACCTCGTCGTCCGGCTTGATACTCTCCACGTCGTAGTCGAGCTGCTTTGAGAGTTGGCCTGATGCGATCAAGCGTTCGCCTTTGCGATCGAGGCACACCCTAACCACATAGCTGCGACCTTCGACCATACGAACATCTTGTTCGTTGGGCGGGGCGTACAGATCTTTGGATATCCCCCAAGCGAGAAACGCCCCGCTTGATGTTACCGCCGCGCACTTGAGGCAAACGAAATCGCCCAAAGTCGCAGCCGGCTTTTGTGTGGTGGCCTGCGGGTTGCCGTCGTGATCGGCATAGATGAACACCTCGATCGTATGGCCGACTTCCACGTCGGTGGGGGTTTGAAGCGCGGGCAGGAACAGTTCTCTGGCCGCCCCGTCGAGTAGCATGCCATCGAGCCGCACGCCGCCGCGCACTAGCTCCGCCACCTCCAACTCACAGAAGCGTCCGATCTCGATCAAGTTTGTCATCGCGTTGGGCGGTCCAGTATGATGAAGCGGCAGCTCGCGCTCAACCGTCACTCGGTCGGGGGCGCGACGGGGCCGCGGTTGCGTCGGATCTTACCGAGTCCGAATAGAAAGTTCCGCAATAGTTGCTCGCCACACGGTTTGTACTGTCGGGTGCCTGGTTTGCGGAGGAGGCCGCCAAGTTCGGCCTTGGATAGCGGAAAATCGGCGGCCTTCATGATGTCCAGAATATGTTCTTCGCGGAGTTCAAGCGCGATCCTGACCTTTTTTAGGATCATGTTGTTGGTCAGCCGAGGGGGAGCAGGCCCTGGGTTGTCGGCTTGGACGTTCGGCCGGGAGCCGCGCCGATCGATGATCAGGCCGTCCAAGAAATTCTCGAGTACGGCATCTGAGCACTCGGTGAACTCGGGGTGATCCTCGGCCGAGAGCAAGTGGCTGATACTCGCGTCGGAGCTGGCGTGACCTGCCAGTGCGAAGATGCGCGCCATGTCAACCTCTCTGATATCGAGAGCGTAGCGAAGACGACGAAGTACCAAGTTGTTAATCATGTGGCAGACCCCAGAATCGAGGTCTCGTTAGCATATCGCCGCGTTGTGCACGACAACATTGTGCACAGGCCAGGGTGCGGCCCTGGGGCGCGCTGGAAATAGACGCCGACATCGTGTCACCACTCGTTCTCGAGACCGGTTTGGGGCGTGGGGATATCGGTGCGATTGTCCGCGTGACGTTGATGATGTTGAGCTCCATCGCGGCATTGGTTGCGTTCATCCAGAGCTTCCGTGCCGCTCTGGCGGCCTCGACTTTCCGCATAAACCGGCGGCTAGCCAGGCCTGTCGCCGATCCGACCCCTGGCGGAGACGCGCGTCGTACTGAGGGCTGAAGGAAGTGCGATTCACGACCGCGACCAGAGACCTCTCGTAGGTTCCCTTCGTACCATTGCTCCTCGCCTTTCTCCTTGATGGTTCGCAGCTGCTCACCTAGCTGGTCGTAACAGTAGGGAAGCATCGACTCAAAATGCAGGTACAGGAAAGGGTAGGAACCATAACGACCCAATTCGCCACTCCGCTCAAGTACCCCACCCTCCCCGCTCCTTGTCACAATCTATTTTATCGGCGCTTGAGCAGGCGGACTTCCGCAAACGCGTCGTCACCCTACGAGAACAAGCCGAGAAGTCGCTCGGAAAGTAGTATTCCTCTAGCCGTAACAGGCGGGTGCGAAACTCGCGAGCGCAAGCATGAGCGCCAACTCCAGCCGTCGCTCGCGGGTCTCCATCGTCACCACGATACCAGCCGTGCGGCGACGGGGCGGTTCCGCCCCAGGTTGCGACGAGCCGCCCCTTTTCACGCCCCGAGGAACGTACTGTGCCGCATGCCAACGAAAAGCCCGGGCTCACGACAATATTGGAGTGCAGTGCCTACCAGCTCCAGCTCGACTCATTTCCTTCGAGTGCTCGCGGCGGCCAGCTTCGCCGGGACGATCGCGTGTGTCCCGAGGGTTGCTGGCGACGACTCCGACCCCGACAACGGTGGCGGATCGATGGCCGACCACACCCTTACCAGCGCCACGCACACCGCGAGCTCCGAGTCGACCGGGCCGGAGGTCGATCAAGCCTGCCCCGACGCGCAGGGAGGACGCGCGCGGTCGGGCGCCCTTGGCTGCGTGACGGGGGTCTGTGACTGCCCGCCGGGGGAGAAATGCGCGGTCTATTTTCTCGGCAACGACGCTCTGGCCACGAAGTGCGTACCCCTCGTGGGCGACCTCCCATACGGCGACACCTGTACGCCCACGCTTTTCGATCCCCCCGACGAGTGTCAAAAGGATCTGTTCTGCAGCTACAGCAATTGGATCGTTCCCGGGCCATCGACGTGCCGTCAGTTGTGCGACCCCTCCGACCGCGAGAGCTGCGAGAAAAAAAGTGTCGCGGACGCGGTCTGTTACCAACTCGATGTCGGGGTGGGAGTATGCGAGCTTCTCTGCGATCCTTTCGCCAACGATTGCCCCCAAGGACAGCGGTGCGTCCCAAACATCGAACATTTTTTGTGTCGCGGCACGTTCCCAGACGCCGCCGGGGTGGGCGAGCCCTGCCCGTGTGAGCCAAGGCTCATTTGCGTGGACGGGCGGGATACCGGTTGGCCGGAAGACGAGCACTACTACTGCGCCCAATTCTGCGACCTAGAGGACGAGCAGGCCACCTGCCCCGAGCAGCAGACGTGTCAGCCGATCTTCGACGACCCAGACGATCCGCCGGCGGATCCAGCTCATGCGAGGGTGGGCTACTGCGAGATCGTCGTCGGCCCAGGCTCATAACTAGCATGAGCCGGATCGGAGAACGCGCATGGCTGTGAAATGCGCAAATTGGTGGGTCCGTATCGTGCGATTGCGCGCGTGTCTGAAAACTGGGGACCCGATGAGGCCAAGAACGCTCCGCGACGCGCCTTCACGACAGCGTTTGCGACAGCGTGAGTGGTTTTCTCGCGGCCGCCTACAAAGAACCAAAGCAGCGGCGCCACGCTGGGTGGGGTTTCTCGTGGCGTGTTCCCGTCTCGACCTTGTGTGCGCGTACAGTGTCGCTAGGGAGGGGTGAACAGCTCAAGCTGCTCATCTGCTCCACAGCGCTCGACCGATGGTGGGGGGGGGCCCGCGCGTGCCGCATCCGCTCTCGCCCACGCGCGGCTTGGCGCACGTTCCCGCGTCATCGAGGTTTCGCCCAACCTCAGCAGCGTCGCGTTCGGTCTGTCCCTCAGCTTCGCGTGCTTCGCGGGCCTGAATGTCCCTGCGCTGCTCAAGCAACACAGCGATGCGAGCGGGGTCGACGACGGCCTCGATGATTTTCAGCGGCCCCTCGCACAGCGGGCACCTCGTAAGGTCGACGGAGAAGACGCGCGCGAGGATCCGACGCCAACGTATCCGTCTCGGTGTCGGTGGCACGTCGGAGTGGACTGCGGGGCGGTTGAAGC
>JAZGFE010000255.1:0-25310 GCA_036479215.1 Nannocystaceae bacterium | reverse complement strand
CACCCGCCCCGAGTTCATAACTAGAAGAAATACCCCTCCCAAAACTACACATTCTCGTTCCACCTCTAAACAGGACATTCCTCCTCCTGACCCCGTCTGCCTCATACACAAAAAATCTGACACCCTCAGAAAATGGCCGACAACCTCTTGGCGCGAAGCTTCACAGCCGATGCCCCGGATAAGATTTGGGTCACCGATGTGACCGCGCTCTGGACCCTTGTCGGCTGGGTTTTCCTCGCCGCCATCAGCTTCTGCAACCCCAAACGGCTCCACTCAGCAAACGAATACTAAAGTCCCATGGAGTTTGAAATCGCTTCCGCTCTTCAAGAAATTGCAGCACAGTCCCACTGTCCATTTTTGGGGGCAAGGTCAGGTCCGGCCGGCGACGCGGAGCGCACGTTGCTGGGCGAATGGCTGGCATGCGGCGCGCCTGCAAATGCCGACCTCGATCGCCAGCAAGGCTCCGGTATCGCCCAAGAGGCCGGCTCGCAAGGCGCACGGTGAGACCACAGCGTCGCCGTGCTAGAAGTGGCGAGACGACACCATGACCCGCCAAAGCGGCCTCGCCGAACCCCAACAGCAAAGTCTGAATGCCGGCTGGCATCTCCAAAGCTCCGCGCGGCTCCCCGACGGATCCGGCTTGGCTCTCTCCGAGCCCGGCGTGGACACGCGACAATGGTATCGCGCGGACCTGCCATCCACGGTCCTTGGCGCCCTCGTGGAGCAAGGCGAAATCGAAGACCCGTTTCGGGGCCTCAATCTCCTGAATGTCCCTGGCCAGGGGCCCCGGGGCGACAATTTTTCGAATTTCGAGATGCCGGCCGACAGCCCCTTTGCCGTGCCGTGGTGGTATCGGCGCGCATTCACCATACCGGCCGAGGCCGGCCCTCACCTGCGCCTGATCTTTGCGGGGATCAACTACCGCGCCAACATCTGGATCAACGGCACGCAGATCGGCGACAAGGACGAGATCGCAGGGGCCTACCGTGTCCATGCGTTCGACATCACCGCCCACGTGGTACGTGACGCCGAAAATGTGATCGCCGTCCAAGTCTTTCCCCCGAAAGCGCAGGATCTTGCCATCACTTGGGTCGACTGGAACCCCTCGCCGCCCGACAAAAATCTCGGCATATGGCGCGACGTCTCGCTGCATTGGAGCGGGCCGATCTCCGTTCAGGTATTGCAGACGAAGAGCCAAGTCGAACGACCCGATCGCGCGCGACTGCGCTTGACCGGCGAACTGATCAACCATACTACGCGTCCACAGCTCGCCACGCTGCGCCTAAGTATCCGCAAGCCGACTCCCGGCGATCACCACGACCACCACGACCACCACGACCACCACGACCACCACGACCACCACGATCACCACGACCACCACGACCACCACGACCACCACGACCAATTGGACGGTTTTCGCTTCAGCCGCTCCTACACGCTCGCTGCAGCCACGCGCCTCGCGTGGGAGATTTCGCCAGAAGACGCCCAACAGCTCGATCTTCACGCCCCCAAACTATGGTGGCCTCGCTTCATGGGAGAAGCCCATCTCTACCATCTACACGCCCGGGTGGAAATCGACGGTCTGCTCAGCTATGCGATGGAGATCCGCTTTGGCATTCGAGAGGCGCGTTGCGAGATCACCGAGCTCGGTCACGCGCAATACACCATCAACGGCAGACCTGTGCAGATTCTCGGGGCCGGATGGGCCCCCGATCTGTTCCTCCGCCGACAGCCCGCCAGGGAACGTTGCGAGCTCGCGTATGCCAAGGCGCTCCATCTCAATGCCTTGCGTTTCGAGGGTATGCTGGAACGCAACGAGTTTTTGGAGTGGTGTGACACCGAGGGCATCCTTGTGCTCGCAGGCTGGTGCTGCTGCGATCATTGGGAAAAATGGGATCACTGGAGCGAATCCGACCACGACATCGCGGCAGCGTCGCTACGTAGCCAGATTCGCCGGGTATCCCGCCACCCTTCGGTGATCAGCTGGTTCTATGGGAGCGACGGTCCACCACCGCCGCGGGTTGAGGCACGCTATCTTGAAGTGTTCCGGTCCGAGGGTTGGGACCGCCCCGTCCATTCCAGCGCAGCGAACAAGCCGACCGCGTCCACCGGCACCAGCGGCATGAAGATGGTGGGCCCCTACGACTACGTGCCTCCGCACTATTGGTTTGCGGATAGGGAGCGAGGAGGGGCGTTTGGCTTTGCCACGGAGGTCGCACCGGGACCCGCCATTCCGCCCATCCAAAGCCTTGAAAAGATGCTGGCCCCGGACCAATTGTGGCCCATCGGTGAAGCCTGGGACTTCCACGCGGGCGTGCGCTGCTTTGCACAAATCGACCGTTTCCGCGCGGCCCTAGAAGGTCGCTTCGGAGCCGCTAGCGACGCCGACGAGTTCGCCGAAGTCTCGCAGCTGATGTGCTACGACGGTCAACGTGCCATGTTCGAAGCCTATCGGCGTCACCGCGGGCGAGCAACGGGCGTGGTGCAATGGATGCTCAACAACTCCTGGCCATCGCTCATCTGGCATCTGTATGACTACTATCTGCGAGCCGGCGGGGGCTTTTACGGTGTTCGAAAGGCGTGCCAGCCCCTCCACGCACTCTACGACCCGGTCGATAGACGCGTTGTCCTGGTCCACTCCCGAACAGCACCGCTTGGGGAGGCCACAGTTCAAGTCCAAGTCTTCGACGCCCACCTCAATACGCTGCACGAAGAGACGCGGAGACTCCAACCGCCCAGCGACGCCAACATGGACGTACTGCGCATCCCTCAGCTCGAAGTCCCGACCGACAGCTACTTTGTCCGCATCGAGAGCACCTTCGAGGGTTCCCCCCTCCGCCTCCACAATTTCTACGCGTTGCCGCACGTTCCAGATGCGCTGGACTACGACCACGCAGACGAGCTCGGCGCACCGGTCCAGGCACATGCTAATCTGCGCGACCTTCGGCGACTCGCACCGGCCACAACCGAGGTCGAAGCTGCAATGGAACGGCGCCCGCAGGGTTCATGGGTACGCGCCGCGCTTCACAACCCAAGCGAGCACCTCGCTTTTTTTGTCCAGCTGCGGCTCACGGATACCGCGGGGCAAGACTGCCTCCCCTCACTATGGGACGACAACTACGTCACCTTGTTGCCCGGGGAGCGGCGAGAGCTCCGGACGTTGCGAGTGGATGGCTCGAGCGCGCCGCCGCCCGACTGCGAGGTGGAGTGGCGCGGGTTCAACGTAGGCAAACAACGGGTGCGTGTTTCGACTGGTTCCCCCGGCTGATGCGACGGCAGACAGAGGCGCCCGGCCACCCCTGCAAAGTCGAAACGCAACGGCTTCGATGCAGAGGTTCGGCAAAGGCGAGCGCCACCAGTCAGGTTCCGCCGTCGATCACACGAAAGATCGCTCGACGACGTTTCGCCTCCTGATCCTTCAACTCCGCACTGGAGGGCCGCGCGCCCTCGGAAGTCTCGGAAGTCTCGGAAGTCTCGGAAGTCTCGGAAGTCTCGGAAGTCTCGGTGATCGAGTCCGCCGATTCGGAGGCAGCCGATCCCTTATCGGAACGCGCCGCGTCGTCTCCGGCAGCCGGCTCGACCCTCGTGTGCCCCGTGGGTGATGGGCGATGACGCCGACGACGACGCGAGCCGCGCCGAGCCTCGGTGGTTGGGTCGGAGGCCACGCGGAGGCCAACCGGGCGTGGTCGCGGGGGATGGACGGTCGGTGTGCTGCGAAGCGCCGCGGGAAGGTTTTCTTCGATGATGGTGCGCTCGCCGGTCGCACGGTTTGCTACGACGTAGATCGACTTCCAAGGAAACGTACAGCGCATCAGATCGTCCCCGAACACGAGGTCGGCCTCGATGCCGATATCCGTGAACTCAAGATTCATGGGATAGTTGGGGTCCAAATCGATGATCAGCCGATCTTTCCACTCGTTGCGCACGGCGTCGGGGCAAACCACATCATCGAGCGTCACATCAATGTGCAACCGTGGACAGGCCTCGGCCTCGTAGAGCGAGTCGATGGCCCGTTGGATCGGATGCGTCATGGTGTCTTGAACTTTAGCGAACATCCGACCGTTCGGCGAGGGCAGCGGAGCTGCCGCCTCTGGTCCGGGTACCAGGCGGGCACCAGGCAGCGCCAAACGCCCCACGCCGTCGCCGCGCAGCCGGCCACGCCCCCACGCCCTGAGAACGGGCATGGCATCGAAGCGGTATCTCACTGCCAACATCCTTTCTGCGCATCGGCGATACAACCCGCGACCTCCGCGGGAAGGCAGTAGCCCACGAACCCCGTACTGCCGGCCGGCTGCAAGCAGACATCGCCGGGATCGAGGCACGCGTCGTCGGGCTTGAGACAGTCCTCGAGTTGGGTCACCGCAAGGCAGACCCCGCCGTCCGGATCGCAAAGCAACGCCTGGAAGCAGGTCTCGGATTCCGGACACACGCCCGAGTCTCCCGCCGGGCACAGCGTATAGCCGGCAAGAACATCCTGACACGGCACGTCGCCGTCTCCCTCGCCGTCTCCGTCTCCGTCGCCGTCTCCCTCTCCCTCTCCTGCCGTTGTCGCCGTCTCGTCCGCGCCCGCTCCTCCCGCGGTGTCGGTTTCGTTCGTCCCATCGCCTCCGGCTGTGTCCGTTTCGTCCACACCATCTCCGGCCCCCGGGTACGCTTCTTCGCCTACCCCATATTCGTCGCCCATGTCGCCATCCGTCGCACACACGTACACGTAGGCTGCGCCAATCCCCGTGCGGGATCCGCTGCCCACCACCACAGTGTCGCGCGCCACCGAGACCGATCTCCCAAACTGCTCCAGCGTTTCTTCTTCGGGATCGAAGCGTGCGACCGCGCCCCATGTCCCCGAAAAAACGCCGTCCAGCGCTTGCCCAAAGCGATCGTACACATAGACCGCACCTGCCTCAAATGGCCACGAGTTGCCCGATTCGAACGGTACGCCCACGACGACACGCCCGACGGTGGCTCCGACCGGCCACGCCGGTACCCCCTCCTCGACGCGGGGGTCGGCCGGGCCAGCGGGAGCGAAAGCATCTGTGAGACCCCATGTCCCGCTCCCCCCCTGGTCACGCCAGAACACATACGCCTCTCCTCCACCATCGCTCGACGCCTCTTCGGTTGCACGAAAGTCAGCGCCGACCACCGCCACGTCATCGTCCATCGCAACCGACGTTCCAAAGCGGATGTCCTGCGCGCTGACCCTGCGCAACGATCGCGCCTCTCCCCACAGGTCAGGTCCGCCGAGATCTCGAACATAGATTCTCACTGCCCCGGAATCGTTGCCGCTCCGCTCGCCGTACGCCCCCACCACCAATCGATCGTCGGCCAACGCCAGCGCGTGGCCAAAGGCGCCCCGCGCAACGCCGCTGCGATGCACGACAATCTGGCCCCAGGCATTGGATCCCCCCACATCCTGGCCGAACAGATACACGGCCCCACCACCGTTTGCGCCAGTCGGCGCTCCGCTGGCACCCACGGCGATACGATCGTTGTCAACGGCGACGGAAACACCGAACCACCTATCTTGCGCCTCCGTTGGCGAGAGACGAGCGGACGCGATCCACAATGCCGGATTCGCCGCGTCCTGTCGGTAGACGTGCGCCGAGCCCACGCCGGCATCGGACCGATACGTCCCCACCACCAACACGCCGGCATGAAGCGCGACGGACACCATCGGCTCAAGACCGGAGCCACCGGTCTCGTACCCCGACTCGGGCACGATGATGCTGGTGAGCACGCCCCAACGTTCCAGGCCCCCTTCGTTGCGGCCGTAGAGGGAAACGACGGGACGCGTCTGTGCACCGGTGCCCACGGTGCCAGTCACGGCGATGAGATCTCCGTAGATGTCCACCGCGAAACCGAACGCGGTGATCGGCTCGCTCTGGGACACGGCGTCGAGTCGCTTGACCCGCTCCCAACAACGGCTCGGCTGCTCGTCATCCCCGCCTCCGGCGGTCGAAGGCAGACCGGACGAACTTCCTGTGTCTCCGGACGCGCCGGGATCGATACTGCACCCCGCGTTGTTGTTGTCGTTCTCGCTCGCGTTGTCGTTGCACTCGACGTTGCACCCGCTGCGCGGCTCGGGGTCTGTCGTAGCAGGATTTTGCCCGTCGATGCCGTCCGTGTCGTCCGGGCTGCCGCAGCGGTGACACGCGAGCCCGATCACGAAGAAGGGCCACACCACTCGTGCTCGACGGCGCCGTGGAGTATGTACAATACGCGGATAGTGTGGTTGGAAGATCATACGCAAATCTATGTTCCGAGCGTAGCTTCCCTCCCTAGACCGGTCAATCTCGGGGAGAGGACCTCCGACGAAACCTTCGACCCACCTTCGACGAACATGCGACGGACTCCCGACGCTTGTCCGAAGAGACTCCGACCAGACACACCCACCAGCCTCCGACAACGACGCGAAGATCATGCCCTGACGTGGCCGTCAGGGGGCCCCGGACGCACGGCGGCACGATCCTTGACCAAAGCTGGCGGCATGCGGCTTGCACTGCCCCATCCGAGTCCGACACTCGAGAGAAAAACACAGACATGCCAATCTGGACCCCCTCGGAACGCACGGGTGCGCGATGAGGGCGACTGCTGGTTTGTGCGCAGTCGCACTCGCCCTCGCCCTCGCCCCAAGTTCGGCGGCTGCTGTCCCCGCAGCCAACCCGGCCAACCCAGCCAACCCAGCCAACCCAGCCAACCCAGCCACAACGACCGTAGCCCCGGTCACCAGCCCCGTGCCGCAACCCGCAACGGCGACTTCCATCGCTCCGACGACGCCGCGCATTTTGCCCTATGATGGCGCGCCCCCGCCAAACGGATATCGTCTCCAGGATACATCGCGCCGCGGGATGTGGGTCCCTGGTGTCATCCTGTTCGGGGTGAGCTACGGTATCGCACTGGTCGATCTAGCGACAGCTGTCGACCCCGCTCCCTCAGCCGAGGAGCTGTGGCTACTCGTCCCGATGGCCGGTCCTTTCGTCACCCGGACGCGGTGTTACACAAGCAGCGCGACCTGGTGTGCGTTCACCCGTTCGTACTTCACCGTGCTAGGCATCAGCCAAATCGTAGGCGTGGGCCTATCCGCCGCCGGCTTCGCCTGGCGAAAGAAGCGTTTCGTCCGCAACGATCTGGCCCGTACGTTCTCGATATCGGCCGGCCGCAAGCCTGGCGGAGGCGTGCAGCTGGGCGTAGGGGGACGATTCTGAGGCGCTACTGACACTGCAGCAGGACGCCTTCCGCGTCACGATTTCCGCGATCGTATCACCGGATCTACCCCAACCTGATCTCTCCACAAACGACGGTAGAGCCGCCCCGCCTGTGTGGGACGGCGCAGTGGGTGCCCGAACATCCACAGATCGTGCGCCGAGAACCGGAGAACACTCGGTGCGTGGTTCCACCACTGCAATCGTCCCGCATAGCACAGCGCAGTCGCTGCGATATCTCCGTGGAGGAACGCCAGCAGGTCCACGGCCCAACAGCGCACTCCCGACGCGTACTCGGCCTGCGCACAGGGCAGTTCCACGGCACGAAACCCGCAAGTCGTCGGGTCGTATTCGAGGACCAGACGCGTTCCCTGACGGCCCGTGAGTAGGTAGATCGAAGCACAACGCCGCACGGTACCCCCCGACCTCGGTCGCCAAGGAGTGGAGCTGGCAAAAAACGCGACGGCCGTAAAGAAATGCGGCAAACTCATCGAGTGCCCTCAACAATGCCGGCACTTCGGTTGGAGAAACATCTTGCTGCCCGGGGACAGGGCCGAGATCCATCAGCACGCTGGCTGCCGCCAACTCCCCTCGGGGGATAGGTGTGGCCGCCGACACGGGTCGCGGTGGCCAACGCTTTGCCCCCACACCGCACACAAACGCCTGCGCGCCGACGTTGGCCGACAGCAGCCCATCGCGCTGGTGCAATGTGTCTCCTGGGACGACGGCGAGCACGTTGGGGTGCGGAAGAAGACGAGCGAGGGCACCCGCCAGCGGCTCGTTGGCGATGGGAAAGACCCGCGCGTTCATCCAAGCTCGCGCCTCTCCAAAGCTCCATCCGGATCCGCATACTAGGATCGCCAACGGTTCCACACAGCTGTCCGAGAAGGCCGCGAGTCGTCGGCCCACCGCCGCAGCAAGCCGCGTCACGCTTTCGGAAGCGGCCACGGAACCAGCGGTGCGCTGGAAAGTCGAGTCCGAGAAGTTGTTGGCATAGGCGAAGAGGCCGGGCCGGCGCACCACGCCGCGAAGTGCCTCCCAGGTTGTTCCGACGACGGGGGCATCGACGGCAGACACGAAACTGCCGTGTCCGGCAACGTCGTAGAGCGCGAATGGGAACACATCCCATTCGTCGCACTCCTCAAGCTGGTTCAGACAACCGACCAGGCTACGATACCGCAGGTCTCCAATCCGGATCTCACGCTCGGGAAGCAAGCCCCGCACCACAAATCCCATTTCGCGGAGGATAGAGAACGCCGCAGCGGAGGCACGCGAGGAGAGGTAGATCGGGATCTCGCGGTCCAACAAGCTCAGGCTCGGAATGTCGAAGTGATCGTCATGCTCATGGGTCAGGATCACCGCATCGACAGCAGGGAAGCGCGCGAAGTCGAGGTGCCGTGCGGGATAGATCTCACCGACATGTCCGCCATGACCAAACGCTGGCGTCAGCAGCGGATCGAGCACGATCCTCGTCGATTCGGTGGAAAACAACCAACCTTGGTGCCCCAGGAAGGTAGAAGAGAACATGGTGGACCGCGGGATGTGGCCCGTTGGGCGGGACCGGCGGTGCCGGCACCGCCCAGCGGTTCTTGCCGATTTTACAGTGGCTGTAAAGTTGACCGCTCCTCGGACATCGCTAGCCGCCAGCCTCAAGAGACCTCTCCGAACCGCTCCGAACCGCGACACGAGGGCCAACAGACCCCTTTCGGCTACGCTCTGCATGGGTCCGCCGGACGGGGCGCGAGGGGTTGGTGGACGAGGTGAGGCAAACAGTGTTAGTTGGGCCTCGCCACATGCCACCTATTATCGCTCAAGGACAGACAAGCAACGGTCTCACCACCTACTCGGTGAAGGACTTCCCTCAACTTAGCGTGCAAGCGAAGAGCTGGCTCGAGGCGGAACGCGAGCTTCGGCAACGGTTCGACGCCCTCGATCATACCGTCGAGACACCTGCCGTCGAGACACCTGCTGTCGAGGCACCTGCTGTCGAGGCACCTGCTGTCGAGGCACCTGCTGTCGAGACAGCTGCCGCCGACACCCCCACCGCCACCGCCACCGCCTTCCCAACCGCCCTCGGCACGCCGAACACGGCTGCCACCGCAGCAGGCCCCATAGCATAGCCAGCCGTACCCGGAGTCCACGACTACCGCACAAGCCCGGCGGTCGTGCTCCCGGGAGAAGGAAGCGTGCAGTCGGGTCGTAGTAGCCGCCGCACGTGAACCCGGCACACCGCGACAACGACAGCGACAGCGACACCCGGAACATCCGCTGGCGCCCGCACGGTCACCCGTCGCTGTCCCCATCTCCGACGCTCGGACTCGCTCCATCTCCGTCTCCACCCGCATCCCCGTCTCCACCCGCATCCCCGTCTCCACCCGCATCTCCGTCTCCGTCTCCATCCCCGTCGCCATCCCCGACCGGATCAGATGGCGGTTTGCAGACGTCTCGTTCGCCGCACGTTAATCCTTCGTTGCAGGTCGAGTTGGGGTAACAGGGACAGTGCAACGTGCCGTCGATGCACGCGGGATCCAAGCAGATACCCAGCGTGCAGACCAGCGCGCCGTCGCACGTTCCGTTGCCGTAGCACAGACAGCCGGCCGCTCCGTCGGCGCATACCGGCTTCCCCGCAGTGGTCGAGGTGGCGCTCTCGTGATGTTTCGGACCGAAGTCACCGCGACAGGCGAACAGCGGCAGCGCGAACACCAGGCCGGCAAAGATCCTCCGCATCACCCTACTGATAGCATATCGAAGCGAGCATATCGAAGCGCGTCCCATTGTGAAGTCCATCCTGTCTGCACGCACGGGGGGTGCCTTCGCTGGCGGTCTCGAAACTCCGATTGACGCCCGGAGTTTTTGCGCCTACGCTACCCACATGTCGCGTAGGCGCAACGCTGCCCGCCGCCTCCCGCCGGTGGGTGAACTGGAGTTGGCTGTGCTTGAGCACCTGTGGACAACGGGAGAAACCGACGTTCTCGCGGCCCACAAAGCTGTGGGGAAACGCCGCGGCATCACGCCGAACACGGTCGGCTCGGCCCTCGAACGTCTGCATCGCAAGGGCCTCGCCTCCCGCGAGAAGGTCTCGCACGCCTATCGCTACCAACCCGTTCTGACCCGAGATGCGTTCGCTGCGAGGCGGATGCTGGATGCGGTCGGTGGCTCGCGTACCCTCTCCGACACGGGGCTGCTTTCCGCCTTTGTGGACCTAGTCGCAGACGAAGACCAAGCGTCTCTGAATCGACTTGAGGCACTCATCGCCGAGAAGCGCGGAGCGGGCAGCGGCACATGACACTCGTCATCCTCTGTGTCGCCGCCTTTGCCGTCATCTCCTACGCGGCGTCGGGTGCCGTCGCACTCGGCCTCCGCTCCCTCCGGCACCGAACCGACCGCACGGCCCCCGCAGCACGAGCCAGACTGTATCTGGTCGCCGCGCTGCTACCCTTTTTGAGCGCGCTCGCCATTCTTACCGCCGCGCTCGCGCCCACTTTCGGCTGGATAGCGGACCACTGCGGTGTGCTCGGCGACCCCCACCCACACCCACACATCTGTGTCGAACATCACGTTGCGGTGTGGCCCGCCATCTGGCTGACGACGCTCGCCTTCGCCATGGCGCTCCGTTTTTCCCTCGCTGTGACACGCCTCGGCTACGCCGTCATATTGGGACGTCTCACCCAGCATCGCCTCCGCGACGCGTCACACCCCGGGAACGAACTCGACATACGCGTACTTCCACTCGACGAGCCGCAAGCGTTTGTGCTCGGTATCTTCCGCCCCCAACTCTACATCACGCGTGGACTTGCCGAGGGCGCACAACGTCGGCATCTGCCGGCGGTCGTCGCCCATGAGCGTGGCCACGTGCAGCGCCGCGATCCTCTGCGCCGCGTCCTCGCCGGAATCGGCCTCGCGTTCCATCTCCCGGGCGTCGCGGGACGGATCGCCGCTCAACTCACCCGAGCGCAAGAGATGGCTGCCGATCTCGCCGCGGCACAATCCATCGGCAGCCGCGAGTCCGTCGCACGCGCCCTGATCGCCCTCGCCAAGGCACGCGTGCCACCACCTCGTGGCGCGTTCGCCTTTTCGGGGTCCGAGCTCGAAAGCCGCGTCGTCCAGTTAATGGATGAAACCCAGCGGCGCGACTGGCCGACAACCTCCACCTTGCTGTGCGGCGGTCTCGCCTCGTTGATGCTACTCGCCTCTGGAGCCGAAGGCGTTCATCACGGCGTTGAGCTTCTGCTCGGCGCTCTCGGAAGCTAGACACGCATGTCTCATCCAGCGTTCGAACCCTTCGCGCGTCTTAAGACTCCGAGTCTGCGTCGGAATTTATGGGTGGCCATCCTCTGGGCGGTGGCGCTGCGCCCCGCGGTGATTCAAGCCGGAGAAATCGGGGAGGCGCAGGTCATCCAGCTGGCCCAAGAACAAGATCTGCGCACCCTCGAGGCCATCCAATCGATCGCGCTCGCCGAGGCTGAAGGCGTGCAGGCGAAACTCCGCCCCAATCCCTCCATCGGCTGGGAACGCGAGCATTTCCCGGCACTGGGCTCGAACGGTGAGGGCGAGGACGCCCTCACGCTACGCATCCCCTTCGATCTTTCCCCCCGCCGCACCGTCCGGCGCCATCTCGCCGCTGCCCATGTCTCCATCGCCACGGCACAAGCAGCGCGCACTCGCAGCCAGGCGGTCGTGCACGCCATGACTCTCTTTTACCAAACGCTTGCTGAACAGCATCGCGTGACCTTGGAGCAACATGCCCTCGACCAACTCCGGGACGCGGCACGTGTGGTCACCCGGCGTCGAGAGGCAGGTGCCGTGTCAGGCTACGACCAGATCCGTATCGAAATCGAAATGGAGCTGGCCGCCAGTGCCCTGCGACAGACCAGCGATCGCGCACAGCGACTGCACAGCGAACTCGCCCGATCACTTGGAAAAGGGCCGGATCAGGTTTCGTTCGTCGGTGGCCTTGGTCCTGACGCCAGAACCGAAACCAGAACCAAGGCCGACCTAGGTGGCGACCCGCGAACGCACCGGCCAGATCGAGATCCGGCCCGAGCTTCGTTGCGCCTCCAACGGGACGCACAAAAGCAGACCAGGCGGGCGAGCGAGGCCGCCGCACGCAGCTGGATTCCGGGCTTCGCTCTCTCCGCAGGGCCGCGCATGGCTCGTGGCGACGAAACACGTTTCGGCTACGTCGCTGGACTCGCCGTTAACCTTCCCGTTTTCTCCCGCGGACAGGCGCTTCGCGCCCAGGCCCGTGCCGAGCAACGCGTCGCGCA
This sequence comes from Nannocystaceae bacterium, assembly GCA_036479215.1. Taxonomy (GTDB): domain Bacteria; phylum Myxococcota_A; class Polyangia; order Nannocystales; family Nannocystaceae; genus FL481. The sequence goes on along the minus strand of JAZGFE010000255.1, from coordinate 12,844 downwards.
AGCCCGAGCCGACGCGACGCAACGCACCATCGCCATCGAAAGGGGCCGGGCTCGATCGCGCCTCCAGTCCTTCCGATCCGAGGCCCGCCACCTCGACGACGCGATGCTCGATCGCCTCGATCGCCTCGAAAAAGCCGCGGAGAGCGGATACCGGGAGGGAGCGCGGTCCATCGTGGAATTGCTCGATACCCGTCGCCTCCGCACCAAAGTTCAGACGCGCCGTCTCGAATTGGCGCTGTCCATCAAACGCGCAGAGCTAGCCCTGCGCGCCGCCAGAGGAGAGTTCGAATGATGCGTCTGGCTACCATGGCCGCCTTGTCCTCTCTGATCACCGTGATCTCCTGCAAACCGTCGGAAGCGCCTCACGATCACAGCGCGGCCCACCCCGACGGTCACGACCATCACCAAGCCGGGCACGGGCACGGCGACGCAGCCTTCGTCTCCATGACCTTGTGGAGTGAGAAGTTCGAATTATTCGTCGAGCATCCCCCGGCTTTCGTCGGGCAACCCGTCTCGGTTCTTGCCCACCTCACCTCTCTCGATGGCTTCCGTGCACTCGAACGGGCCACGCTGACCATGGAGCTCGACGGGCCGGCGCACCTCAAAGGCGAGACCTTCGCCTCGTTGCGCCCTGGCATTTTTCAGATCTCCATGACGCCCACCGAACCGGGGACCTACCGCGGGAGGTTGCAAATCTCCGGAGCGGCCCAAGGCTCGGTGGAAGGTGTGGAACTCGAAGTCTTCGCCGACGAACACGCCAGCGCGCACGCAGCCGCGCGCGACGATGACGACGGACGGATCGAGTTTCTCAAGGAACAGCAATGGGGGGTGCCCTTCGCCACCGCGTTCGCGGCATCGGGATCGGTGGTCGCGTCGGTCGAAGTGGCCGGGAGGATCGACACACCGCCAGGGGGCAGTGCAGAGGTCGGCGCCCCCCTCCCCGGCCGCCTGGTCGCGCCCAAGTCCGGATTGTTGTGGCCGGGCGCCAAGGTCCACAAAGGGCAGGTTCTCGCCTCCCTCCTCCCCTCCCCTTCCTCCCCCGAAGCGGCCGCCCGAGCGAGTCTTGCCGTCGCCGAAGCCCACGCGCGAGCATCGAGGGCCAAACTGGCGCTCGAACGGGCAGAGAGGCTGATCCGAGACGAGGCGATTCCCGAGCGCGAGCTCGAAGACGCACAACGTGAAATCCGAGTCGCCCAGGAGTCGGTTCGCGCTGCCAAACAGGCTGCGGCCCTCTACTCGGGCGCACGGGGCAAATCCGCTGGCCGCGGCACCTGGCACCTCACGGCGCCGATCGACGGCACCTTGGTGTCCGTCTCCGCCACGCCGGGCGCCAATGTGTCGCCGGGCCAGCCCCTTTTCCGCATCGTCGACACCACACAACTATGGGTCATCGCCCAGGTCCCCGAACAAGATGCAGCACGCCTGCGGACAGATCGAAATCCGAGCTTCCAGCTCGCCGGCCTAGACGATTGGCATGCCATCCGCATCGCCGGGACTCACACCAATGCTTCCATCATAAGCGTGGGGCAAACCGTGGATCGAGCCTCTCGTACGGTCGAAGTGATCTACGCGCTACGCGAGCCAGTCGCCTCGATGCGCGTTGGCGGCCTTCTCCGCGTCAGCCTGCCGGCCGGCAACGAGCACACAGGCGTCGTGATCCCTCGCAGCGCCCTGATCGACCAGGAAGGCCGCGACATCGTATATGTACAAGTCGACGGTGAGCATTTCCAAGAACGGCTCGTACGTCTGGGACCACTCGCCGGCACAGACGTAGGCATTCGATCGGGCCTACGCACGGGAGAGCGTATCGTGACCCGGGGCGCGCACCTCGTGCGACTCGCGGACCGAGCGAGCACCACCCAAGCGCACGGGCATATCCACTGATGGTCGAACGCCTCCTCAAACTATCTTTGAAGCATCGTTGGATCGTCCTGGCAGCGGCGGCGGCCTTGCTCGTTGTGGGCCTCCACCGCTCCGCCAACATGCCCATCGACGTCTTCCCGGACCTGACGGCACCGCGGGTCACGGTTGTCACCGAATCCACCGGCATGGCCGCGGAGGAGGTGGAGCGCTTGATCACCTTCCCCATCGAGACCGCCGTCAACGGCACGGCGGGGCTCCGGCGCGTCCGCTCGGCCTCCGCCCCAGGTATTTCAGTGGTCTGGGCAGAATTCGACTGGGACACCTCACCCACGATCGCGCGCCAGAGGGTGACCGAGCGACTACAGAGCATCACCTCCGCCCTTCCCCCCGAAGCCGGTGCGCCGCAACTCGCCCCCGCGGCTTCCGTGATGGGAGAAATCGCCTTCGTCGCCCTCACAAGCGACACAGTTTCCTCCATGGACTTACGCCGTGCGGCCGACGTGGACGTCCGCCGCCGCCTGCTCGGGGTACGGGGCGTATCCCAAGCCGTCCCCATTGGTGGCGACGTCAAGCAGTACCAGATCCTCGTGGATCCCTACCGCATCGAACCTTTGCACATCACCTTGGCCGCCGTCGTCGAAGCCGTACAACGCGGCAGCTGCAACGCACCAGGGGGCTACGTCGTCGACGGGGGCCAGGAGTCGGTGGTGCGGGTCCTGGGTAGGGCACACGGGGTGGCCGACCTCGAAGCGATCGTCGTCGCAACTCGCGGCGCAACGGCTGTCCGTGTCCGCGACATTGCAACCGTACGCGAGGGCCCCGCTGTCGCCCGGGGCACGGCCAGCTACAACGCCCACCCCGCCGTTCTGATCAGCGTGGTCAAGCAACCAGAGGCCGACACCGTTTCCACCACACGACGGCTCGACGTCGCCCTCGACGACCTCGCGCAAGACCTCAATGCCAAGGGCATCGAACTTCACCGCGACATCTTCCGCCAGCAAGACTTCATCGACACCGCGATCGACAATGTTCTGGCGGTCCTACGCGACGGCGCGATGCTCGTGATCATCGTCTTGTTTTTGTTCCTGTGGAGCCTGCGGCCCACGCTTATCAGCGCCGTTGCCATTCCGCTTTCCCTCTTGTCCGCCGTGCTCGTCCTCGACCTTTTCGGGCTGAGCATCGACACCATGACGTTGGGAGGACTTACGATAGCGATCGGCGAACTCGTCGACGACGCCATCGTGGACGTGGAAAACGTCGCCCGCCGGCTGCGGGAGCGGTCCAAACTGCCAGAAGACGAACAACCAACGGTGATCGCCACGGTGCTGCGAGCGTCGTTGGAAATCCGCTCCGCGATCGTCAGCGCGACGTACATCTTGATGCTTGTTTTTGTCCCTCTCCTTCTACTCGAAGGCCTCGAAGGAAGGTTGCTTCGCCCCCTCGCCATCTCCTACCTCGCAGCCATCGGCGCATCACTTGTGGTCGCCATCACCGTCACGCCCGTCCTGTGCTCGTTCCTGCTGCCCCGCGCCCACAACACGCAGGCGCAGTCCGAGCCCGCCCTAATGCGCTGGATCAGCGCCGCCTATGCCCCCATGCTGCGGGCCGCTCTGCGCCGTCCCTTTGCTGTTCTCGCGCTTGTGGCCGTGATGCTGACGTTCGGGGTCGGCGCCTTCACGGGCCTTGGCCGCTCCTTCCTTCCCGAGTTCAATGAGGGCAGCCTCACCATCAACATGGTCCTCGCCCCCGGAACCTCCCTGACCGAGAGCAACGCGTTGGCCACCATGGCCGAGCGCGCCCTACTCGACGACCCCGCTGTCCTCTCGGTGGGACGCAGGACCGGGCGCGCGGAACGTGACGAACATGTCCTCGGTGTCGAAACCACAGAGATCGAGGTTCGCGTCAGCAGAGAAGATGTCCGCACCCGGGAGCAACTTTTCGCCGACATCCGCGAACGCCTCACCATCGTCCCGGCCCAGTTCACACTCGGTCAGCCCATTTCGCACCGGATCGAACACATGATGTCCGGCCAACGTTCGGCCCTCTCAGTGAAGGTTTTCGGCGACAATTTGCGGGAGCTACGACGCGTCGCGGAGCGGGCCAAGGCCGCGATGGAGCCCATACCGGGTATCGTCGACCTGGGTGTGGAGCAGATCGTGGATATCCCCCAGATCGTGGTCCGCATCGACGCCCAGACCGCCTCGGCCTACGGCATGTCGGCCGGCGCTGCCGCGCAGGCCGTCGGTACGGCGCTGTGGGGCGCCACCGCGACCCACATCTACGAACAGGGCACCGCGACCGAGGTGGTGGTGCGCTATCCATCGACACTCGCCACGAGCATGGAGGCCGTCGCACGCATCCGTATCCCCACCCCCTCGGGCGCGCTCGTGCCGGTCTCCGCCCTCGCCGAGGTGCGCCGCGACAGCGGCCCCAACTACGTCCTTCGGGAGAACGTCAGCCGTCGGCTTGTGGTAACGGCCAACGTCAGCGGAGGCGACGTGCGCGGCACCTACGAGCAAGTTCGTCGCGCCATCGCCGACCAGGTACCCCTCCCCGACGGCGTTCACATTGAATACGCGGGACAGTTCGAACGCGAGGAGGCCGCGGGACAGCGCTTGTTCCTGTTTGGATCGCTCGCCGTGCTCGGAATCGCGTTCATCGTCGCCACCACCCTCAGCAGCGTACGACGGGCGCTCATCGTCCTCATCAACCTCCCCCTGGCCCTCGCAGGCGGCATGGCAGGCGTACACCTTGCCGGCGGCGTGCTCTCGGTCGCCACCACCATCGGCTTTATCACGTTGTTCGGCATCGCCACACGCAACGGCATCTTGCTGGCGACGCGCACCCGCGACCTCGAACTTGAAGGGCAGGAAAAACTCGCGGCCATCTCGCTGGCAGCAAGAGAACGCCTTGCCCCCATTCTGATGACCGCCGTCACCGCCGCCCTCGGGCTGCTCCCCCTCGCCCTCGCCCTCGGCGAACCCGGCAGCGAAATCCAGGCCCCGATGGCCCTGGTCATCCTCACCGGCCTGACGACTTCGACCCTATTGAATATGATCGTCGTCCCGTCGCTCCTCGCCCGATGGGGAGGCAACACCGCCCCTCCAGTGTCCTAGGACGTCTACCCACGCCCTTTCTGTGCGACCCTACCTGCGCCGCATCGAGCCATCCAATATGCACGATACCCCTGCCCTTCGCTATGCCGTCGAGCCCGATCTATCCGTCGACGCGTTCATCGGGATTCTCCGCCGCTCTACGCTGGCCGAGCGGCGGCCGGTGGCGGAACCGACCACCATCCGAGACATGCTGGCGAACGCGTCGATTCTCGTCACCGCACGTTCTGGCACTCAACTCGTGGGCGTCGCACGCTCGATCACCGACTTCGCGTACTGCACCTATTTATCCGACCTTGCCGTGGAGGTCGCCTTTCAGCGCCAAGGTATCGGCAAAGAACTCATCGCGCGCACCCACGAGGCGGCCGGGCGGGGCACCACCCTCATCTTGTTGTCCGCCCCCAAAGCTGCCAGCTACTACCCGCATATCGGCCTGACGCAGCACAACTCGTGCTGGACCCAACCAAGACGGGTACCGTAGCGGGGCGGCCGCCAACGATGGCGAAGACGTGGAAATAGTTCTCGTGCGCGACCCACCCGGCGACATGCTCCCGCGCATCGTCAACAATGGCGTGCTGCAGCGCCCGTCTGATCGGCGACAGCGATCCACCCCTGAGGCATCGCCGCGAACTGGGCGAAGCGTCACGGTATCTTCCGTGACCTCAGCGATGCCGCCTGTTTGGTGGGAGTCGCCTGCTTTGTAGTCGTCGCCCTCTTCGCTGTCGCCTTCTTCGCTGTCGCCCTCTTCGCTGTCGCCTTCTTCGCTGTCGCCTTCTTCGCTGTCGCCTTCTTCGCCGTCGCCTTCTTCGCCGTCGCCTTCTTCGCTGTCGCCCTCTTGGCTGTCGCCTTCTTCGTTGTCGCCCTCTTGGCTGTCGCCTTCTTCGCTGTCGCCTTCTTTCGAGTCGGCGTTCGCGTACTCGCCGTCTTCGCCGACGTCTTGGCGGCCGTCTTCTTGTGCCTTCGTCGTGTCGGACCCGATGCGTTTCCTACGTCCGCTCCGGCGTCGGCATCGGCATCGGCATCAAGTTCGAGGTCGATCCCAAACACGGAGGACACGTCGTCGGTCTCCAAGATCCGTCCGCGCCCTTTCTTTTTGGTCCTTGGAGCATCGCTGACCGCTGCCGCAATCATCTCAGCGGGATCCACACCCCGGAGGGTGAAGAGCATCTCGGGCTCGTGGTCGAGGCGAGCGCCGACACCGTAGAGTGCCGCTGCCACGTGCTTGCACATGACTGCCACGTCAGGGCACGAGCAGCTCAAGGAAATCTCCCTGGTCGAAGGGAAGAGCCCCTCCCCGTGACGGGTCACCATCTCCATCACACCCTTCGAGATCGATCCTTGCAGGAGCTCGACCATCGAATCGATTTTTCCCGCACACTGCGTTTGGATTGCCTTCCACCGCTTCTTTGCGAGCGGGGTGATTTTGATATCGATGCTGTAGATGCTCGACCCACTTACCATGGCGCGCACTCGGCCAGCTTCGATCTGCAGGTCGATCACCGAGCCGTTGCGGGCATACGTCCGACCACGCGGCAGTCGATTGGCGTAGTCGCTGTATGCCTCGAGATTCTTGCACCAAGACTCGCCCCAGAATGTCGTGGCGATCTTCCGCCCGTCGATTTCAACGGGACGAATCGTCCGCCCGGCCTTCTTCAACCTGGCGACCTTCTTCGCTGCGCGCTGGCGGCGCGTTGCCACGGGCACATAAGGCGAAAACCTATCGCGGTATCCCATTATCTTCTCCTACGCTTCGACCGCGCTACGCATATCGAGGCTCACAAACGCGAGCAATTCGTCGTTGCTCATCTCGGTCAAGGTTGATTCGGCACCGCCGGAGAGGACGTCATCGGAGAGCTGTTGCTTGCCCGCGATCAGCTCGTCGATGCGTTCCTCCGCGGTGCCCTTGCACACAAATTTGTGCACCAGGACGTTCTTTTTTTGCCCGATGCGAAAGGCCCGGTCGGTGGCCTGATTTTCGACGGCTGGATTCCACCAGCGGTCGAAATGGATCACGTGGGACGCGGCGGTAAGGTTGAGCCCTGTGCCGCCCGCTTTCAGTGAGAGAATCATGAACGGCACGCGCTCGTCTTCCTGAAACATCTTGACCAACCCCCGCCTCTTCTTGACTGCAGTGCCTCCATGGAGCACCAGACCAGGTTTGCCGAAGATTTCGGCAAGAAAGCTCGAAAGTGGCCCCGTCATCTCGCGAAACTGCGTGAACACCAGCACTTTGTCCTGCCGCGCCGCAATCATCTCGCACAGCTCGCGCAGCCGGGCGAACTTGCCACTGTGGTTGGCATTGTAGACGTTGTCGCCAAGCCACTGGGAGGGGTGATTGCAAATCTGCTTGAAGCGCAAAATAAATGCCAGCACGACACCGCGACGCTTCATTCCCTCGACCTCCTCCTCTTCGATGGCGCGTTTCATCTCCTGGACGGACCGCTGGTACAGCACCGCCTGCTGTTTGCGGAGAAGGCAATGTGCGGTCACCTCGGTCTTGTCGGGCAGGTCGGAAATCACGCTCTTGTCCGTCTTGAGCCGTCTGAGAATGTAAGGCTGAACCAACTGGCGAAGCGGCGCATAGGCGTTGTGTTTGCGCGCTGAGAGCGACTTGCAGAATCGATTGAAGCCCTTGACCGAGCCCAACAAGCCTGGGTTCAAGAAATCGAAAAGGGACCAAAGGTCGCCGAGCTTGTTTTCCACCGGCGTTCCGGTGAGAGCGAGGCGCCACGTTGCATCGAGCGATTTGATGGCACGAGTCTGCTGGGCACCGGGGTTCTTGATCGCCTGCGCTTCGTCTAGGATCACACAGCGCCACTTCTTGCCCTTCATCCATTCGGTGCGCATGACCGTGCCATAGGTGGTGATCACGGCGTCGTGGGCATCCACCTCGCGGGCAGATAGGATCTTGATCTTGGCCGTTGGAAGATGTGAGGGATGTGCGAGGAGCACGTTGAGGGCGGGCGCAAAACGTTGAATTTCAGCGTGCCAGTTGTCGATCAGCGATGCGGGGACAACTAGTATGTCGGTGCCCTCTACCTTCTTGCGTCGCAGCATCGAAAGAACGCCGAGCACTTGGATGGTCTTGCCGAGCCCCATATCGTCGGCCAAGCATCCGCCCAGTCCCAGGCTGCGCAGCGACCAGAGCCACTGCACGCCAGTCTTTTGGTAGGGGCGAAGCTGCGCCCGTAGACCCGCTCCCGCCTCGATCTCGGCGCGTACTTGGGGGGAGCGCAGCGAGTCCAGTTTGTCTGTCAACCATTTACCCGCGATGACTTCGGACCACTCGGGACGAGCATCTTCGATCCCATCAGCGGCCGTGGGGCTCATCTCTGCCCCCGCCAGCATACGCATGGCCTCCGCGAAACTGACGCCTCCGGATGCGGCCTGTTTCTGTGCCGCACGCCACTGGTCGAGAACCTCGGAGAGTTTCTCGCTGTCGACTTCCACCCACTTGCCCTTGAGCAATACCAGTCCCTCGCTGGATGCGAGCAACGCCTCGATTTCGCCGATCGACAGCGCCTCGTTGTCCAACGTGAGCGCGACGTGGAAATCGAGCAGCGCATCCATGCCAAGGGAGGAAGGAGCCTTGCCGCCAACGGACACCGAGACTTTGGGACGAGGTCGATTGCGGCTGCTCCACCAATCCGGCATCCGCACGACCATGCCCGCTTGCTCGTAAATGGGAACTTCGCAGAGAAACTGGTGCGCCTCCTTCGGTGTCCACGAAAGCGGATGGTACACATCGCCCGAGTCGACCAGCTCACGCATCATTTCGCTGCGTTCCGCGACGCGGAGCAGCGGCGCGAGCAAGGCGAGCAATTTCTTGTTGTCATTGCCCCCCGCGTATTCTTGCAGCGCGCGTTTCAGCGGAAGATGTTGCGGCTTAGCCTGCTTCGACACCTTGTGTGCGTAGGTGGCGATAAAGGCGAAGGGGTACTCGGGGCTGCGCTTGTTCTCCGCCAGGTGAAAACACACCCGACCGACCACATGCCAAATCGAATTGTGCCCCTGGAGATAGCCTTGGATACCATCTTTGTGTGTGCCCACCTCGTTGGCGAGCGCGACCCCGACATCCGCCCACAGCTCGGCCAAGATCGGGCTCGAGATCAGCTCCGACCCCTGCATCGGCGGAGCGGCACGAGCCATGGCGTCCAGTTCATCTCGATCGGCGTCGGGAATCACGAGCAACTTGGACTCGGTTGGGTCCAACGCAGCGCACACTTTCGCGACGAACAACTGGCCCAAGTCTCGCCAGAACGCGAGGGTGGGGTCGAGTTCGGTGCTGATCTCGGCCGCACCGAGATGCAGCACACCGTGTCCTCTGCCTCGTAGGAATGCGCCGAAAATGCGTTTCGCCGCGGACGCGGAGAGCACAGTCCCAGCGTTGCGTGCCTCGCGAAGCACGATCTGGCCGCCGGGCGTGAAACTGCAGACCAGTGACCGCTGCGGATCAGAACCGGCATCGAGCACGAGTTGGGTCACAGCGCTTCCGCCCACCGGACCGAAAACAGATCGGCCTGTTGGGCGTCGCACGCCCGAGGACGGATCTCGGCCTCGTGGTTCGCGCCGTGCTTGGTAGGCGAAGACACGCGGGTAAGTTAGTCCAACGCAGTCCCGTGTGTCCATGGCCAATCGCACAATTCGCCGACGATAGACAAGGAGATCCACGGCGTGGGGCTCGGCGTGGGGCTCGGCGTGGGGCTCGGACGGTTGCCAGGCCTGGGATTCCCAATCCGGTCCGGAGACCATAGAAAACGGCGTGCGCTCGCGGATCGCCTGTCGCCTCGGCATCCGTGCCATGAACACGATCTCCTCGTGGATGATCCGCACTTGCAGGACGGGGTTCATATGATCTGGCGGGCACGGGCGGGGGTCGGACAGCGCCGCGGGCATCCATCGATATCCTGGGTAAGTACCGATGACGAGGGAGTCGGGGTTCTTGTGTATGCGGCCGACGGGGTTGGGATGGTCTTCTCGGCCACCCCAAACTCGCGCGTTGCGTGCGATGCAGGGCGATCCGATGACGGCGCGAGCTGGAGTGCTCTGGCCACAAGTGTGTCGCCCTCCGTTGTGCGCTCTTTTCGCTGCGATGGCATGTGGAGACTCTTCCGCTCCATTACGGAGGAAGGAGTACAAGAACTCCTGCGTGTCTGTGGTCTGAACGAAGGCTCAGTCCAGTCGTTGGCGGCCATCCTCTCCTGGGAGGACCACTTGCCCTTGGGACTGCATACAAGCCCCGCCATCGCCAACGCCGTGTGCCATGACCTCGACCGGCGGATGATGAACGTGGTCCCGGGCGGCCGGTACACCCGTTACGCCGACGACCTGTTCTTCTCCGGACCCGCCCTGCCAACGCGGGCTGCGGTCGCCGCCGCGCTTGCGCTTGATGGGTTCAAGATCGCAGACCGAAAGTGGAGCTTGGCGAAGGCTGGTCGGGGGGGCTCTACGTCACCGGGCTGTCCCTCGAAGACGGCCAACGGCCACGGTCGCCGAGGAGCATGAAGAGCAACGGCTGAGGCAGGACCTCCACTACGCCCGACGTTTCGGGCTGAAACAGCACCTCGGCCGCCGCGGTTACCCCTCGTTGCAGTCGGGCATCAACAAGATCCGCGGGACCATTCAGTACCTCCGTGGCATCGAGCGCGATCTTGGTGGTCAACTTCATGCGGACTGGAGCGCGCTCTTGGTCCGCGACGGAATGGGGGTCGCCTACCCCACGCACGAGCGTGCATCCGGTCGCAACGTGGTGTTCCTATTGGACGAGTCCATCCCGAAAGAGCGATCCGTCTTGTTGCTGTGCTTGACGGTAATCGAGGATGTGGGCTGGGTCGCCGCCGAGGTTCAGCGATTCCGCGATGACCGCATCGCGGACACCATGACCGCCGATGCTCAGCGTGATGTACTGAAAGCGAAGGGCGTCCACTGGAACGACCTCACGCCCGACAACCGGACCGCGGCAACCAAGCTTCTGCGAACACTGCCGTTCCGTGCGCTCGTGGCCTACGTGCCAGTTCCGAGGCAGGGCAGGCGCTCGTTTTCCGCAAAGTACGCGCAGATGCTTCAACTGTTGTTGCGAGATCGGATGGGTCACTACGACGGCTGCGGCGTGAAGTTCCTGGCGGAGGAACACTCGAAAGTTCGAGGGAACCTCCTCGCCGAGGTCACGGGCTCGATCTTTCACGACCTTGAGGCCCGTGATTCCCGGCGACCCGCCGCGACCCCCACCTGCGGGGTCGTCTCCAAGGGATACTATCCGGCGCTCCCCCTTCCGGATCTTGTACTCGGCGTCGTTGGCGATTTCACCGTGGCCGATCTGCGCGCGGCGAAGGAGCAGGTCGGGAGGGGCGAGAAGAAACGACGATCTGGAGGCCAAGCGAAGAATCGCTTCGAGCAAACCCGCCACAAGCTCAAGGCGATCTACGATCTGGACGCGAACACGACGTACTCGCGCCGCAATCCGTTCGGTCCCTGGGTTGCCCCCGCCGAGACCGGCAACGAGGACGGAGCATCGTGAGCCCTCGGGATCGCGCTTCGGGCGGCCTAAGCCGGCGGCGCTCGGGGTGATGACAACGGACGCTCGACATCGCCGGCCACGAACCGGCGGACACGGCCCGTCCGCCTCGCACCCGCGTACGCACGCAGCGGGTGCGATTGGCCGTTTCGCGGTTTGCGCCCTGAACGCCGAGGACGACGCCATGCCCCGGCGAGTCCGTCACGTTGACTCGGCGTCGGATCTGTTCAAATCCTGCCCGCCATGGACGCAGCAACCGCCTCGTTCTTGGGCGCCACTGTTGGTGGCGCCACGGTGGTCGCCGCGATGTTTCTCGGACCCTTTGTGGGTGCCCGTGCGGCCCGGCGCCGAGCCCATCAGGAGGATCTAGACGCACGTAGACGCACGGCGATCATCAACCTGTATGGTGCGTTGACCGAGGTTCGAGCAGTCCTGTATGACGGGGTCCATGCGCCGCCGGACGATGATCACATCCCGAAGGCCGCCATGGATCGAATCACCGCCCTGAACAAAGCCCGTCTTGGCGCGGCCATCTTTGTGGAAGATGACCTCCGCAACACTATCGACGGACTGCGCAGCCACGCATGGAGAGCCATCGCCCACAGCGACAGCGCCCGGGAGCTCGAGGCCGCGCACCCCAAGAAGGCGGACGAGAAAAGGGTGAAGGCCTCCCAACACGAGGTGGAGTTCGACGTGGGCTACGAACCGGCGCAGGAGGCAACGCGTGCCGCCCTCGACAAGGTCCGAGGGAGCTAGACCAGACTCGCTATCCCTCGTCGGAATGTTCTCGCCGACCAAGGTGCGCCAGCAGGAGGCGAACGAAGTCCTCGCGGGTCCAGACTTGGATGTCGATCTTGAGGTCTTCCGCCAACTTGATGAGGCCCTCCTGGCAGTCCGGACTGACTTCGGCCGCGGTCGTGAGTACAACGCTGGCCTGCACCCCGTGCTCCTCGCGCGCCCACCGAAGTTGCTCCAGCGGGTGCGTGTCGTACTGAGTTCCGTCGTACATCTTGACCTGGATCGCCGTCTTGAACGTGAGACCGAGGGGGCCGCGCGTCTTCACAATCAGGTCGGCACCGTGTTCACCGGGGGCAGGGGGGCAGGGGGCACGAATGGCGAACCGGTATCACGAAAGACAGTGGCAAAAATCATGCGACAAGAGGGCATCGTGGCCCGCAAGAAGCGTCGTTTCAAGGCAACGACCGACAGTCGGCACACCAAGCAAATTGCCGACAACCTCTTGGAGCGAAGCTTCACAGCCGACGCCCCGGATAGAATTTGGGTCACCGATGTGACCGCAATCTGGACTCTTGTCGGCTGGGTTTTCCTCGCCGCCATCATCGACCTATTTTCG
>JAZGFE010000254.1:0-3242 GCA_036479215.1 Nannocystaceae bacterium | reverse complement strand
GCAATCGTTAACAAGCGACATGCCTACATCGCACGGGCCTCCGATCCCGGAATCGGGCCGTGACCGCGCCATAGCGGGCCCTCTGCGGCAGTTTACTTGAAATCGTCGTCTGGAACTTCAGGCTAAGCGGCATTCTCGATCGATGGATCGGCAACGTCGAAGAGGGGCTGATCGCCGCCGATGCCGACGAAAACGCCCCCGACTTCGACGATAAAGTCCGGGCCCGACTCGAAGCCAACCTCACCGCAATGATGGGCGGCCAGGCGCCGACCGACATGGTGCGAGTAATTCAGAAGATCTTCGAACTCAAGCAAGCCAGAGATCTGGGCAATGCCGGCGCGCTGCTGAGTTGGCTCTCGGGGAGTGGCAACGTGGCCTCTGCCGCGAAGAAGCTCGCCGACATCAAAGGTGACCTCAAGAGCAGTGACGCGATGGAGTACCTGCGCGGCATCGTGCAGATCGTCCACGCTGCCGGATACAAGGGCATGCTGATCGTCATCGACGAGGCCGAGACGATATTGCGCATGCGCAAGGACTCTCGGCATGGGTCATTGAACGGAATTCGTCAAATATTCGACGCCGCGGGCAGTTATAAGCATTTACTGTGGTTGTTCACGGGGACGGCCGAGTTCTACGATTCGAGATACGGCGTGGGCGGGCTGACCGCGTTGCACGACCGGATCAAGTTCACCCAAAGCGGTGGATTTACGAACGTCCGGCAGCCGCAGATGCAACTCGAGCCCTTCAAGCGGGAACGACTGCTCGCGGTATCGAAGCGCCTGCGGGACGAATACCCGGCCGAGAACCGTCAGCGAATCGACGAGAAGATCACCGATGAATTTTTGGAATTTCTGGTGGACCGAGTGACGAAGGGATTCAAAGGCGATGTGGGCTTGGTGCCTCGGCAGTACCTGCGGGATTTTGTTGACTGTATGGACTTGGTGGAACAGGAGCCCGAATACGAGCCCATGGGGATCAAGGAGGAGGCGTACAAGCCGCGGGATTTGACACCACAGGAGCAGGCGAGGCTGGAGGGACGCGGGGATGTCTGGTGAGAGGATCATGACCACCTTCGCTAGCCTCCATCCCCGCCTACGCGAAGCCATCGTCGCCCGTCTCGGCTGGTGTTCTCTGCGGCCCGTCCAAGAGGAAGCCGGCCAGGCCCTCCTCGCCGGCGAGAACGCCGTCGTCCTTGCCCCCACCGCCGGTGGCAAGACCGAGGCGTCGATGCTCCCCACCCTGTCGATGCTGCTGGAGGGGCCCACGAACGCCATCGGGGCCATTTACATCGCTCCCATCAAGGCGCTGCTCAACAACCAAGCGGAACGCCTCGGCGACTACACCGAAATGGTCGGCCTCGACCGTTTCGTCTGGCACGGTGACACCACGCCAGGTGCGAAGAAGAGGTTTATTCGTGACCCGGTCGAGCTGCTGATGACCACCCCCGAATCGCTCGAGGTGATGCTCGTCTCGCCCCGCGTACCTGCGAAGCGACTGTTCGCAGACCTGCGCATCGTCGTCATCGACGAGATCCACGCCTTGGCCGGGACCGACCGCGGCGCGCATCTCATGAGCGTGCTGGAACGCCTCCGGCAGCATTCTCGCCACGACCTCCAGCGCGTCGGCCTCAGCGCCACGGTCGGCAACCCACAGCAGATTCTCACGTGGCTGCAGGGTACCTCCAAGCGTCCAAGCCGTGTCATTGACCCGCCCAAGAAAAAGACCGCGCGTGAACTACTCATCACCTTGCACGAAGAGAGCCACGAACTCACCGAAGACGCCGCCGAGCTCGCCAAGGGCAAAAAGAGCCTGTTCTTTTGCCAATCTCGCGCGGCCACCGAGGCAGTGGCGGGTCGCATGCGCAACAACGGCATTGAGGTCTTCGTCCACCACAGCGCCGTTTCCAAGGAGGAACGGGAGCTCGCCGAAGAGACGTTTGCTCGAGGCGGTGACGCATGCATTGTCTGTACGTCCACGCTCGAGCTCGGCATCGACGTCGGCGGACTGGATCGGGTCCTCCAGCACCAGGCCCCCGACACGGTTTCGGCGTTCATGCAGCGCATGCGGCGAACCGGTAGGCGCGGCGACCAAAAACCGAACACCTTCTTCTTTTGCGAGGACCCCGACGCCGTGCTGCAAGCGATCGCCCTCATTCAGCTCGGCAAACAGGGCTGGGTCGAAGACGTCTCAACGCTCACGCGCTGCTGGCCGGTCTTTGTCCACCAGATCTTCGCCATCTGCCTCGCCGACGACGGCGCGATGGCCTCCCACCTGTGGGCCCACCTTTCGCGCGTCCCCGACTTCTCCGACATCAGCCGTGAAGAGTTCGACGCGCTCATCGACCACATGCGTGAGAAACTATGGCTGCGAGAGGCCGCAGGACGCCTCGTGCTGGGGCCCAAGGCCGAGCGCCGCCTTCGGCCACAAGAACTTCATGGAGCTCTACGCGGTCTTCTCAAGCCCGCAGGTCTACACCGTGGTCGAGGGCGACCGACCCGTCGGCACGCTCCAACAAAATTTCGTCGACCGCCTCGTCGAAGACGTCAGCAGCTTCCTGCTCGGCGGCCGCGCCTGGTCTGTCAGCCATATTCATCACAAAGACCGTCTCATCAAAGTCCACAAGGCCCCCCGAGGCAAGAAGCCGACCTGGGGCGGCCACACCCCACAATTCCTCGGCTTTGAGCTCTGTCAGGCCATCGAGAACGTGCTGCTGAGCGACCAGGACTACAGCTGCCTCCACCCGACAGCCCGAGCGGCCCTCACCGTGCGTCGTGAAGCGTTTGCGGGGCTACGCGCAGGCAACGCCCGTAAGATCGAGATGGGCGACGATGAAGTGCGCTGGTGGACCTTCGCTGGCGGCCGCGTCAACACAACGCTCAAATACGCGATCGAAGCGCTCACCCCCTGGAAGGTGGTGCCCGACAACCTCGTCCTTCGCATTCGGGGCGAGAACTCGCTTGGGCAAGATTTTCAGAACTTGCTGGATCAGCTTCGGGCGCCTTGGCTGTGGGACGACGCGAAGTTGTGGAACAACGTCGCCGGGAGCCTGCCGGATTATCGTCTGAGCAAATTTCAGGATGTGCTACCCGAGGCGGCGGCACGGGAGATGTTGGCCGCGTTCTTGTTGGATGTGGAACGGGCGCGGGCGATTTGCGGAGGCTAGAGGTAGGGGTTCATGGCAAACCAAAGCCAGGCACGTGCGGGCTGCCTACGCCGCTCCATGACGAGTCGGGAGCCAAAGG
>JAZGFE010000253.1:0-3801 GCA_036479215.1 Nannocystaceae bacterium | reverse complement strand
AAGCCAAAGTTAGGCGTTAGGTAGGGAAAGGCTTAGAATCCGTAACTGTCGAGGCAATCGTAGTCGCGCCAATCTTGTCAACCGCGGGGTGATCGGGCGGTAACTTCTTCCACATCCGGTCGACCAGGATCATCACTATCGCGTCGACCAACCAGGTCAGGTATAAGCCGTGCAAATCCTGGAGAGGAATGAACGCGAAGGCAGTGTTAGAAGCCGCATGGCGTTGATACTCACCTAAATCACCCCTCTGTTAAAACCTACCGGGAGGCACTGGCAAAATTATATCGAGAAACCGGAAGAGAGCAGGAGGCCGAAGCGTTGGAGTAGAAGCTTCAGGCGACGTTCTGAAGCCGTAGATCGGTAAAATAATCTTTCCAACAGAAAAGAATGGGTGTTAGTTTGAGTAACCATAATCCTAGAGTTGAGGATGCAGATTTCCGATTTGAGATAACAAGCGGATCTAAAAAGCAGTATGCCAACCTACAACACTTTCTGCAGAATGTTCCTGAAGTTACATCTCTACTTGAAGAGCCAATAAAAGAGACAGGGATAGCAATATCCGTTGCTCCAGTTGTGAACGCTGACGAAGAGGCAATTTCCGCCGAGCGCGATTGGCAGTACAAATTGCTTCCAGAACACCTTCGGTTGCTGGTGTTTTCTGGTCCAAATCGTTAAGCTAAATCAACGAGTTACCGCTCACGCAATTACAATGAGTTGGACACAGCATTTGTGACTGATCGGCAGGTCGAGTACCGGAAATGCCTGCATAACAAAGCGCTGCACTCGACCGCTATTCCGCTGCGCTTCATAGCGGCAAGTGAGCTTGGTCGTTACGCCGCGCAAGGCTTTTCTATCCCTACAACGGAGACACGCTGATCAGGTGGTCACCACTTGACAAAGGCGACCCGCCAATGGGCGTTGCGAGCGGCGTGTTCTATCCAAACAATTGAGTGCAAAGGTATAGACATGACCCTGATTATTTCGTTTCCTGGCACAGAGCAGACGACCCTTGCAGAGGTCGGCGGCAAGGGCTATTCGCTGATCCGAATGGTCGAAGCGGGCTTGCCCGTTCCGCCCGGCGTCGTGCTCACCACGGAGTTTTTCGCGCCCTGGTTCGACGAGATCAAGGCGTCCGCGACCTGGACCGCGCTGGCCGACGCGACGCCGGACAAGTGGGCGACCCTCTGCAACGAGCTGAGGGGATTCTGCCCTGCCCTCCAGCTGACGGCGACCCAGCGGCAAGCTCTGGAGGACCTGCGCAAGAACCTCTCAGCGCTGGGCGACGACGTGCTGTTCGCGGTGCGCTCGTCCTCGCCCGAGGAAGACCTGGCGTCGGCCTCGTTCGCCGGTGGCTACGAGACTAAGCTGGGCGTTCTCGGGCACGAACTAGAGCAAGCGTTGCAACACTGCTTCGCCTCGACTTTCGATGAGCGCGTGTTCCTCTACAAGCGGGAGCACGGGTTCAACGTTCTGTCGCCTCGCATCGCCGTCGTCGTCCAGCAGCAGATCACAAGCGAGGTTGCGGGGGTCGGGTTTTCACTCAACCCGCTGACGAACGACTACGACGAGGCCGTCATCGACGCAAACTGGGGACTCGGCGAGTCGGTCGTCGCAGGGCTTGCGTCGCCCGACCACTTTGTCGTCGACAAGGTGAGTGGCAAACACGTCCAGACGAAGCTCGGCACCAAGCAGGTTTCGATCTGGCTCGCTCGCGACGGGGGCACCGTGGAGTACAAAGGATACCGCTCAACGGACCTGACCTTGAGTGAGGCCCAGCTCGGCGAGATCGTCAAGGTGCTGTGTCGGATCGAGGCGCTCTACGGACACCCGACGGACATTGAGTGGGCCTACGCTGATGGTCAGCTCCACGTGCTGCAAGCGCGCCCCATCACCACATACGTACCACTCCCGCCCGAGATGGTGACGAACCCAGGCGAACGCAGGCGGCTGTACTCGGACGCTGGACTCTCACAGGGTCTGGTCATCAACGAGCCGATCTCGCCGCTCGGTCTCGCCTGGATACAAGACATGCTGTATTCGAACCTGCTGAAGAGACTCCTCGGGATCGAGGACTTCACGCCCGCAAGGGGGCTGGTGTTTGCGGCGGGCAGCCGATTCTACTTGAACGTCTCTAACTTGATGTGGTTGGGAATGACTCCCAAGGCGATGGCGAAGCACGCCGCCAACTACGACGCGTTGATAGCGGAGGTCCTGGCCAACATCGATCCGAAGCAATACCGCGCGGTGAGGCGGCCGCCGTGGGTGCGACTCCGACTCCTGTTCTCTTTTCCCAAGGCCATTTGGATGATGCGCGGGTTTTTCTGGAAACCACTCGTGGCCTTCCTCACGCCTGACCGCGCCCGGCGCGCGTACCAGCGGAAGGTTGACGCCTTCGAGGCAGAGATGACCGAGAACCTCGACTATGGCCTTCCACTCGACGAGTTCGCACGGACGTACACCCAAATCACACTTTGGGAATGGTTCAACTTGACGATCCCGACATTGGTCGCCGGGCTGGTCTCGCCCAACTTCTTGATCTTGAGGAGGTCGGACGAGACTAGAGCGCTGGCCGAGAAGCTCAGGCGGGGTTTCACGGGCAACCTCGTTGTCGAGCAGGGGATCGCGCTATTCCGCTTGACCAAGCTATTGGACCGCCCCGACTTCGATGACCTCACCGCGCTGGCCGAGCGGATCGATAAGCGCGAGATGCCGGTTGAGTTCTTGAGCGAGTGGGACACCTTCCAGTGGCGGTTCGGCTGTCGCGGCCCGCACGAGATGGACGTAGCTAGCCCGCGCTACGCCGACGACCCCACCATCGCGCTGCAGCAGATGTCCTTCATGGGCGTCGACGAGGCGGGCTTTAACCCGGAGGTCGCGCACCAGGGCAACGTCGATGAGCGGCGGCGCGCCTACGAAGAGCTGCTGCGACGCTGGGGGTGGCTGCGTCGAGCGCTGCTGCGACGCATCTACCGACTCATCGATCTGTTCGGCGGAACCCGCGACACGCCCAAGTACCACGGGGTCATGCTTATCTACGCGATTCGCAAGCGTGCCCTGATCGAGGGGAAACGTCTGGCAAATGAGGGTCGTCTCGATGCGGCCGAGGACGTCTTCGACCTGACGTTTGGCGACCTCGAGGCGGCCGCCCGCGATCCCACGTTGGATCTGCGTAGGCTCTGCGAGGAGCGGACGCGCTTCGCGAAGCAACTCGCCGCCCACGTGACGGAGTTCCCGCAAGTGATCGACTCGCGTGGCCGGATCCTGCGCCCACCGCCGCGTGAGGGGAAGCCAGGCGAGCTCGTCGGCATGGCCGTGTCACCGGGAGTGGTGACGGGGCCGGTGAAGGTGCTCCGCAACCCGCGCGACAAGCCGGTCGAGAAGGGGGACGTGCTTGTCGCCTACACGACGGACCCCGGCTGGACGCCGCTTTTCGTGAACGCTGCAGCGGTCGTGCTCGAAGTCGGTGGGATTCTCCAGCACGGCGCAGTGATCGCGCGCGAGTACGGAAAGCCGTGCGTTGTGGGCATCGACCGGGTGATGACGAAGCTCTACGACGGCCAGAGGGTCGAAGTCAATGGGACAGCGGGGGTAATCCGCCTTCTGTCATAGCTATGCATAACAATGGCATCCAGCCGACCACCTACGGCGGCGGCTGATGCCAAGCGTTAGACGGTTGATCATTTTAAGGAGTGGGTGAAGATGCAAACTCGAGCGCATGAAGTGACTGAGGCGATTGCCTCCAAGGACCGAAACAATCTCTACATCACGAGTTCTTTCTTCAGGGATCCCATCAAGTACCAG